>NZ_JBSFDI010000005.1:0-487113 GCF_053593835.1 Streptomyces sp. NPDC002076
CCGTTGCCTAGTAATAGGCACGGCGGGTTCGGCGAGAGGTCCGGGGAAACGGACCGGGAGCAATCCCGGCACCGCGCCCCGGGCCTACTCAGCGATCGGTACGCCCCCGCCCTGGACGGACTGGCGCCGGGCACCGACGTGCTGCTGCTCACCTGGCTCGACCGCGCCGAGCGCGACACACTCAGCGTCCACCCGCGCGGCGACACCAAGCGCCCGCTCACCGGCGTCTTCGCGACCCGCGCCCCCGACCGCCCCAACCCGATCGGCCTGCATACGGTCCGCATCCTCGCCATCGTCGGAACGCGCGTCCACGTCCGCAACCTCGAAGCGCTCGACTCGACCCCGATCCTGGACGTCAAACCCCTCCTCACTCCGGACCGTTGACGGCCCGGCCCTGGCCTTCGTGGCACGGAGTCCCAGCGGTTAGCGTTCGTGACGTGGCAGACCACGCGGCAAGGCAGGTGTCCGTAGTCCACCGTCCCGGGGATCCGGCGGGACCGCCGCTGCAGGTGCGGGTGGGCGACGAGGTCGTCGTCACCTTGCACGGATCGGCCGCCTATGGGTGGACGCCGGTCGAGGTGGTCACCGGGCCCTTGAGAGTGATCGCGGCGGAAACGGCCGACGGTACCGTGCGGGCCACTGTCCGGGCGGTCGGGGCCGGTGCGGCGGAGTTGCAGTCGGCGTCGTCGTTCCGCGGAGACCGGTTCGGGCAGCAGACGCGGCTGTGGCGGCTGCTGGTGGATGTCGAACCGGCGTAGGTGTACGGACGGTTACGGGATCACGGACAGAGTCAGTCGCCAGACGCGCGAGCTCGGGCCGTGCGGATCGGGGGTGTAGGTGTCGGCCGAGTTGAGGGTGGCGGTGCCGGCAGTGGCGGCGCGTGCGGTGGCGGACCAGTTCCCGTCGGGTGCGGCATGGTCGTCCCGCAGCGACACCGTCCGCGGGTCCGAACTCGTGAGCGGCGCCCAGCCGTAGCGGGGCGGCGCCTTCAGGGTGATGTGGATCGTCGTACCCACGTGGACGCAGGCGGTGCGCAGGGGGTTGTCGGCGGGCGGCTAGCGGACCGTGACGGTGCCGCTGAGGCACCGGCGGGTCGAGCCGGCCGCGGACGAGCCGATGGGGGCCGGGCTCCCTGGGGACGACCGGGTCGAAACGGCGGGGGCGGAGGCGCCCGTCTTGGCAGGCAGTGCGACTCCGGCGCCACAGGCAGCGGCTGGGACCATGACGGCGACCACGGCCAGCGATCGGGCGCCCAAGTGGTGTCCCACGATGCCCCCAGGGGAAATCCCTTCAGCGGCACAGAGCAAACCCCTGTGTTTTTGCTGTGCGTTGGCTGTACTCCGTAAATTCTCGGTTGCCTCGCGCCGCCCTGGCGTCTCCCCTCTTGTGCGCTTGACATGTCCGGTGCAACCATGCCGGATTGCGAACACGCGCTCCATCGGCGTGAACGTCCTTCTTCTCCCCGCATGCCGGACGATCTCCGGCTGTTCGAAAGGATGTTCCGTGCCCCGATCCAGACGCAGACGCGGCCGCATATCCGCGCTCACCGCGAACCTGACCGCAGTTCCCGCTCTGTGGTTCTCCGCTCCGGCCGCTCAGGCCGATACCGCGCCGGACCCCCCGGCGCCGCACCGCTCGGCCGACACCGGCCCCGCCGTCCGGCGGTCACCGCGGGCGGCTCGGCCACGCTGACGGTGGCCACCTCGTCCTCGACTCCGGCAGGGACGTACAACGTCACGGTCACCGGCACGGGTGTCTCGGCCACGCATACGGCGACCTCCCCCCTGACGGTCACCTCGGGCAGCGGCGGCGGAATCGCCAACGGCGGCTTCGAGGCAGGCAGTCTGACCGGCTGGACTGTGGCCGGTACGACGGCGGTCGTGAGCTCGGGGGCGCACAGCGGCACGTACGCGGCCCGGCTCGGCAGTACGTCACCGACCAACGGTGGCTCCTCGATCGCGCAGACCTGCACGGCGCCGAGCGGAACCAGCACGCTCGGCTTCCACTACCACGTGACCTGCCCGCACACGCTCACCTACGACTGGGCCACGGCCACGCTCAAGGACAACACCACCGGCACGACCACCACCGTGCTGGCCAAGGCCTGTGTGTCGTCCTCCGGCTGGCTCCAGAAGACCGCCCCGGTCACGGCCGGGCACAGCTACACGCTCACCCTGATCAGCCATGACGACGACTGGACGGGTGACGCCACGTACACCCGCTACGACGACGTGACCCTGTCCTGATCCACCGCGTCGTCCCACGGGCCGCCGACCTCACGTCGGCGGCCCCGTCCGAACCTCCCTCCACGACAAGGGGTGTCCTCATGTCGCGCACTGCTGTCCGCAGATCCGTGGCGACCGCCACCACCGCTCTGCTCTCGTTAGGCGGTCTGCTCCTCGCCTCGCACCCGGCGCTGGCCGACGTCTCCAACGGGGGCTTCGAATCCGGCAGTCTGACCGGCTGGACCGCCGCGGGCACCACGGCCGTCGTCAACTCCGGTGCCCACAGCGGTACGTACGCCGCCCGGGTCGGCGGCACCTCGCCCACCAACGGCGACTCCTCCATCACCCAGACCTTCACCGCGCCCACGCGCGCCACCCAGCTGTCCTTCTGGTACGACGTCACCTGCCCGGACACGCTGACGTACGACTGGGCCACGGCCACCCTGACCGACACCACGACCGGCACCACGACGACCGCGCTGGCCAAGACCTGCACCAACGGTCAGGGCTGGAAGCAGGTCACGTCGTCCGTGACCGCCGGCCACAGCTACACCCTCAAGCTCCTCAGCCACGACGACAACTACGCGGGCGACGCCACCTACACCCTCTACGACGACGTCGCCTTCACCACCGCCACCCCGCCGCCCGGACTGACCCAGATCAGCACCGACCCGTTCACCAACACCTCCAGCCAGCACGCCACCGAGCTGGAACCGGACACCTTCGCTCACGGCAACACGATCGTCGCCTCCTCGCAGGTCGGCCGGTTCACCGACGGCGGCTCCTCCGACATCGGCTGGAACACCTCCACCGACGGCGGCACCACCTGGCAGCACGGCATGCTGCCCGGCATCACCACCTACCAGGGCGGCACCTGGGCCCGAGTCTCCGACCCGGCCGTGGCCTACGACGCCAAGCACGGCACCTGGATGATCGCCGGACTGGTCATCGACTCCAACGTCAACGGCGCCGGCGTCACCGTCAGCCGCTCCACGAACGGCACGAGCTGGCAGAACCCGGTGATCGCGGTCGGCAACGACGGCCAGGGCTACGACAAGGAGTGGATCGTCTGCGACAACTCCGCCTCCAGCCCCTACTACGGCACCTGCTACGTCGAGGTCGACATCACGTCCTCGGGCAACGCGGTGGTGATGAGCCGCTCCACCGACGGCGGCGCCACCTGGTCGACGCCGGTGGCCCCGTCCGGAGGCCCGAGCGGCCTGGGCGGCCAGCCCCTGGTCCAGCCCAACGGCACGGTCGTGGTCCCCTACTCGGCCAACGGCAGCGCCGTGCGTGCCTTCAACTCGACCAACGGTGGCGCCGGCTGGTCCTCCAGCACGCTGATCGCCAACGTCTCCAGCCATGGTGTGGCCGGCAATCTGCGCGACGGTGAGGGCCTGCCGTCCGCCGAGATCGACGGATCCGGCAAGATCTACGTCGCCTGGCAGGACTGCCGCTTCCGCTCCGGCTGCCCGGCCAACGACATCGTCTACGCCACCTCCACCAACGGCACCGGCTGGTCGGCCGTGACCCGGGTTCCCATCGACGCCACCACCAGCGGCGTCGACCACTTCATCCCGGGCATCGGCATCGACCCCGCCACCTCCGGCACGACGGCGAAGATCGGCCTCTACTACTACTTCTACCCGAACGCCAACTGCACTGCCTCCACCTGCCAGTTGGAGGTGGGCTACATCTCCTCCGCCAACGGCGGCAGCACCTGGAGCAGCCCGACCACGGTGGCCGGCCCCATGTCCCTGTCCCAGATAGCGAACACCACTCAGGGCAGCATGGTCGGCGACTACCTCTCCACCTCCGTCATCGCTGGCAAGGCGGTCTCCGTCTTCGCCGTCGGCAAGGCCCCGGCGGGCGGCCAGGCCTTCGACGAGGCGCTCTACACCGCCGGCCCGCTGGCCGTCACCGGCGGCAGCGCGGCCGCCACGACCCGAGGTGCCGCCCCCGTCGCCGCACCGCACACCACCCATCCCCTCCCGACCCGGCACTGACCCAGGACGGCAGGCGGGTGCGCCCCGGCAGGCAACCCAGGGGCGCACCCGTCAGCGCGCGCGAGACCGGCCATGGCGCGCACCTGGCTGGGGAGATGGTCCTCGGCCAGGTCGGCGGCGGCTGACCGGGCTCCTCGCCGCATCCGCTGCCCGTGTCAGCTGCCGCCCACTCCCAGTGCCGCCAGCAGCACCAGCACCAGGGTCGCGCGCCGAGGAGGCCATGGGCGGCGACGACGGGAACGGGCAGATGCCGTTCCGCGCGCGTCGATTCCTCGCCTGCGGCCGCCGGGGCGGAGCGGTACACGGGGATCCAGCGGGCGAACATCGTGAAACCGAGCAGCGCGACGGCGACCAGGATGCCGAAGGACGTCCAGGCCAGGGCCGACCGGTCGGCCGCGAGATGGACGATCCAGACGACCAGTCCGGCCGCCGCGAACAGGAAGTGGCCGAAGACGAGCGGGGCCGGGAAGCGGGTCGTCCCCGTCTGCTACTGGCGCAGGCCCCCGCGGGCGATCCAGCGGGCCAGCAGGACGAATCCGCCGAGGGCGGTGATCACCCAGGCGACAAGAGCGACGATGTCCATGTCGTACTCCGGTGGTTCCGAGGTGCGGACGGGGTGAGTGCCGGGCTGTCGGTCAGGGGCGGTGCCGGATGCGGTAGCCCTCGGCCTGCGCGGACTCCTCGGCGCCCCGGAGGCCGTAGCGGTAGGCGAGCTTGCCGCCGAGGTAGCCGGACACGCCGAGGACGGCGAGCGAGACGGTGGAGAGCGCCAGTTGGCCGTATCCGACGCCCTGCCCCGCCGGGTGCCCGCCGCCCTGCCGCCCTGCCGCCCTGCCGCCCTGCCGCCCTGCCGCCCTGCCGCCCTGCCGCCCTGCCGCCCTGCCGCCCTGCCGCCCTGCCGCCCTGCCGCCAGGCGAAACCGGCCGCGTACGCGGCGGTCACGGTCAGATTCAGCCCCATGTGCACCAGCCCCGTGCGGAAGGCCGGCGTGCCGGTGGGAATGGCGAACAGGTCCAGGAACCCCAGGCAGGCCGCCGCCAGCGCACCGAGCACGCCGATGGCGATCAGCCAGGTCGAGCCGTGGGCCAGAAAGGCAGGCCGGTGGACGATCCGCGAGGCGATGTCGAAGACCAGGCTGCACACCCAGGCCCCGATCGGCACGGTGACCAGGATCGGATGGAACGGATGCCCGTACGGCCCTGCCAGCGCTCCGCTGACCGGCTGCTTCGCCTGCCGCAGGCCCTTGAGATCACTGTCCACGGTCATACGGCACGCACTCGCCCTTGAGCCGGCCGTCGAGCTATTTCACCAACGATTGTTGGTCTTATTCTGGCCACGGGTCAAGACGCCGTCACTCTCCCGGTCCGCCGCGTAGGCGGTCTCGGTGCGGCACCGGTCGTCGGGCGTCCCAGCCAGGCGAGGAAGGCAAGGACGAACAGTCCTTCGACGATCAGGGACAGCAGGCCGTACGGCGGATCCCAGCTGGTTTCGTGGTAGCCCTCGGGCAGGCCGACGGTCCGCGACAGCAGAAATCCGGCGATCATGCCGAGGCTGACGAGGGCCCCGGTCAGCCAGGCGATCATGGGGCGCGCCAAGGCCACCAGTGCCGCCGCCACGAAGAGCATGACGACAGCGCCCACGGCGAACAGAACGCCGATGTAGAACTTCTCCTCGAGGTGATCGGGAATGAGGACGGTGTGCAGCACCACGTTGCCGATGGCGCAGCACGCTCCCAGTCCTCTGAGGGTGACTTCGGTCGCGGAGGTGGAGTTCATCGGTGACTCCAGCTGTTGTCATGGAGGGAGCAGCCCAGCCGGGGGCGGTGGCCGCCGGCGGTCGGTTCCGCCGGTGTTCACCGCTCGCAGGCGGTGCCCGCCTCCGGATTGCCTCCCGGCGTGCGGTCACCGCGCAGTTCCACGCAGCATGCGCCGGGTCGCGGGGCGAGCACCGCTGTGGTCCTGTCGCTTCCCAGGCCGTGCAGATAGCCGGCCAGGAACGCCTGATTGGCGGCGCACACCAGTTCCGGGGCCTTGGCCGCCAGGGGGTGGAAGGGGCAGTTGCGCAGCCGCAGCAAGGTGGGTGTGGTGCGCTCGGGCTCGAAGCCGAACTCCTCGAGCGTCTCGGCCGCCACGCCCAGTCCGCGCTCGGCACCGAGGCGTCCGGGACGCACCCGTTCGCGTTCGGTGCCGCCCAGGGCTTCCCCGCGCGCGTACGCGACGCGGAGCGCGGCATCGCGGGCGGATTCGTCGTCGGTCTCGGTGAGCACAGCCTCGGTGAGGACGTCGGCCAGCATTCCATAGCGACGCTCAGGGATGCTCACCGCGATGGCCTCGCCCGTCGGTTCATAGACCTTGGGCCTGCGTCCGACCTTGCGGATGCCCGTCGGAGGTTCGTAGCGGGCCTGGAGCAGACCGGCGGCCACCAGCTTGTCGAGATGGAAGGCCGCCAGCTTGCGGGAGATGCCGAGGCCGTCGGCCACCTCCTCACGCGTCATCGGCCGCCGCTCGTGCCGGATGAGCTCGAACATGCGGCGCCGTGTGGCGTCGCCGAAGGCGGCCAGGCTGGTCAGCGAGGCGTGGTCCAGTCCCACTCGTCCAGTGTATTCGCCCATAAGAATTGGCGAAACTCTTCAGTGGTGCTGTTGTCCGGGAGGTTTCTCTCCCATGGCGTCATACGAAAACGACCTTGGACGAGATTGCCCCGGCCGCAGGTCAGTCGATGCCGCGCCCACCCAGCAGGCCGGTGACCTGCGAACGTACGGCGTCCCACGCGGCGGTCGGCAGGTCTTCGAAGGCCGTCGCGCGCAGCGTCTGCAGCGCCTCCGCCGGGTCGGCGCCGCACGGGGCGCTGCCGCTGAGCACGTCGTAACCGTCGCGTACGGCGACCCGCAGCCTGTCGCCACCGTCGTCGACGTGCACCGCCGAGGCGACGACGACGGGCGGCGGTCCACCCGCCTCACCCGTGAGTTTCCGGTACGCACAGGCGATCGGTTCACGCCAGCGCAGGCTGAGCAGGACGGGGCGCTTGGCCACCAGCTCGGCCAGGTCCGTCTCCTGGACGCCGTCGGATTCCAGCACGGTCGCCCGGGCGTCCAGGGCGATCGCCGCGGGCAGCAGACAGCGCAGCGCACTGCCGACGAGATTGCCGCCGACCGTCGCCGTCCGCCGCACGGCCCCGGTGCCCACTGCGGCGGCCGCCAGGCGCAGCACATCCGGCACCCGGTCGTTCATCCGGTGCAGGACCACGGCGCCACCCACGGTCTCCCGCCCCAGCACGTTGGCCTCCGGCACATCGCGCAGGGACATGGCCAGCTCGGGAAAGCCGTCCCGCTGCCATGTGGCCCAAACAAGCGTGGCCCCGCCGATCGGCACGGCCCCCTCGGCCAGGCACTGCTGCGCTTCGGACACCGACGTGGGGAAACGCACCAACACAGCGACCGGCCTGCCTTCCTCAGGAGTTGACCGAAGGCGGCGAGCGATGCCTCGGCCCACCACCCTCACCGAGGCAGTCTTCTCGCCCGGGCGGGGGCGCGTACAGGGCTCACACGAGCACGCCGTGCCCTCGCCACACCGGTCCGACCGCCGCCGAGCATGGTTTTGGACCTTTGCACCGGTGACATTGTGGACCTGTCGCCGACGTCCACGGTGCGGGCAACGTGGGCGGTATGGACACGCCTTCCGCTTCGCTCGCCCAGCTCGTCCCCGGCATGGTCGGGATGGCGCTGGTCGGCAGCAGCGTCACCGTCTCGCGCACGCTCGTCGACGCGCCACTGTTCACCACCCAGGCGGTCCGCTACGCGGCCGCGACCGTGATCCTCTTGGTCATGGCACGGCTCGCCGGTGCTCGGCTGGTGTGGCCACGGGGCCGCGAGTGGCTGTGGCTGGCCGGGATCGCGGTGACCGGTCTGGTGCTGTTCAACGTGGCCGTGGTCCGGGGCGTCGATCATGCGGAGCCCGCGGTGGTCGCCGTCGCGGTCGCCTGTGTGCCGGTGGTTCTCGGGGTGGTGGGTCCGGTGCTGGAGCGGCGCAGGCCAAGCCGGCAGGTCCTGTGGGCCGCGCCGGTCGTCATGGCGGGCGCGGTGCTGGTGGAGGGAACGGGCCGCACCGATGCCGTCGGGGTGGCCTGGGCCGCGCTGGCCCTGGGCTGCGAGGCCGCGTTCACGCTGCTCGCGGTGCCGGTACTGCGGCGGCACTCGCCGTGGGGAGTGTCCG
Organism: Streptomyces sp. NPDC002076; assembly: GCF_053593835.1. NCBI lineage: Bacteria > Bacillati > Actinomycetota > Actinomycetes > Kitasatosporales > Streptomycetaceae > Streptomyces > Streptomyces sp. NPDC002076. Next base: position 8,443 of record NZ_JBSFDI010000005.1, read on the forward strand.
TGCACGCGATATGGCTGGCCGCCGTGCTGCTGGCCACGCTCGGCACGGCGACCGAAGGGCCGTCGGCCGTACGGGAGTTGTCCGGGTCCCAGTGGGCGGCCGCCGGATATCTGGCGTTGATGGTGACGGCGGTCGCCTTCGTGCTGTGGTACTCCACGGTCCGCGCCGCAGGGGCCGGGCGAGCGGGGCTGCTCACGGGCATCGCGCCGCTCGCCGCGGCGGTCGTCGGCGCCGTCTCGGGCAGCGGCGTGCCGAGGCCGTCGGTGTGGCTGGGCATCGCCGTACTGATCGCCGGCCTGGTCGCTGGTCTGCGGCCACGCGGCGTTCCCGGCGGAGGGGCCACGGATCCGCATCCCCCGGCCGCGGCGGACCCTTCCCCGGCCTCGGCCCGCTCCAGATAGCGGGCCACCGGGGTCGCGCCCGTTGCCGGAACCCCTCGCACGCGGAATCCCCCCGTCAGCAAGTCCGGCATAAGTAGGGTGATATGCATGAAGGCACTTTTGTTGTCTGGCGGCTCAGGTACCCGTTTGCGCCCCATAACCCATACATCGGCGAAGCAACTTGTACCGGTCGCGAACAAACCGGTGCTGTTCTACGGTCTGGAGGCGATCGCCGAGGCGGGCATCACCGAGGTCGGGATCATCGTCGGGGACACCGCCGAGGAGATCCGGGAGGCGGTCGGCGACGGTTCCGCGTTCGGCCTCGACGTCACCTACATCCCGCAGGCGGCGCCGCTGGGTCTGGCCCATGCGGTGCTGATCGCCCGTGAGTTCCTGGGTGACGACGACTTCGTGATGTACCTCGGCGACAACTTCGTCGTCGGAGGCATCACGGACCTCGTGGACGCCTTCCGCAGCGAGCGGCCGGAGGCGCAGATCCTGTTGACGAAGGTGCCGGACCCGACCGCGTTCGGGGTGGCCGAGCTGGACGCGGCGGGCCAGGTGATCGGCCTGGAGGAGAAGCCCCGGCATCCCAAGAGCGAGCTGGCTCTGGTGGGCGTCTATCTGTTCTCCCCGGCGATCCACGAGGCCGTCCGCTCCATCGAGCCGTCCTGGCGCGGCGAGTTGGAGATCACGCATGCCATCCAGTGGCTGATCGACGCCGGACGTGATGTGCGTTCCACGATCATCTCCGGGTACTGGAAGGACACCGGGAACGTCACCGACATGCTCGAGGTCAACCGCTCGGTCCTGGAGACCCTGGAGCGACGGATCGACGGGACGGTCGACGACAGCGAGATCATCGGCCGGGTGCGGATCGAGCCCGGGGCGAAGGTCACCGGCAGCCGGATCGTGGGACCGGTGGTCGTCGGTGCGAACACCGTGATCACCGACTCGTACGTCGGCCCCTTCACCTCGATAGCCGGCGACTGCCGGATCGACGACAGCGAGATCGAGTACTCGATCGTGCTGCGCGACTCCTCGGTGAGCGGGGTCCGGCGGGTGGAGGCCTCCCTCATCGGACGCAACGTCGAGGTGACTCCCGCGCCTCGCAAGCCTGCCGCCCACCGTCTCGTCCTCGGCGACCACAGCAAGGTGCAGATCTCCTCATGACCACCAGGATCTTGGTGACCGGCGGTGCCGGTTTCATCGGCTCGCACTACGTCCGCACGCTGCTCGGCCCGGCCGGCCCGGATGATGTGGCGGTCACGGTGCTGGACAGGCTCACCTACGCGGGCAACCCGGCCAATCTCGACGAGGTGCGCGATCACTCGGGATTCGCCTTCGTCCAGGGTGACATCTGTGATGCCGCGCTGGTCGACGAGTTGCTCGCCGAGCACGACCAGGTGGTCCACTTCGCCGCCGAGTCCCATGTGGACCGCTCGATCCTGGCTGCCACCGAGTTCGTCCGGACCAACGTCCTGGGCACGCAGACACTGCTGGACGCGGCGCTGCGCCACGGAGGTTCGAAGACCTTCGTGCACATCTCCACCGACGAGGTGTACGGCTCCATCGACTTCGGCTCCTGGCCGGAGACGGACCCGCTGCGCCCCAACTCCCCGTACGCCGCCTCCAAAGCGGCCGGCGACCTGATGGCCCTCGCCCACCACCGCACCCACGGCCTCGACGTGCGGGTGACCCGCTGCTCCAACAACTACGGGCACCACCACTTCCCCGAGAAACTCATCCCGCTGTTCATCACGAACCTGCTGGACGGCAGGAAGGTCCCGCTGTACGGCGACGGCGGCAACGTCCGCGACTGGCTGCACATCGACGACCACGTCCAGGGCATCGAGCTGGTGCGCACCAAGGGCCGCGCCGGTGAGGTCTACAACATCGGCGGCGGCACCGAGTTGACCAACAAGGAGCTGACCGCGCTGCTGCTGGAGGCCTGCGGCGCCGACTGGGACACCAGCGTCGAACACGTCGCCGACCGCAAGGGCCACGACCGCCGCTACTCCGTGGACTGCACGAAGATCCGCGAGGAGCTCGGCTACCGGCCCCGCAAGGACTTCGCCACCGGCCTTGCGGAGACGGTCGCTTGGTATCGCGAGAACCGCGCCTGGTGGGAGCCGCTGAAGGAGCGCGCGGCGTTGTAGTGCCGGCATCGACACCCCTTTGACCACGAACTAGGGAACCATGACCACCACTTGGCTGATCACCGGCTGCACCGGAATGCTCGGACAGGACGTCCTCGCGCGGCTGCGCCGGGACGGGGAGAACACCGTCGGCCTCGCCCGTGGCAGTCTCGACATCACGGACGCCGACGCGGTGGCCGATGTCGTCGACGCGCACCAGCCCCGCATCGTGGTCAACTGCGCCGCCTGGACGGGCGTCGATGACGCCGAGGCGCACGAGGCGGACGCCCTGCGGGTCAACGGCGACGGACCCCGGCACCTCGCCGAGGCGTGTGTGAAGACGGGCGCCCGGCTGATCCAGGTCTCGACGGACTATGTGTTCGGGGGCGACGGGACCGGCCCGTATCCCGAGGACGCCCCGACGGCACCGCGCAGCGCGTACGGACGTACCAAGCTGGCGGGGGAACAGGCGGTGCTGGCGACGCTCCCGGACGCGGGATACGTCGTGCGTACGGCGTGGCTGTACGGCGCTGGAGGCGGAAACTTCGTGGACACGATGATCGGACTGGAGTCGGTCAAGGACACCGTCGACGTGGTCGACGACCAGCGCGGACAGCCCACCTGGACGGTGGACCTCGCTGACCGGCTCGTACGGCTGGGGCGTGCCGCCCTCGCCGGTGCCGCGCCCGCCGGGGTCTACCACGGCACCAGCGGCGGAGAGACGACCTGGTTCGGCCTGGCCCAGGAGATCTTCCGGCTGCTGGGCGCGGACCCCGGACGGGTCCGGCCGACCACCGGCACGGCCTTCGCACGGCCCGCTTCCCGTCCCGCGTACAGCGTCCTGGGGCACGGCCGCTGGCGCCGGGCGGGGATCGAACCGATCCGTGACTGGCGCGAGGCGCTGCACACGGCTTTTCCGGCTCTGCTCGACGAGAAGAAGGGCTCATCCCGGTGAACTTCAGGATCCAGCCGACCGCCCAGGTCGACGAGACGGCCACGATCGGTGACGGGACGACGGTCTGGGACCTGGCCCAGATCCGGGAGGACGCCCGGCTGGGCAGCGGGTGCATCGTGGGCCGGGGAGCGTATGTCGGCCCGGGGGTGCGGATCGGCGACAACGTGAAGCTCCAGAACTACGCGCTGGTCTATGAACCCGCGGAACTCGGTGACGGGGCGTTCGTCGGTCCGGCGGCGGTGCTCACCAACGACTACTTCCCCCGATCGGTGGACCCACAGGGCCGGCTCAAGCGCGGTGGCGACTGGGAGGCCATGGCGGTGGTGGTGGGCGAGGGAGCGTCCCTGGGGGCCCGGTCGGTGTGCGTGGCGCCGGTGCGCGTCGGCCGTTGGGCGCTGGTCGCGGCGGGTGCCGTGGTGACGAAGGACGTGCCGGACTTCGCGCTCGTGGCGGGCGTTCCGGCGCGCCGCATCGGCTGGGTCGGCCGGGCCGGCGTACGACTGGTCGCGCGGGACGGCGAGCCGGGCGGATGGGAGTGCCCCGAGACAGCGGCGCTGTACGACGAGAAGGACGGCGAACTCGTCGAGCGCGCCTGACTTCTCGTCGAGCGCGGATGACTTCTGATTCTCCCAAAACACCAATACTCGAACACGTGCAGGCATAACATGTGTGCGAACTGTGCAGACCGGGCACAGTCAGCGCACAAACCAGTGCCCAGGGGGGGTTACCGGGTGGGACGCCTGTGTCCGAAACGCGGAGTGACGACCGCTCCGACGCCTGACGTCTGACGTTCCGACGTCTGCTGTCCGCCGCGTGGCCGTCCGCGACGCGGCGCTCACAAGCCTGCGCAAAAAGAGGACCCACAGGGGGGTTGGTGTGTCCAGAAGATGACCAACACACGTCTGGCGGCGCTCGGTCACGAGGAGCCGCCACTGCTCGCGCTCGCCCGGCGACTGCTGGCAGTCGCCGAGTCGGGACTTCCGTCGATGCTGCTTCCCGGTGGTGAGGCCTTCGCCTTCACCATGGCGGGGTGGAAGGCACCCGATGGTTCCTGGACCCTGGAGCGGCGTGGGACCAGTATCCGGTACGCGGCCATCACCGCGCTCGGGGCCCGGTTCCTGCCCGAGGACCGCCAGTGCGCGGTGCTCGGCGGGCGCACTGCCCAGGAGTTCACGGGTCTGCTGGTCGAGTCTCTGCCCGCGGTCACCAACCTCGGCGACGCGGCGCTCATCGCCTGGGCCGCCGCCGAGACCGCACACCCCAAACTCTCCGACGCCCTCGCACGGGTCGAAGCCCTGGACGAGGAGGGCCGCCCGCAGTACACCGTCGAGGCCGCATGGGTGCTGTCCGCCCTCGCGGCGGCTCGCGGCACGGTCGACGTGGAGAGCCGTTTCACCGCCGCCCGCGACCGCCTGCTGCGGGCCCGGATCGGGAGCAGCCCGCTGTTCCCGCACGCCACCGGGCCCGGACTGGTGCCCTGGTACCGGGCGCACGTGAGCTGCTTCGCCGACCAGACGTACCCGCTCCAGGCCCTGGCCCGCGCCCACGCCGGCGGCGACGGGGGCGGCGATTTGGAGGCGCTGGCCGCGGCCGAGGCGTGCGCGGCGCGCATCTGCGAGTTGCAGGGCGCGGGCGGGCAGTGGTGGTGGCACTACGACGCGCGCACCGGCGGTGTCGTGGAGGGCTACCCGGTCTACAGCGTCCACCAGCACGCGATGGCACCGACCGCGCTGTTCGATCTCGCCGACGCCGGCGGCACCGACTTCGGGGCGTCGGTCCGCAAGGGCCTGCGCTGGATGACGGACGTGCCCGAACTCGCCGAACGCCCGGAGCACCACGCGCCGTTGATCCTCGACGAGCTGGGCGTCACCTGGCGCAAGGTCTACCGGGGCGACCCGAAGAAGGCCGTACGCGCCGCCCGGGGACTCGGCACCCGCGTCGCTCCCGACCTCCGGCTGAAGTCCCTGGACCGGATGTACCGGCCCCTCTCCGTCGACCGCGAATGCCGGCCGTACGAATTCGGCTGGATGCTCTACGCCTGGCAGGGGGGCCGCATATGAACGAGCGTCAGTCCCTCTTCGGTGTCGAGCTGGACCCGCTGACGATGGACGAGACCGTACAGCGCTGCCTCGAAGCGGTCCAGGATGGCAGACAGCTGGAGATCGGGGTAGTCAACGCCGCGAAGCTGGTGAACATGCGGCGCGATCCGCGGCTCGCCCGGGCCGTGGCCGGCTGCGATCTCGTCCTCGCCGACGGACAGGCCGTGGTCTGGGCCGGCCGGGTGTTACGCGCCCCGCTGCCGGAACGGGTGGCCGGCATCGACCTCTTCCTGCGACTGCTGGCGGAGGCGGAAGCGGCCGGCATGTCGGTGTACTTCCTCGGCGCCAGAAAGGACGTGCTGGAGCGGATGCTGCACCGGGTGGCCGACCGCTTCCCCCGCCTGACGGTGGCCGGCAGCCGGAACGGCTACTTCGACGATTCCCAGCAGGAGGCCATAGCGGAGGAGATCGCCCGAAGCGGCGCGCAGATGCTGTTCCTCGGCATGACCTCGCCCAAGAAGGAGGTCTTCACCGCCGCCTACGGCGCCCGCACCGGCGCCCGAGTCGTCCACGGAGTCGGCGGCTCCTTCGACATCCTGGCCGGGGTCACCAAGCGGGCCCCCGAGTCCTGGCAGCGCTGGGGCCTGGAGTGGCTCTACCGCGCGCTGCAGGAGCCGCGCCGCCTGGGCCGACGCTATCTCACCACCAATGCTGCCTTCCTCCTCATGACGGCGCGAGAGTTCATCCGGCTCAACCCGTCGACCGCTCCCGCGAACAGGAGTCACTGATGCGCGTCGTCGTGGTTGGACAGGGATACGTCGGCCTGCCACTGGCCATCCGTGCCGCCGAGGTCGGACACGAGGTGATCGGCTACGACGTCGACGCCCGACGGGTCAAGAGCCTCTGCGCCGGTGAGTCCTTCGTCGAGGACGTCTCCTCCGAGCGGATCCGCGCGGCGCTGGACAACGGCACCTACCGTCCGAGCGATTCGGCCCGCGACTGCGGCGGTTTCGACGTCGCCGTGGTGACCGTCCCGACCCCGCTGCACGAGGGCACGCCCGACCTGCGCTACATCAAGGAGTCCGCGGTCACCCTCGCCCGCTATCTGCGCCCCGGATCCACCGTCGTCCTGGAGTCGACCACCTATCCCGGCACCACCGAGGAGCTGTTCGCCCCGATCCTGGAGGACGGCTCGGGCCTCACCGCCGGAAGCGACTTCCACCTCGGCTACAGCCCCGAGCGGATCGACCCGGGCAACTCCGTCTGGGGTTTCAAGGAGACCCCGAAAGTCGTCTCCGGCGTGGACGCGGCGTCGCTCAAGGCCGTTCAGGACTTCTACGCAGGGCTCGTCGACACCACCGTGCCGGTGCGCTCGCCCAAGGAGGCCGAACTCGCCAAGCTGCTGGAGAACACCTTCCGCCATGTGAACATCGCGCTGGTCAACGAGATCGCGATGTTCGCCCATCACCTGGACATCGACGTCTGGCAGGCCATCGACGCCGCCTCCAGCAAGCCCTTCGGCTTCATGAGGTTCACCCCCGGACCGGGCGTCGGCGGCCACTGCCTGCCGATCGACCCCTCGTACCTGTCCTGGCGGGTGCAGCGCGAACTCGGCCAGAGCTTCCGCTTCGTGGAGCTGGCCAACGACATCAACAACCACATGCCCGAGTACGTGGCGCGCCGCATCAGCGACCTGTTCAACGAAAGACGCCGCTCCGTGAACGGCTCGCGCATCCTGCTGCTCGGTCTGGCGTACAAGAAGAACACCGGCGACGCCCGCGAGTCGCCCGCCCTGCGCATATCCCAACTGCTGCTCGACATGGGGGCCCAGGTCAAGGCGGCGGACCCGCATGTCGTCGAGAGTCTGCCGGTGGACACCCGGCTGGTGCGGGTCGAACTGACGCAGGAGGAGCTGGCGTCCGCCGATGTGGTGGTGCTGCTCGCCGACCATGACAGCTTCGACTACGAACTCGTCGCCGAGCACGCCCCCTTCGTCCTCGACTGCCGTCGACGGCTGCCGTCCGGACCCACGATCGAGGTGCTCTGAACCATGCCGCGCATCGTCTGCGTCGCCGGGGCGCGCCCCAACTACATGAAGATCAAACCGGTGATGGACGCCTTGGAGCGCCGGGGCGCCGAGGTGGTCCTCGTCCACACCGGGCAGCACTACGACCCGGCCATGAACGACGTGTTCTTCGCCGACCTCGGCATCCGGCCGCCCGACCGTTTCCTCGGGGTCGGGTCCGGCACCCACGCCGAGCAGACCGGACGCGTGATGACCGCGTTCGAGCCGCTGCTCGGCGAGGTGTCCCCGGACATCGTCGTCGTGGTCGGCGACATCAACTCCACGCTGGCCTGTGCCCTCGTCACGGCCAAGGCCGGGCCCCTGCTGGCCCACGTCGAGGCGGGCCTGCGCAGTCGCGACTGGAGCATGCCGGAGGAGGTCAACCGTGTCGTCACCGACCGCCTCAGCGACTATCTGCTGGCGCCTTCGCCCGACGCCGGCGACAACCTGCGTGCGGAGGGGTACCGGAACGACCAGATCCACCTCGTGGGCAACGTCATGATCGACACGTTGCTGGCCAACCTGGAGCGGGCCAGGGCCTCGGACGTCCTGGGCCGCTACGGCCTGGCCAGGGGCGAGTACGGCCTGGTCACCCTGCACCGCCCCGCCAATGTGGACGACCCCGAGGTCCTCGCCGCGCTCCTGAAGGCCCTGGGCGAGATCGCCGGCCGCTGCCCGCTGCTGCTGCCCGTGCATCCCCGCGCGGCGCAGCGGCTGGCCGACGTCGGCGTCCCCGGAGGCGTCCGGCTCGTGCCGCCGGCCGGATACCTGGACTTCATCGCCCTGCAGGACGCCGCCCGGCTCGTGCTGACCGACTCGGGCGGCGTGCAGGAGGAGACCACCGCGCTGGGCGTGCCGTGCGTGACCCTGCGGGACAACACCGAGCGGCCCGTGACCGTCGAGCAGGGCACCAATGTGCTGGCCGGCCGGGATCCGGCACGCATCGTGGCCATCGTGGACCGGATGCTGGACGATCCGCCCGCGCCGCGTCGGCCCGGCCTGTGGGACGGCCGCGCGAGCGACCGCATCGCCGATGTGCTGTTGGAAGGAGGCACGGCGAGCACGCGGCCGAGGCCCACCGACCCAACGTTCTCCATATGATCCGCTTGCAACATATGCTCGTCGAACGTCGGGTCGCGAGGGGGGACCACCATGGATCTGGCTGAGATATTCCGTGTCATGCGCAGGCGCTGGTACGTCCTGCTGCCCGGACTGCTGCTGACCGCCGGCCTGACGGTCGCCGTGGCCCTGCTGGTTCCGGTCACCTACCAGTCGCAGAGCACGGTGGTTCTCCTGAACTCCCAGAAGGCCACGATGGCCTACGACGGCAACCCCTTCCTCAGTTCCCAGACCTCGCTCACCGGCATGGCCGACGGCCTGGCCCGCAACCTCAACTCCGACGGCTCGGTCCGGGAGCTGAAGTCCCGTGGTGCAACAGGGACGTTCGAGGCCAAGCTTGCCGACAACGCGCAGGGGCCGCTGATGTGGCTCACCGTCACCGGCCCCGACAAGACCGCGGTCCTGGCCTCGGACAAGATCCTCACGGCGTACGCCGAGGAGCGGCTGGACCAGTTCCAGAAACAGCAGTCGGTCGCCCCGAAGGCCATGATCCGTATGACGACCATCGTGCCCCCGCAGAACCCGGTGGCGCAGACCAAGACCCGGCTCGAGTACCTGGTCATGGGCGGGTGCCTGGGTCTGGTGCTGAGCCTGGTCGCCGTCTTCTACGTGGAGGCGCGCCGTCGGCCGCAGACGTCCGCCCGGCCGGAGGATCCCGCGCAGCCGGCGGCCGGGGAACCGGTCGCGGAACAGACCATCGCCCTCAGGCAGACGCCCAGTTGGTCGCGGTCCACCGAGAACAGGTCCGCCGCGGAGCCGAGGGCCGGGCGGCCCGTCGTGGCCGTGGTGCCCGCCGCCGAGCCGCTCGACGAGGAATCGACTCATGGACAGCGTTCGCACACCGGACAGCGAGACCGCTGAGCCGAGCGACACCCCCGCCCCCGCTCCCAACTCCCTCGGCCGTAAGGTCCGTTCGGCGGCCCGTTGGAGCCTGATCAACACCGTGGTGATGCGCCTCGGCAATTTCGCCACCGGCATCCTGCTGGCGCGCTTCGCCCTCGGACCGGCCCAGTGGGGCGTCTACGGCATCGCCCAGACCGTGCTCCTGGTCCTGCTCTCCGCGAACGAACTGGGCGTCAGCCTGGCCATCGTCCGCTGGGACGACCCCCGCCGCTTCGCGCCGACGGTACTGACCCTGGCCACCGCGTCCAGCGGCCTGCTGTACGCCGCCCTCTTCGTCTCGGCGCCGGCGGTGGCCCGGCTGCTCGACTCTCCCGACGCCTCGGGCGTACTGCGGGTCATGTGCCTGTGCCTGGTGATCGACGGGGTGGCCCAGGTCCCGGCCGGCTTCCTGACCCGGGAGTTCGCCCAGGGCAGGCGGATGCTCATCGACGCGCTCAACTTCGTCCTCAGCACCGCCGTGACGCTCGTGCTGGCCTTCGCCGGCCGGGGCGCGATGAGCTTCGCCTGGGGCGCGGTCGCGGGCAACATCGCCGCCCTCGCCGGCTGCGCCCTGGCCGCCCCCGGCACCCTGCGGTTCGGCTGGGATCCCCAACAGGCCCGGGCCCTGCTGAAGTTCGGTCTTCCGCTGGCCGGCGCGAGCCTCCTCGCCCTCGCCGTCGTCAACGTGGACACCATGGTCGTCGGCTCCACCCTCGGCGGAGTCTCCCTCGGCTTCTACGTCCTGGCGTTCAACATGTCCGGCTGGCCGGTGCGCGTCATCTCCGAGGCCGCCCGCCGTGTCTCCTTCGCCGGCTTCTCCCGTCTCGCCGCCTCCCCGCAGGCCCTCGCCCAGGGCTTCAGCCGCGCCCTGGCGGTGCTGGTCACCGGCACCGTGCCCCTGTGCGTCCTGCTCGGCGGCCTCGCCGCCCCGGTCGTCCGCCTGGTGTACGGCGGCAGGTGGGTGCCCGCCGCCGATGCGCTGCCCTGGCTGATGGCCCTGGGCCTGATCCGCATCGGCTGTGAACTCGCCTACGACTGCCTCGTCGCCACCGGGCAGCGCCGCTCCCTGATCCTCACCCAGGCTCTCTGGGTCGTCGCCCTCATCCCCGTCCTCGTCGTCGGCGCGCGCCTGGGCGGCATCGTCGGTGTCTCCCAGGGCCATGTGCTGGTCGCCACAGGACTCGTCGTCCCCGCCTTCCTGTACGCCCTCGGCCGGGCCGGGATCGGCCTCGCCCCCATCGCCAGGGCCTGCGCCTGGCCCTTCTTCGGAGGAGCCGTGATGACCCTGGTCGTCGTCGCGGCGAAGCGGCTGCTCGGCGACGGCACCCCCGCCCTGTTCGGCATCGGCGCAGCCGCGCTGGCCTGCTACGTGGTGTGCGTGCTGCCCGGCCGCCGTTTCCTGCTCGGTTCCCGGACGCCGGAGACCGTATGACGAGGCTCCGTCGTCTGCTCGCCGGCCTGGCCCTCCTGCTGTCCGCCGCCTGTTCTCCGGGCGCCTCGGGCACCGACTCCGCACCGCCCGCCCGGAGCCACTCCCCCGGCACGGCTCAGGCCACCCCCGCGGCGCCGGGCGAAGCCGGTTTCCCGGACGCCCGCACCACCGGTCCCCGCATCCCCCTGGCACCGCACTCCACGGGGAACATGAGCGTCAAGGCCGACGGGACCGTCATCAAGGGGTGGGACATCACCGGCTCACTCGACATCTATGCCGACGACGTGACCATCGTCGACAGCAGGATCACCTCCGCCAACTGGTGGGGGGTCAACCTGCGCCCCGGCCACCACGGCCTGAGGATCCTGCACACCACCATCACCGCCGTTCCCGGCAAAGGCCCCGACAACGGCGGAGTGGACTACGCCGTCTCCAACATGGGCACCAGCTCCGTCGAGGTCGGCTGGTGCGACATCGCCGTCTTCGGCAACGCCCTGTCCATGGGCCAGGGTTACCTGCACGACAACTACGTCCACGACCTCGTCCCCTTCCGCAACAACGGCGGCGAGTGGCAGCACACCGATGCGGTGATCAGCGGCGGCGGCACCAAGGGCCGGCTGATCATCCGTCACAACACACTGCTCAACCCCGTCGCCGTCGACCGGGGAGCGTCCGCCGCCCTGGGCCTGTTCGCCGACACCGGCCATGTGTCCAACACGGTCGTCGACGGCAATCTGCTGGCCGGCGGCGCGTACGCCCTCTACGGGGGTGGCCCGGGCGCCACCGGGATCAGGGTCACGAACAACGTCTTCTCGACCCGGTACCACCGCAACAGCGGCGTCTACGGGGCCGTCACCGCCTGGAACGCCGGCGGTCCCGGCAATGTCTGGCGCGACAACCGCTTCTCCGACGGCACCCCGGTCAGCCCCGAGCCGGCCGGCTGAGAAGGAGGATCATGCGACGCATCACCCGCGCCCCCTGGGAGCTCCTCAAGCGCACCTTCGGCTGGCTCGTCCTCTTCGAGCTTCGCAACAAGGTCCTGCTCCTCGCCTCCGCGCTGCGGCTGCGCCGCTTCGAGACCGCGGAGACCCGCCGCCTCGCGGCTGCCGCCGCTCCTCTGCCCACCGCCCTCGTCGCGACGGTCATCGCCACCCACCGCCGCCCGGACGAGTTGCGGGCGGCCGTCCGGTCGGCCCTCGCCCAGACCGTTCGCGATCAGGTCGTGGTCGTCGTGGACGACGGTGCCGGGCTTCCCGAACTGCCCGACGATCCACGGCTCTTCGCCGTTTCGCTGGCGCGCAACACCGGCGTGGCCGGCGTCGTGCGCAATGTCGGCATCCGCCTCACCCGCTCGCGGTACGTGGCGTTCCTGGATGACGACAACCTGTGGGAACCCGACCATCTGCAACGGGCCCTGGCGGTCCTGGAGTCCCCTGGCGGTCCGGACGGCGTCTACACGGCGCTGCGCCGTGTCCTGCCGGACGGGACCGAGCGGGACATCCTGTCCGTGCCGTTCGACCGCCGACGCGCCGCTCGGGAATCCTTTCTGGACACCAACGCGTTCGTCGCCCGACGCAACCGGGCCCTGCGCTTCAGCCGTCTGCGGCGTACCCCGGACGTGCTCCCGCGTGAGGACTGGGAGCTCGTGCACCGGTACAGCCGCAGCCACCGCGTGCGCCATGTGCCGTACGCCACCGTGCGGTATCTGGTGAACCCCGGGAGTTTCTACACGACTTGGTCCGGCTGAGCGTCCGTCGAACCGGGCCTCAGGGTCCCGGCGTGACCTGCAGCGCGCCCGGCCTGAGCAGTGCGGTCGCCGCGGCGCGGCTGGCCTTCCGGCCGAGAAGAGCCCGCGATGTCTCGCGCAGGAACACGGCACCTCTGAAGCACGCGGTCGCGACGGCTCCGTGCCGCCGCCCGTACAGCCGCACCCGGTTGAGCGTGAGGAGGGTCCACAGCCGGGGCGAGACCTGGGAGTCGCCCCCCAGATGCACGGCCTCGGCCTTCGGCTCCAGTTGCGTGACGTATCCCAGGTCGCGTGCTCGCAGGCAGTACTCGGTCTCCTCCGAATAGAGGAAGAACGACTCGTCCCACGGGCCGCAAGCGGCCAGGCAGTCGGCCGAGACGGCCATCAGCGCGCCGGTCGCCCAGTCGGCGCGCGTGGGCCGTCGATACGCGGCCGGGTCCGTGACGAGTTCGCCGAGGCGCGGGAATCGCCCGGCCCGGCGGTTGCCGATGACGGCCTCGCCCAGGGCCCTCAGCACGCTCGACTCGCGGCGCAGCGAGTAGTGGGGCGTGTCGCGGCCCTCTTCGTACAGCAGGGGCACGGCGATGCCCACTCCGTCGCCGAGGCTCTCGAGGAGCCGTTCTGCACAGCCCTGCCGCATACGGATGTCGGGGTTGCAGATGAGAGCGACCCGGTACTCACCGGCAGCACCCAGCGCGGCGTTGATCCCGGCGGCGTACCCGGCGTTGCGGCCGGTCTGGACGACGGTGGCGTCGGGGGCCAGGGCCTGCAGAACCTCGACGGTGTCGTCGGCCGAGTCGTTGTCGGCGACGACCAGCCGCCAGTCGAGGCCGGCCATGCCCTCGCCGAGCGCGGCGATGAATCCGGGGAGCACCGAGGCGCTGTTCCAGGTGACGACGATGACGGCGACGGTGCTCATCGGGACTCCACGAGTTGGGGGAGCTGGACTTCTGGGGTCTCAACGGGGCCCTGTGCGGCGGCGGCAGCTTCGCGCCGTACGAAGCCCAGACAGCTGCCCCCCGCCCCCAGGATCAGGAAGAACATGCCGGCGAACATGGGGAAGCTGAGCGAGTCGAACGTGGCGCTGATGACCAGGGCGACCAGCGACGAGGCGAAGAACGCCTGGCCCAGCTCGCGGTCGGACTCGGTCCGGGCCAGGCGCCGGATGGCACCGCCGTGATGGATTCCGGTGACGAACAGGACGAGCAGGGCGACGAGCCCGAGCACGCCCATCTCGGCCAGGCCCAGCATGTACTGGTTGTCGGTGAAGAAGTACAGGTCGGGAGTGAAGGTGCCGAAGCCTCTCCCGAACCATGGATGTTCCTTCAGATACGGCATGATCGCGCTGTACTTGACCGTGCGGGCCTGGGTGCTGCTGTCGGAGTTGGACAGGAACGAGGCGAACAGACCCGTGATCGTGCCGATCAGCCCTGGCACGAGGACCTTGAAGACGGCCACGGAGGCCGTCATCACGCCGATCGCGGCCCAGCGGCGGGCCGGTTTCCAGCGCGGCACCATCACCAGCGCCACCAGCAGCAGGCCGATGATCGAGGTCCGCGACACGGACAGGGGCAGCGCTCCGGCCATCAGCAGTACCGGACCCCAGCGGCGCAGCGCGTGGCGGTGGCGTCGTACCGGATCCAGGGCCTGCTGGATCGCGAAGGGCAGGAGGATCGCCAGCATGCCGGCGAACTCGAGCGGCTGGGCCGTGGTGGCCCGGGGCCGGGTGAAGGCGCCGCGGTCCATGACGCTCACCTGGGCCACGCTGGTCTGGAGGCCGGGGATGTGGATGGAGTCGGCGATGTTGGTTGCGGCGAAGAAGTCGTAGAACCCGATCGCGGCGACGACGGAGCCCATGACGACCATCCGGCGCATCAGCACGTCCAGCCGCCCGCGCTCCTGTACGGCCGCCGAGGTCAGGACGACGAGCGACACCCACACCAGGAATGCGATGAGCCCTCGGTCGGCCCCGAGGACCTCCTCGTGCGAGCTCTCGCGCATCGCGTCCGCGACGTAGGCCGTCAGGACCGCCAGCCCGAGCACGCACAGCGCGACCCGGGGGGTCCTGGTGCCCGGCGCGGGAAGGATACGGCCGCCGAGCCAGGTCGCGAGGTACCACAGCAGGCCCAGCAGGGCGAAGACGTTGGCCGGGGTGCCGACGCCGCCGAGCGCGGGCAGGGCCAGGTTCGACGGGATGAAGAAGGCCAGCACCAGGTAGACGGTGAGGATCGCCGTGGCGTCGACGCGTCGGCCGAGCAGTCCTCGCTCGGTGGTGCGGGCGTCCTGTGGTCGCGGGGCGGGGCCGTTCCCGGCGCGCCGCCTGCGACGGACCACCGCGACGCCCTCCAGCAGGATCGACAGCAGGAACGCGCTGACGACACCCAGGATGACGACCGCCGCGATGTCCTGGTAGCGACTCTTGGACTTCGACACCGGGGCCTGCGGCAGGACGACCGGCGCCGTCTGGACGAAGTAGGTGGGCGGGACCTTGGCGGCGGCCTGCAGGACCTTGAGTTGTTCGCCGGCGAAGGCCGTCAGGGTGTTGGTCTCCTTGAGCACCTTCGCCCGGTCGGTGCCGGTGACGCTGAGCGAGAGGAGCGGGCTCTCGCTCTCCGGCGCGAAGCCGGCCGTGTAGGGATCCGTGACGCCACGGCTGTTCAACTCCTTGGCGGCGTCTGCCGATTCAAGGGTTCTGATCAGCACGTCGGCCGTGACGATGAGCGAACCGCCCGCATTGGAGATCGGGTTGCCGAAGGTGGGGGCCAACCGGGCGACGGCCGAGGAGTCCAGCAGCGCGACCGAGCTCTGCGACTGGTAGGAGACGGGCACGGTCACGTACAGATACGCGCCGCCGAGCAGGCTGAGCAGGGTGAAGGGCACCATGAAGTACCAACGTCTGCGCAGAATGGCCCATATCTCACCAAGGCTCACGAACCAACCCCCATTCGGTGGCATCCAGCCGCGCGTCCTGCCAGTATCGGGGGTGACGGAAGGAACTCGTATGTCGCCCGGGAACGTCGCCGATGCGCTGCTCCGCCGCTGGTACGTCGTAGCGGTCGCGCTGCTGCTGACGGCCGCCGGTGCGTACCACGTGATGCGCCCGGCCCCCCAGTACGTCGGCTCCGCGGTGGTCGTCCTCAAGCCGCCGGTGACGCAGAACCAGCCCAACCAGCTCACCAATCTGCAGCCGCCGCTCGCCGTGGTCTCCTACGCGGTCGTCCAGCAGCTGCAATCCCCCGCCGGGGCGAGGGAGTTGAGCGCGGCGGGGGTCCACGGGACCTACCACCTCGTGCCCCGCAACAGCGGCACCAGCGCGACACCGCGCTATCTGATCCCTTCCCTGCAGGTGCAGTCGCAGGCGTCCGACCCCAACGCGGCCGTCACGGCGGTGCGCCGCATCATCGACGTCTACACCCGGCACGTCGAGGAGATGCAGACGGCTCAGGGAGTTCCCTCCGGGGCACGGATCACCGCCTCCGTACTGACCTCCCCGAGCGCCACCGAGGTGCAGGGCATCAAGAGCCGGGGTCTGGCCGGCACGGCCCTGCTGGGCCTCGCCGGCGGCATTCTCGGCGCATTGTGGCTCGACCGGTACGTGATGAGGCGCCGTCAGGCCGTGCCTGTCCGGCAGGCCGGTCCCGTTCCCGTGGCCGGCTGAGCCGTACTGGTCGCTCATCAGATTCCGCGGCGCTTCCACGACTCCCACCACAGCCACTCCCGGCCGCGCTCGGCCACGGCCGACCACACCAGCGGCTGCAGATACGGCATCGCCTTCGGACCGATCCGCCGCCTGAGCCGCAGTGCGCGGTACTCCGGCAGCGCCGCGTATCCCGGCAGGCACTCCTCGGCGAAGGCCACGCACTCATCGACCGGTACGACCCCCGTGCGTCCCCGGTCGTAGGCACGGTACGCGCGGCGCAGCGCGAAGCGGGCGAGCCGGGTGTGCACCTGATCGGCCAGGCGGTCGGCCTGGGGCAGTCGGTCGGCGCATTTGGCGAGCACCGAGTCGAAGGCCACGAGACGCTGGCGCAGGTCGTCGAGCTGACCACCGAAGTCCGTGGTGGACATGTTCTTGCCGTGGACGCGGTAGAAGGCCTGGTCGGCGCCGCGAATGTAGCCGACGTCGGCGTGTGCGGCGAGCCGCATCCACATCTCGATGTCGCCGGCGTGCGGAAGGGCGGGGTCGTACCCGCCGACCTTCCGCTGGAGGCTGGTGCGGACGACGACTTCCGGTGAGGTGATGCAGCCCGTGCCCTCGCGGAAGCGCCGCTCCAGCCACCACTGCCCGGGATAGACGACCGAGCCGGTGCTCTGCGTACGGGCCCGGGGCAGCGGGCCGCCGTGCTGGAAGCGCAGGGGACGCCCGTAGGCGAACCCCGCTTCGGGATGGGCGTCCAGGAGTGCGGCGGCCCGGACCAGCGCGCCCGGCACCAGTCGGTCGTCGGCGGAGAGGAGGGCGACGTAGTCCCCGTCGGCCCATTCCAGGAGGCCCTCGTTGTAGGTGGCGATGTGGCCCTTGTTGGTTTCGTGGACGCGGACCTCGATACGCGGATCGGCGGCGGCCAGTTTCTGCGCGATCTCCGCCGAATCGTCGGGCGAGGCGTCGTCGATGATGAGCACCCGGACGTCGACGCCGTTCTGCTCGTCCAGGACACTGCTGACGCAGTCGGCGAGGAAATGGCCGTAGTTGTAGCAGGGGATGACAACACTGACGGTGCTCATCGGTGGGCAAGCCAATCCCCGGTGGCGGCCTCCGCGTCGGGCGGAGACCACCACCGGTGCGTTCGGGTCGGTCAGTTCTTCTTCTTGCGGACGGTCTTGCTGGTCAGGGTCCAGCTGTGGGACTTCACCGGGTGGCCGTGTCTGTCCCGGGCCGTGACCGTGACGGTGAACCGGGTGCCGTCCGGCAGCGGGACGGACAGGTGGACGGACACCTTGTGGGTGGCCCGGTCGTAGGAGGCGACGGCCGTGACGTGGAGCTTCTTGGCGGCCTTGGATCCGCGCAGGATGGTCACGGTCGCCTGCACGGACGACACCGCGGCCTTGTCCGGCACCGACATCACGAGGGCGCTCGACGCGTCGGCGGTGTGCGCCACCGAGGACGCGGTCACCTCCGAGGCGGTGGCCGTCGTCAGGGAGGCGCTGGGGTTGTCGGCGGTGAAGACCGGCCCGACCCAGTAGTTCGCGGATCCGTAGGAGCTGGTGGGGAAGGCCGCGTCGGCGCCGTACCGGTAGAGCCCGTTGTGGTGCGCGGTGGTGTCGGCGGTGGCGGTCAGCGGATACGACAGGTGGGCTGCCGTGAAGTAGCCGCCGTCCACCGCGTAGTTGCCG
Organism: Streptomyces sp. NPDC002076; assembly: GCF_053593835.1. NCBI lineage: Bacteria > Bacillati > Actinomycetota > Actinomycetes > Kitasatosporales > Streptomycetaceae > Streptomyces > Streptomyces sp. NPDC002076. Next base: position 26,531 of record NZ_JBSFDI010000005.1, read on the forward strand.
TTCGGGGCGTGGTAGGACACGACGTACGGGGTGCCGGCGGTGATGGCGACCGGGGTGGCGAAAGTCAGCGTCTGCCAGCCGGAGGCCGTCTCGTTGGTGAAGGTGCCGGTGGCGAGCAGCGTGCCGGTGTCGGACCACAGGCTGCCGGTGTGCGTGCCCGTGTTGCCGGTGCCCTTGTAGAAGGTGACACCGCTGACCCAGCCGTCCGTCGAGGAGGTGAACCGGGTGCCGAGCTCGACGGAGTTGGCGTCACCGGTCATGTCGGTCGTGGCCGGCGTGGCGGAGGAACTCCACAGCGTGCAGGGGCAGGTGACCGCGGGTGGCGTGGAGCTGGTGGTGAAGGACCAGGTCACCGGGTCCGCCATGGCATTGCCCCACACGTCGGAGGCCTGGACGGACGCGGTGTACGTGGTGTGCAGCTCCAGCTCCGTCGACGGAGTGAAAGTCGCCTTGTTCGACGCGGGGTAGGTGACGGCCCCGGGCACGGTGTTGCCGTTCGGGTCCTTCACGGTGAAGGTCACGCTGTCGGGGTCGACAGCCGAGCTGAACGTGGCCGACACGGGTGCCGTGATCGACGCGTCGGTCGCCCCGGAGGTCGGGGAGGTGGAGGTGACGGTGGGCGGGGTCGTGCTGGCCGTCGAGGTGTCCAGCACCACGTCGACCCAGTAGTTGCTGCCGGAGGACTGAGAGGACGGGAAGGCGCTGGTCGAGCCGTAGTGGTAGACGCCGTTGCCGCCGTCGGTGCCGGACTTCAGTGCCGTGAGCGGGGCGAGGCCCGCGTCGCTGCCGGAGAAGTAGCCGCCGTCGTAGGAGTATCCGCCGTTGGGGGCGAAGTACGAGGCGACATAGGTGGTGTTGGCCTTGACGGTCACCGGGGTGGCGAAGTTCAGCTGCTGCCAGCCGGAGGCCGTCTCATTGGTGAAGGTGCCGGTGGCCAGGCGGGAACCGGAGGCGCTCCAGAGGCTGCCGGAGTGGGTCCCGGTGTTGGCGGGTGATTTGTAGAAGCGGACGGCGGTGACGGAACCGGCCACCGTGGTACGGAACTTGACGCCGAGCTCCACCGAGCTGCCGTCGCCCGCGTTGACGGTGCCGGGCACGGCCGAGGCCGCGAAGACGCTGCACGGACAGGTCTGGGGGCCGACGGTCACCGGGACGGTGGTGACGGCGCCGATGTTGACGCTGTCGTCGACCGCGCGGACCTCGATGGTCGCCGAACCCGGGGTGGTCGGGGTCCAGCTGTAGCTCCAGGACGCGAGGCCCTTGGCGGCCTGCCAGGTCGTTCCGCCGTCCGTGGAGACCTCCACGCGGGCCACCACGCCACCGCCGGAGTCGGCGGCGGTGCCGGTGATGGTGACCGGCTTCAGCGCCGGGACGGTGATGTTGGAGGCGGGGCTCGACACGGTGACCGTCGGGCCGGTGGTGTCGGTGGAGGTCCCGGCCGCGATGAGATTGCTCTGCCGGGTCAGCGGCTGGACGCCCATGTCGGCGAGGATGTTCACCGTCGCCTGCTGCATACGGGCGTCCTCGGTGACCACCGTGTCGGCGGGGTTGTACGTCGGCACGTTGGTCAGACCCCACGACCACTGCACGGTCCCCGACCCGAACACCAGGGCCCCGGAGTCCCGGTCGCGGAACTCGACGAGATTGTGGGTCGCCGTGCCGTTGCCGTAGACATTGCCCCAGTCCATGCGGAGCTTGCCGTCGTTGATGTCCACCGTCGTGGACGACACATCGATGGCTCCGGGAGGTCTGGTGCTGTTGTCGATGTCGCTGTCCCACTCGTAGCCGAGGGTGCCCGTCGGGAAGGTGGCGGTCTGGCCGGCGGTGAGGCTCGCGATGGAGGTGTTGCGCCAGATCCGGTTCCTGCCGTACGAGCCGGGGACCGTGATGGCGTCACTGCGGTAGCCGTTCACCTGGAACATGGAGCCGGTGAGGATGTTCGGCGGCTGGTAGCTCTGCCCGTACCGGGTGCTGGTCGGGTCCATCCAGGTGCCGGTCCAGATGCCGCTGGGGTCGGCGATGCCGTTGTTCTGCGCCATCTTGGTCATCTTGTAGCAGACCAGGGTCCGGTCCGCCGTGTACGTGCCGTCGATGCTCGGCGCGAGCCGGGTCTTCCAGAAGACCTCGTTGCCGCTGAAGAAGGCCTCCCGGACGCCGGCCTTCCGGGCCGCCAGGACGTTGGAGTACTGGCTCTGTGTCCAGTACTCGTCATGGCCGGAGGACATGTACACCTTGTGCTGCTTCAGCAAGGTGGCACCACTGGCCGACGACACGTCCACGCCGGACAGATAGCTGACGTCGTAGCCGTTGCGCTCCAGCCAGGACAGCATCATGTACTCGGAGCCGTAGATGCCGTTGTCGCCGCCGATGTCCAGCGGCCGGTTGTAGCTGACCTCGTAGGCGCGGCCGTCCGGCGCGGGCCCGGTGCCGCCGTAGAGGTCCTGGCCGCCGTAGTCGTTGTAGGCCTGCCAGGTCTGGTCGCTGGTCTGCACGACGACGTCGGAGGTGCTGGAGTCCTTGCGGACGACGAACGGGTACGGCATCAGGCCGTTGCCGTCCGTCTGCGTCAGGTTCGCGATGTACAGGCCGGACACTGCGTCGCTGGGCACCGTCCAGCTGGCGGTCACCGGCCAGTTGCCGCAGTCGACCAGGCCGGTGCTGCTCTTGGTGGTACAACTAGCCGGTTTGATGGCGTAGTTGGCAGGATAGGTCACGGCCGCCTGGGCCGCGGTGGACATCTCTCGCGCGCCGTCGCCGCCGTACCAGCCCAGGCGGTAGATCTCGATGTGGTAGGGGACCTTCGACTGGACCTTGAACTGGACGGTGTCGCCGGCCTGGACGCTCTCCTTGGTGGAGAAGCCCTGGATGTCGCCGTACGCGTTGGGCGAGAACCAGTCGGTCTTGGGGCTGCCCGGCTTGGAGTTCTCGCAGACGACCGGGTTCGAGCCCGCTCCGCACGGGTCGGCTGCCGCCTGGGCGGTCGCGGCCTGCGGGAGCACCGCCCATATCAGTGCTGCTACGACGGCGAGGCGGCCGCCCCGGAGCCGTCTGCTCCATCTGTTCATGTGTACCTCTCAGCGGTGCTGTGCAGGACCGGCCCGTACGGCCGGGGTGGAGCGGGAAAACCGGGGGTCGATCAGCTTCCGAGCGCGTCGGCGAGCGCGTCCACGACGCGCTGCTGCTGGTCGGGGGTGACCTGCGGGTAGAGCGGCAGTGACAGGATCCGGTCCGCCGCCTTCTCGGCGTTCGGGAAGTCGCCGCGGGAATGGCCGAGATGGCGGTACGCCGGCGTGAGGTGGACCGGCGCGGGGTAGTGCACCCCCGCGCCGATGCCCTCAGCGTTGAGCTTGCCGACGACGGCGTCGCGGTCCGCGCCGGTGACCTGGACGACGTACAGGTGCCATACGTGGACGTTGCCGGGCGCTGTCGTCGGCAGTACGACCCGGCCGGCGGCCGCCAGGTCGGCGAGCAGGGCGTGGTAGCGGGCCGCGGCCGCGCGCCGGGCCGCGTTGCCGTCCGCGAGCCGGGCCAGCTTGGCGCGCAGGACGACGGCCTGGAGCCCGTCCAGACGGCTGTTGAACCCTGGCACGTCGTGGCGGTACTTGGCGACGCCGCCGTGGTTGGCGATCGCGCGTACCTGGCCTGCGAGTTCCTCGTCGTCGGTCAGCACCGCGCCCGCGTCGCCGTACGCGCCGAGGTTCTTGCCCGGGTAGAAGCTGGTGGCCGCGATCCCGCCGCTGCCGGGCGTGTGGCCGTCGCGGGTGGCGCCCTGGCACTGGGCGGCGTCCTCGACCACCCGTATCCGGTCGGGCAGTCGGCCGGACAGCGCCGTCACGTCGGCCATCTGCCCGTACAGGTGCACGGGTACGACCGCGCGGGTGGCCGGGCCGACCGCGTCCAGTGCGGCCTGGGGGTCGAGCAGGTGGGTGTCGGGCAGGCAGTCCGCGAGGACCGGTCGGGCGCCGGTTCTGGCCACGGCGCCCGCGGTGGCGATGAAGGTGTTGGCGGGTATCACGACCTCGTCGCCGGGCCCCACTCCGCTTGCCCGGAGGGCGAGTTCGACGGCGTCGGTGCCGTTGGCGACGCCCACGCAGTGCGCCACATCGCCGAAGTCCGCGTATTCACGCTCGAACTGGCGGACCTCGTCGCCTCCGATGAACGCGGTGCCGTCCAGGATCCGTTCGAACCCGGCCCGTACCTCGTCGGCGACTTCCTCGTGGGCCGCCTTGAGGTCCACGAGCGGAATCCGGTTCATGTCAGCGGTCCCCCCACTGTTGGCGTCGCAAGTTCGTCCAGCGCGGGCGCTTCGGCCGCGCGCAGCCGCCGGGCCGGGCTCCCCACCCAGACCTCGCCCGGCGGAACGTCGCCGAGCACGCTGCTCCCCATCCCGATCAGCGACCAGGCGCCGACCGTCGTACCCTCCCGGACCAGCGCCCCGGAGCCCACATAGGCACCGCGCTCCAGCCGTGCGCCCCCGCCCAGGCGGACGCCGGACGCGAGCGTGGCGAAGTCCTCGACCACGTCGTCGTGGGTGAGGACGACCTGCGGCATCACCGCGACGTGTGCGCCCACCCGCACGGCTGCGGTCAGGACGCAGTGTGCGAGCAGCACCGAACCGGGGCCGATTCCGGAGGTCGCCGACACCGCCGCCGTCGGGTGGATCACGGTGGCGTAGCGGTCCGCGGGCAGGCCGAGCCTGCGGACCAGCCGGGCGCGGGCCGCGTAGTCCCGGGGGTTGCCCACGCAGATCACCACTCGGGCCTCGGGCAGGTCGTGGACCAGGTCGCAACCGCCGAGGACGGACACGCCGTCCACCTCGGTGCCGTGCAGGGCGGGGTTGTCGTCCAGGTGCCCGAGCAGCTCGAACTGGCCCGCGTCCCGCACGGCCTGCGCGGTCTCCCGGGCGAAGCCGCCCGCGCCGACGATCAGCAGCCCGCTCATCTTCGCGCCTGTTCGTGCAGCGCTGCCACGACGCGGTCCTGCTGGGCCTCGGTCATCGTGTGGAACAGCGGCAGGATCAGCGAGTCGTGGGTGATCCGCTCGGTGACCGGGAGGGGCGCGCGGGGATGGTCCGCGTAGGCGGGTTCGAGGTGGGCGGCCATGATCCCGCGCCGGGCGGAGATGCCGGCCTCGGCGAGCGCGGTGAGCAGGTCGTCCCGGCCGACGGGGAAGTCCTCGTCCAGCAGCACCCAGTAGGACTGGAAGTTGCTCTGCCCGTGGGCGGGGTCGCGTACGGGGGTGAGGCCGGGGACGTCGTGCAGCAGCGTGTCGTAGCGGGCGGCCAGTTCGCGGCGGCGGCTGATCATCGCGTCGAGTCTGCCGAGCTGGGCCAGGCCGATCGCGGCCTGGACGTCCGTCATCCGGTAGTTGTAGCCGACCTCCAGGTAGCTCTCCAGGACCGGCTTGTTGCTCGCATGGCGCTCGGCCGCCGAGGCGTTCATCCCGTGCTCGCGCAGCCGCCGCAGGCGGGCCGCCCACTCGGCGTCGTCGGTGGTGATCATGCCGCCCTCGCCGGTGGTGACGAGCTTGCGAGGGTGGAAGGACCAGGCGGCGACCAGCGCGCCGTGCCCGACGGGCTTGCCCCCGGCGGACGAGCCGATGGCGCAGGCCGCGTCCTCGACCAGGGGCAGGTCCCAGTCGGCGCAGGCGGCGCGCAGGGCGTGCACATCGGCCGGTACGCCGCCCTGGTGGACGGCGAGGACGGCCCTGGTGCGGGCGGTGCGGACCGCGTCCACGGTGGCCACGGTCAGGTTGCCGGTGGCGAGGTCGACATCGGCGAACACCGGCTCGGCGCCGACGTACCGTACGGCGTTGGCGGTGGCGATGAACGACAGCGAGGGCACCACGACCTCGTCGCCGGGGCCGAGGCCGAGCGCGACCAGCGACAGGTGCAGGGCGGTGGTGCAGGAGCTGACGGCGACGCCGTGCTCGGCCCCCACCCGCTCGGCGAAGGCCCGCTCGAAGGCGGCGACCCGGGGGCCCTGGGCGACCCACCCGGACAGCACCGCCTCGGAGGCGGCCCGGGCCTCCTCCTCGCCGAGCCAGGGGATCATCACCGGGATGCGGTCGGTGCTCACTTGGCCGCCTCCCGCTCCGCGCGCCACCACTCGACCAGGTCCCGCAGCCCGGTGCGCAGGTCGATCCGCGCCGTGAACCCGAGCCGCTCTGCGGCCTGTGAGGTGTCCGCGAGCCGCCGTACCACCGAGTTGACGCTGCGGGCGGGCCCGTGCACCGGCTCCAGCCCGGTCGCCCCCATCGCCTCCAGCAGGCCCTCGGCGAGCTCCTTCAGCGAAGTCTCCGTGCCGCTGGCGATGTTGAACACCTCGTCGGTGAGATCCGACTCGGCGGCCAGCACATTGGCCCGGGCGATGTCGCGGACGTCGACGAAGTCCATGGTCTGCGTGCCGTCGCCGAGGACCAGCGGCGGCTCGCCCGCCTCGATGCGCTCCATCCAACGGATGAGCACCTCGGTGTAGAGGCCGTGGATGTCCATCCGGGGGCCGTAGACGTTGAAGTAGCGCAGCGCCACGTAGTCCAGTCCGTACATGGCGTGGAAGCTGCGCAGCATGCCTTCGTTGAAGGCCTTCGCCGCGCCGTAGAAGGTGTCGTTGTTGTACGGGTGGTGGCGCTCGGTCGTCGGGAAGGTCTCGGCCATGCCGTAGACGGACGCCGAGGAGGAGGCGATCACCTTGGTGACCCCCGTCTCGGCCGCCGCCTCCAGGACGTTGAAGGTGCCGTCGACCAGGACCTCGTTGGCGAGCCGGGGTTCCTCCGCGCACTGGGTGATGCGGATGGCGGCGAGGTGGAACACGAGGTCGGCGCCTTCGGTGACCTTCCGCACCGTGGCGGCATCACGGACGTCGCCCTCGACGATCTCCACGACGCCGCTGGGCAGGGCCTGGGCGAGGTTGGCCCGCCGCCCGCGCACGAAGTTGTCCAACACCACGATCTCGCGGGCGCCGCCCTCGGCCAGGAGGTCGACGAGGTTGGAGCCGATGGTGCCCGCTCCCCCGGTGACCAGGATCTTCTTGCCTCGTACGCTGCTCAACTGCCATGCCCTCTCAGTGAGTTCGATCCGCTCAACGCCCGGCGCGCAGGCCGACGACCGCGCCCTTGAATTGGAGGCTCCGGGACGCGGCCTCGAGGATGTCCAGCACGCGCAGGCCCGCCCGGCCGTCGGTCAGCGGAGCCCGCTCGTTCCCGATCGCGTCGGCGAACTCGTCGACCATGCTGCGCAGCGCCTCCTTCTCCCCGATGGCGGGCGCGACCATGTCTCCGGAGCGGTACGAGACAAGCATGTCCCGGCGCTCGTCGTCGCCGATCTCCTGGGGGGAGGCCAGGTCCACGCCCCGGTCGTAGACGGCCACCCGCTGCAGGGGGTTGAGGTCGTCCCAGACCAGGGTGCGTTTGGCGCCGCCCACCATGGTGGTCCGCACCTTCGTCGGGGACAGCCAGTTGACGTGCACGTGGGCGATGGCTCCGGTGCTGAGCGTGAGCGTCAGATAGGCCACGCAGGCCTGTCCGGCGCCGATCGGGTCGGCCCCGTGGGCGGCGACGGCGACCGGCTCCACGTTGTCGGGGAGGATGAAGTCCAGGATCGACAGGTCATGGGGGGCGAGGTCCCAGAGGACGTCGATGTCCTTCTGGACGAGCCCGAGGTTGATCCGGACCGAGTCGACGAAGTGGATCTCGCCGAGTTCGCCGGAGCGGACCAGCTCCCGGATGCGGCCCACGGCCGGCGTGTAGCAGTAGGTGTGGTCGCACATCAGGGTGAGCCCGCGCTCTTCCGCCTCGGTCACCAGGCGCATCCCGTCGGCGTAGGTCGCCGCGAGCGGCTTCTCCACGAGGACGTGCTTGCCGGCGCGCAGCGCGGCCAGGGCGATGTCGAGGTGGGTGCCGGCGGGCGTGGCCACGGCGACGGCGTCCACGGAGGGGTCGGCGAGGACGGCCGCGTAGTCCGCGGTGGCCTCGACCGTCGAGTAGCCGCCGAGGACCCGTCGGGCCCGGCCCACGTCGAGGTCGCACAGCCAGCGCAGCCGGAACCGCTCGCTGGCCTGGAAGTTGCGGACGAGGTTGGGGCCCCAGTAGCCGGCCCCGACGACCGCGACCCCCAACGGCTGCGTGGTCTGCGTCACTTGGTTCCTCTCCCCTTGGTCCATCGGTAGGCGGTCCGTCCGCGGGCGGTCCATCAGTAGGCCCCCGTTCCCCGCACCACGGCGGACCCGGTGCGCAGCAGGATCGACAGGTCCAGGCTCATCGACCAGTTGTCGACGTATCCGAGATCGAGCCGGACCGCTTCCTCCCAGGGCAGGTCGGAGCGGCCGCTGACCTGCCAGAGTCCGGTGAGGCCGGGCTTGACGAGCAGCCGGCGCTTGATGTCCGGCGGGTACGCCTCCACCTCTTCGGGCAGCGGCGGGCGGGGGCCGACGAGCGACATGTGGCCCCTGACGACGTTGAGCAGCTGTGGCAGTTCATCGAGCGAACTGCGGCGCAGGAACGAGCCGACGCGGGTGATCCGCGGGTCTTCCTTGACCTTGAACAGCAGGCCGTCGCTGTTCTGGTTGAGGTGCTCCAGTTCCGCCCGCAGGGCCTCCGAGTCCGGGCGCATCGTGCGGAACTTCAGCATGGTGAAGTGGTCGCCGTACCGGCCCACCCGCTGCTGTCTGAACAGGGCGGGTCCGGAGCTGTCCAGCCGGACGATCAGGGCGATCAGCAGCATGGGCAGCGCGAGGAACAGCAGGAGCGCCGCGGCGAGCGACCGGTCCAGCAGTTCCTTGGGCAGCCGGGAGGTCCGGGAGAGGTTCGGCGGCCGGATCCGCAGCAGCGGCACTCCGTTGGTGGGCCGTACCGCCAGCCGGGAGGCGGAGACGTCGGCCAGCACGGGGGCCAGCAGGAAGTCGACGCCCTGGGCGGCCGCCGTCCAGGCCGTCCGGCGCAGGACGGAGGTGTCGGTCCCGGGTACCGGCAGTGCCACCACGGTGGTGATGCCCAGGGCCCGGACGACGTCGTTCATGTCACCTACGCCGCCGAGGACGGGGAGCCCCAACTTGCGGATCTCCGCGGCGTTCTGCGGATCGCTCAGGCACACTCCGGCGGCCTGCAGTTCCTGTACGCCGCCGCGCCGCAGCACGGCGAGCAGTTCCACGATGCCGCGTGCCGGGCCGATCAGCAGTGTCGTGCTGCGGTCCCGGCCCCGTGCCCACCGCCTGTGCAATCGGCGGCGCAGCGTGTAGCGGACCGGCAGGGCGATGGCGGCGGCCGGTGCCGCGGCCATGGTCATGTCATGAAGGAGGTCTGAATCGCGCGTGAACAACCAGTACGCGAGGGTGGCCAGCGCCGGCAGTGCGACGGCTCCGCGCAGCACCCGACGGTATTCCTCGCTCCCCAGGCCGAAGGCACTGCGATCGTAGGAGCGGTGGGCCAGCATCGCGATGATCCATGTCGGGGGCAGCGCCAGGGCCACCGCCCAGCGGCCGTACGCCCCGTGGATCACTAAGCCCGCGGCAACGGCTGCGAGGCCGTCCGCGACCAGCAGGACTGTCCGGTACTTCCGTTCCCAGCGTCTTCGGCGAGCTTCTGGACGTGTATGTTCCACGGCCAGTTGCTCATGCGTGACCTCAATGGTCATGCGCCCCCCACCACATGCGCGGCTCCCCCTGACCACACGCAACTGCACACGTGATCGCAAGTGCGCAGCCAGGGCTGAATCAGCACCGCATGTGTCTCCTCAGCACAGCGGCACTGGAAAACGAGAGAGCCTTCAGCGGTTCCCCAACCGCCTCATGCCCCCAGCATGTTGGTTACTGCCTGTGTCGTATCCGGTTCATGACGCCGTACATTGACATGCCGTCAAGGACAAGTCACCCTCCCAAACCGGTCCGGCGGAGCTCAATCTAGACCACTGGACGCAGTCACGGGAACAGTTGGACGAAACACGCGCGCAATGGCGACTTCGAGGCCATACTGCCCGGGTGACGAGCATCGTGATCCCGGCCCACAACGAGGCACGCGTCATCGGCCGGCTCCTCGATTCGCTGCTGGCCGACTCCTCCGCGGACGAGACCGACATCGTGGTCGTGTGCAATGGCTGTACGGATGACACCGCGGGGATCGCGGCCGCTCGCGGTCCGCGCGTCCGGGTGGTCGAGATCCCCGTCCCTTCCAAGCACGCGGCCCTGCGGACGGGGGACGATCACGCGCGCGGCTTCCCCCGGCTCTACGTGGACGCCGACGTCGTGATCACGGGCGCCGACGTACGGGCGCTGACCGAACCGCTGACCGATGGCACCTCGGGCATCCTCGCCACGGCCCCGGAACGGCGGATCACGCTGGCCGCGTGCGCATGGCGGGTGCGCGCCTACTACCACGTGTGGCAGCGCCTCCCAGCCGTACGCGAGGGGCTGTTCGGCCGGGGGGTCATCGCGGTGTCCAAGGCCGGGCAGGCCCGGATCGCCGCGCTGCCGCCGCTGATGGCGGACGACCTGGCCGCGTCCCTGGCGTTCGCCCCCGAGGAGCGGCTCGTGGTCGGCGCGGCCGGCGTCGTGATCCAACCGCCGCGCACCTGGCCGGACTTGATCAAACGGCGGATCCGGGCCGCGGTGTCCACCGCCCAGGTCGAACGGCATCAGGGACCGGAGCAAACCTCGGCACGCACGAGCAAGGCGGATCTGAAAGCCCTGCTGCGCGGGGAGCCGCGCCTCTTCCCGGGTGTCGTGGTCTTCGTCGCGGCGGCGGTCGTCGCCCGACGGGGTGCCCGAAAAGCCATCAGGGCGCAGGACTTCGGCACCTGGCTGCGGGACGAGAGCAGCCGGCAGAACTGATCGCCTCGCGTCTGGAGCCTTGTCTTGTATCTCACCGATCGCTCCGCGCCCGCCGGGGCGGACACCGACCGGGGCCGAAGACGCGGTCCGGGGGCCAAGGTCGCCCCGGTCGTGCTCGTGCTGGGCACGGTCAGCCTGATCACGGACATCTCCTCGGAGATGGTCACCGCCGTCCTGCCGCTCTACCTCGTCACCACGCTCGGCTTCAGCCCGCTGGGCTTCGGCACCCTCGACGGCGTCTACAACGGCGTCAGCGCGCTGGTCCAGCTCACCGGCGGCCACCTCGCCGACCGGGTGCGGGGCCACAAGCTGCTGGCCGGGCTCGGCTACGGCCTGTCCGCGCTGTGCAAGCCGCTGCTCCTGATCGCCGGCAGCCTCGGCACGCTCGGCACGGTCCTGGCTCTGGAACGGACCGGCAAGGGCCTGCGCACCGCCCCGCGTGACGCGATGATCTCCCTGGCCACTCCGGCCCAGAACCAGGGCCGGGCCTTCGGCGTGCACCGGGCGATGGACACCACCGGGGCGATGCTCGGCCCGCTGACCGCCTTCCTCATCCTGCGCGCGGCGGCCGACGGTTACGACGCCGTGTTCGGGGTGAGCGCGTGCGTCGCCGCCCTCGGGGTGGTCGTGCTGGTGCTGTTCGTACCGGGCGGGCGTCGAAGCGAGCAGGGTGCCCTCGAGGGCAAACGGCCCGTCCACGTACGCGAGGCACTGGCGCTGCTGCGCCTGCCGCGGCTGCGGGCGCTCGCCGGCTGTGCCGCGTTGCTCGGCCTGACCACCGTCAGCGACGCCTTCGTGTATCTGCTCCTCCAGCGGCGCGCGGGCGTCGGCGAGGAGTGGTTCACGCTGCTGCCGCTGGGCACGGCCGCCGTGTTCCTGCTGCTGGCCGTGCCCGTCGGGGCGCTGGCCGACCGGGCCGGGCGGCGCACGGTGTTCCTCGCCGGGCACGTGGGCCTGCTCACCGCCTACGCCCTCCTGCTGTGGGCCCCGGACACACCGGTCCTCGCCCCTGGCGTCCTCGCCCTGCACGGCATGTTCTACGCGGCCACCGACGGCGTGCTCCCGGCCGCCCTCGCCGGCCTCGTGCCCGAGCATCTGCGCGCCAGCGGTCTGGCCATCGTCGGCACCAGCCAGGCGCTGGCCCGGTTCTGCTGCTCCCTGGCCTTCGGCGCCGCCTGGACGGCGTGGGGAGACGGCCCGGCGCTGGCCGGCTCGGCGGTCGGGCTGCTGTGCTGCGCGGCCGTCGCGAGCGTGGTGCTGCGACCGACCGGCAGGACCCGATGACCACCACAGCCACAAGGATCCGGATGACATCGCTGCGCCGCCGTCTGCTGATACTCGTCGCGGCGGTCCTGCTGCTCGCGGGCCTGGGCACCGGCGTGGTCCTGCACGCCGCCGCCCGCGCGGACCGGGCGAACCAGCCGCAGTCGGGCGATCCCGCTGTCCGTGCGGGCAAGCTGACCCTCGACCAGAAGGGCCGCCTGGCCTTCCTCAACGCGGCCCCTGGTCCGCACCGCACCGCGGTCGCCTCGGTGCCGTCCACGGACCCGAAGGGCGGGCGGACCGCCTCGGGACTGAAGTGCGCGCGCTTCTACGCGGCCGCCGACACGGGCATCTGCCTCCAGTCCAATCCCGGTGTCCTCAAGCAGAGCAACCGCGCACTGCTCCTGGACGCCGACCTGGGCACCGAGCGCACCTTCCCGCTCGCGGGCACCCCCAGCCGGGCCCGGGTCTCGCCCAGCGGCCGTTTCGTCGCCTGGACCGTCTTCGTCTCCGGCGAGTCCTATTCGTCCGCGTTCTTCTCCACCCGGACCTCGATCCTGGACACCCGGACCATGCGGCTGACTCCCAGCCTGGAGACGTTCTCCGTCATCAAGGACGGCAAGCCCTACCACGCCTCGGACACCAACTTCTGGGGCGTCACCTTCGCCTCCGACGACGACACCTTCTACGCCACCCTCAACACCGCCAACAAGACCTATCTGATCAGGGGTTCGATCTCCCGGCGTACGGTCACCACCCTGGTCGAGAACGTGGAGTGCCCGTCGCTCTCCCCCGACGGGACCCGCGTCGCCTTCAAGAAGCGGGTGTTGTCCCGGACCGACCTCTGGCACGAGTACGTCCTCGACCTGCGCACCCTGCACGAGACGGCGCTGGCCGAGCGCCACAGCGTCGACGACCAGGCCACCTGGCTCGACGACCACACCGTCGTCTATGCGCTCCCCACGAACGGCGAGGTCGGCAGCAGTGACCTGTGGAGCGTGCCCGCAGACGGCTCGGGAACCCCGCACCTGCTGATCCCGGGGGCCTCTTCCCCCGCGCCGCTGTAGAGCCCCGCGCGATCACTGGAAGTAGACGAGAATGCGTCCGCTGTTGCCCGTGTCGACCTCGCGCCGGACGTACAGCCTCCTGATGTGCTTCTGGTCCAGGAACGCGAGCACGCGAGCCCTGAGTCGCCCGGAACCCTTGCCCGGAATGATCTCCGCAACGGGCTCGCCCGAATGGTTCGCCTTGAAGAGGAACTGACGCAGCGCCAGTTCGATGTCGCGGTTGTTGCGGAAGATCGGGTGGAGATCGAGCGACAGCATGGGGAACCTCCCGGTGATGCGGCACGGCTGTCCGAGCACGATCCATCATCGACTCTCTCCCACATGCCAGCTCCGACCGTACAGTATGCCGCTATGCGGAAATACAATGCCACCAAGTGGAAAAAGTGGGGTGGGATTGAGTATGCGGCGCCATACGACGATGAAGTCGCTCGGCCGGGGTCCGAGGTTCGCGATCCGCGTGCTGCGCGGCCTCGCGCAGGTCATGTTCCTGGACAGCGCTCGGGCAGGCGCTGTCTTCGCCGTCGCACTGTCGACGGCGGACTGGCGGTACGGCGCCTACGCACTGGGGGGTGCCGCCTCGGAACCAGCGCCGCACGTCTGCTGGGTGCCCCCCGTGACCGGGTGCGGGCGGGACTGGAGGGCTTCAACTCCTGCCTGACCGCGCTCTGCTTCGCCGTGTTCCTCGGCCCTGGCCGGCCGGCCACGGTGGTGCTCGCCGCCGCGGCCTGCCTCGTGGTCACCGTCGTCACGGCGGCCGTGATCCGGCTGCTGCACGTCTGGGATCTGCCGACCCTGACCGTGCCCTATTGCCTGCTGGCCGGCGCGGTCACCCTGGCCACGCCCGCCCTCCGGCGGATCCGGCCCGATGGCCGGAGCGTGGCCGCGCTGCCCCGCGCCGCCTCCGGACCCACGGTCCTGCGCCGGCACGACGTGGGAGGAGCGTTCTTCCGCAATGTGTCCCAGGTCTTCTTCCTGGAGCAGTGGTACGCGGGGGCCCTGCTGCTGGCCGGTCTCTTCCTGGCGAGCCGGGTCGGCGGGTGGGTGGCCTGCGCCGGCAGCGCGACGGGCATCCTGACGGCCTGGGCGCTGGGCGCGCCGACCGCCCGGATCGCCGACGGCTCGATGGGCTACAACGCGGTCCTCGTCGCGCTGGCACTGTGCGGGGTGTTCCTGACCGCCACCCGGACGACACTGCTGTACGCGCTGCTGGGCGCCGCGACCGCGACCATGCTCACCCCGGCCGTCGCCGCTCTCCTCGCCCCGTCCGGCGGGCACCCGTTCACATGGCCGTTCGTGCTGACGACCCTGGGCTTCCTGGCGGCCGCCTGTTCCTTCCCCGACATCACCGACCCGGCCACGTCCCGTACCGCGATCCGGCCCACCGTGTCGATGTGCGCGTGCAAGGCGCGCGCCGCCTCCTCGGCATCGCCCGCGCGGATCGCCTCGGCGACCTGCCGGTGCAGTTGATGGCCTCCATCCTGATGTACGCGGTCTTCACTGCGCCGGCCGGCATCGCCTCCTGCTTCTGGGCGCTAACGCCACTCCCCCTTGGTGAGCGGTTCCATGGGGTGCTTCTCGCGCGGCAGATGGAGGCGACGGAAGATCTCAGCCGACTCGGGGTTCTCGGCCTCCGTGTCGAGTTGGACGTCCAGCTCCTCCTCGACGTCGTCGGCGGCGCCGATCAGTACGAAATCGGTGCCCTCCTGGTCGAGCAGCTCGGGCTCGGCGCTGGTGAACCGCCGTCCCTCGAATCGTTCCTGATCCCGTCTCGGCAGGTCGGCCCGCTGCCGTGCGGGGAGCCCGGCCCCGGCCGGCGAGCCCGCCTGAGGATTCTTCACCGCGAGGATGTAACTCGCCTCGGGCTCGATGCTCAGCTCCTTCTGGACGGCGCCCGGCTCGGCGGGCATTTCGAGCTCGTACGTCAGATGCGTGTGACTGCCGTGCCGGACGATCGCATAGCGGCCTTCTCCCGCCGGCCTCGCCTCGGGTTGTGTCCGCCTGCCCCGCGTCCGTGTCTCGTACGTCCGCCGCTCCAAGTCCTCCGCGACGGGTTCCGGCCGGGTGGCCACCTCGTCGACGAAGCCCCAGAACCGCTCGTGTTCCTCCGGCCGGGGCAAGTGCTTGCGCCCGATGACGAGGCGCCGGCTGCGGTCGCTGTCGGAGGGCTGGAGGATCACGAAGAGGCGCTGGACGTCCTCGATGTCGTGAGCCTGGTCCTGTTCGACTCTGGGCCGGTACACGAAATAGATGTCGCCTCGTTCGAGGATGTCGTTCGCCATGGCCACTCACCGCCCCGCGCAGGCTATGACCAGCGAGTACCCCGTGTGCCGGGGGTACCCGGGGCCTGTGAAGCTCGCGTTTCTCGGTCCGCTCTTCGCCGAATCCGGGCCTTGGGCCAGTGTCTATATCGACACCTCACGGGACATCGACGATCCCGACCGGGCGATCGATCTCCGCTGGCGGCATCAGCGGGACGCCCTGCTGGCCCAGGGAGCGGACCATGCCACTGTTTCCGCTCTTGCGGTGGCCGTGGGCACGGATCGGGTCCAGCCGGGACGGCACGGTCAGGCGCTGTTCGCGACGCACGGGCACCTTGCCCTGGTGGAGGAGCTGCCCGAGCCGCCCGTGCGGGACACGGCCCGGCTCGACGCACTCCCCGACGCGGCGCCGCTGGCCGTACAGCATGCGCCGGACATTCCGTACCTGGCCCTGGCCCTCACCTGCGGCGGCGAGTGGGCCCTGGACGATGGCACCGGAGACCATGTCCCGGGCCACTACGTGCTGGTCGTCTCGGGAGCCGGGCGGTGGCCCACCGGCAGGGTCAGGCCGGAACACCGGCTGAGTCACCGGATTCCGGCCGGCGAATGGCGGCGCGCCGCCCCCGAAGTCGCCCGGGAACTCGGCGATCTCGCACAGCGGCACCGTGCCGAGTCGATCGTGGTGTGCCGGGCCCGGGAGGACGCCTGGGCGTCGGGGATGCTCGTGAACCGCTGGCCCGACTCGCTGCGGAACCGGGTGGTGGTCGTGGAGGACGACTGCGTCACCGGTCCGGAGGCGGCCGCCGGCCCGACCCTGCTGGAGGAGCACACCGCTCGGGTGCTGGAAGGGCGCCTGAACGCGGCGGATCAGCGGCAGCTGGACACGTTTCTGGCGCAACGCGCCCGCCGCCCCGGGCAATCGGAGGGCGTCGCAGCGGCCGTTGGCGCTCTGCAACAGGGTCAGGCTCGAGCTCTCCTCCTCGACCGCCGCGCCCAGCTCTCCGAGCGGCTGTGGCTGGGCAGGGAGCCGCCGCAGATCGCGCCGTCCGCCGCGGACCTGGAGACCTTCGGAGCGACGGCCGTCGAGGAGGAACCGGCCCTTACGGCCTTGCTGTACGCCGCCGTCCGCACCGGGGCCGAACTGATCGTGCTGCCGCCGGACCGCATCGATGTGACCGACGGACTGGGTGTCCTGCTGCGCTATCCGGCTGTGCCCGGCGAGGATCCGCAGTAGGCCGTGTCGATCCACCAGGCCGGCAGAGGACCGCCGCGCCCTGTCGGCGTCGCCGCTGCCGGAGGGCGGTTGGTGCCATACGGCGCGGGTACCCGGGCGCGCATGGAGTGGCAGCGGGTGCAGGACTCACCGGGAGCGTCCCGGGTGACCTCCCTCGGGTCGGAGGGTCCCATTGCGCACCTGCATTCGTTGGCCGAGACCCACCGCCCCGATCTCGGCCCGGCGCTGATCAACCTGCCGCAGGGAGCACCACCGGGGAGCGAATCATGACGTCCACCGAATTCCTCGCCACCGTGCGGGAGCACGGAGAATACAGCGACCTCGACGAGGCAACCCGCGTCACCGAAGCCGTCCTCTGCACGCTCGGCGACCGGCTGCAGCCCAGCGCCGCGGATCATCTCGCGGATCAGCTGCCGCTGGAGATCGGCGATTTCGTCACCGGCGTGGGCAACACCGGACGGACCTGGGGTGTGGAGGAATTCGTCCGGCAGGTGGCCCGGGCCGCCGCCGAGGACGAGACGACCGCCCGCAGGGACGCGGAAGTGGTCCTCACCGCCGTGGGCGACACCGTGTCGGGCGGTGAGCTGCACAAACTGCTCAGCCTGCTGCCGAGCGGATACGCCGCGCTGTTCGGCCATCCCGAGCTGACCTGACCGGGCTTCGATCACCTCTCGCCGGGCAGAGCGTGCTGCGGCTCGTCGAGCAGGACAGGGCCCAGCTCGTCGAGGTACTGCCGCGTAGGCCGTACGAGGTCGTCGACGACGGACCGGCCACCGGCTCCACCGCGCGTGCGGCGCTGCGCCGGGTCCGGCACCACTCGCCCGAGCGTGTGGCAGTTCCGGTGCGCACGCCTCAGGCGGCCGGCCTGCTGCGCGAGGAGGCCGGCGAACTGGTCCGCGTGCACCGGCCGGGCACCTTCATGGCCGTGGGCCAGTGGTAGACACCCGGTCGCCGCCGCGGGCGTCACACGCCCGCGGGCCAGGTCTGTTCCTCCCGGCTCTCCACGGCCATGGGGTGCAGCGGGGTGAGCGCGTGGGTGCGGTCGAGGTAGCAGAACGCGTCGTAGCGCTGGCCCAGGACCGTGGGGACGTAGTTGCCTACGGGGTCGTACTGCGGCCGGTACACGACGCCGATCGCTCGGTGACCGTGCTCCTCGTGGAACCACTCGCCCCGGCCGGAGGAGGGCGGACGCTGGAGCTGCACATGCGGGAAGACGAACAGCGCCCGCTCGCCGGGCAGCGCCCGGTGCAGCAGATCCTCCACGCTGCCGGTGCGCGCGGGCGGCACGCTCATGATCCTGGGAACGTCGCCCCAGGCGTCCGCGGCGATCGCGGTGCCGGAGTGCGAGCCGAACCCGACCAGCACCACACCCCGTCCCATGTGGCGCTCGCGCACCAGTTGGCCGACGTTGACCTCGCCGACGTCGACCATGTCCGTGGCACGCGCATCGCCGATGTGGGTGTTGTGCTCCCACACCACCGCCTTGGCGTCGGGGCCGTAATGCTCCATCAGCCGGTCCAGGGTGTCGGCCATGTGGCGGTCCCGGATGTTCCACGACTCGGGCCCACTGTCGAGCATGACCCGGTAATAGGCCTCGGCCCCGGCCAGCACCTCGGCGTTCTGTCTGGCTGCGAACTCCGCGAGCGAGCCGTCCACGGCCGCCGTCTGCGCGGCCCGCCGCCGCAGCTCGGTGAGCAGAGACACCACCTGGGGTGCGCAGCCCTCCGGCACATAACGGGTGGCCAGCGGGTACGCCTGCGGATCCTCCGCATAGGGCTCGAAGCAGCGGAACGTCTCCAGGGCGCGCTCCACCTGGCCGGGATCGTGCTCGCGCAGATGGCCCAGCACCGCGTGCAGCGACTCCCACAGGCTGTATACGTCCAGCCCGAAGAAGCCCACGCGCCGCTCGGGCGGCAGAGCCTCATTGTGCCGGCGCAGCCACCGGGTGAAGGCGGCCACATCGGTGTTTCCCCACATCCATGTCGGCCAGCGCCTGAAGCCCTCCAGTACCTCGCCGGGGTCCTCGGGCGCGCCCGGCGCCGCGACGACGGAGCAGTGCACGGCCTGGCAGTCCGGCCAGTCGCCCTCCACCGCGACGAAGGAGAAGCCCTTCTCCTCGATCAGCCGGCGCGTCATCGCGTCGCGCAGCTGGTAGTACTCCGAGGTGCCGTGGGAGGCCTCGCCGAGCAGCACGTAGCGGGCGTCGCCGACGCGCTCCATCAGCGGGTCCAGCGACGCCGGGTCGGTCAGCGGCAGGGCCTGGTTGTGGATGCGGTCCAGGTCGGTGTCGGGCACGGATGCTCCCCTTTCCGCGGATGCCGCACCGGGTTCCCGCAGCGCAGCGCCCGAAACGGCGTGCGCAGAGCGTCGCCCCGCACCAGGGAACGGCCGCGCGCGGAGCGAGCGTGTCCTGACGCTCCGGCCGGGTACCCGCGCTCGGGAAGCGCCTCTGGAAGCACAGAGTCGAAGCGACAGAAGTCGGAGGCCGGAACGATGCCTGCCCCGGCACAGAACGCTGTGGCGGACCCCCGAGAGCGCCGCCGTGCCGCCGCCCGCTCCGCACGCCCGCGCAGCCGCGTCCCGGAGACCGGCGACGAGCCGGATCTGCTCGGCCAGTACCTGGCCCGGATCGCCGCGACCCCGCTGCTCGACGCCGCGGACGAGGTACGGCTGGCCCAGCGCATGCAGGCCGGTGTGCACGCCGCCGAGGAACTGGAGCGGGCGGAGGGCGGCGGGCACGCCCTCTCACCGGTGCGGCGCCGTGAACTGGAGGCAGCCGTACGGGAGGGAACGCGGGCGAAGGACCAGATGATCCGGGCCAATCTGCGGCTCGTGGTGTCGATCGCGAAACGGCACGCCCACCGGGGCGCTCCCCTGCTCGACCTCATTCAGGAGGGCAACCTGGGGCTGATGCGGGCGGTGGAGAAGTGCGACCACACCAAGGGCTTCAAGTTCTCGACCTACGCCACCTGGTGGATCCGGCAGGCCATCGAACGAGGACTGGCCCAGCACGCCCGTACCGTGCGGCTGCCGATGCACGTCGTGGAGCAGGTGCAGAAGCTCGCGAAGGTCGAACGGCAACTCCAGCTGCGTCTCGATCACGAGCCGACGGACGGCGAGGTGGCCCGGGAGAGCGGGTTGGACGAGGAGCGGGTCGCCTGGCTGCGCCGGGTCGGGCGGCAGACGCTGAGTCTGGACACACCGGTGGACGAGACCGGCGAGACCGTGGTCGGCGACCTCATCCCGGCCACCGACGTACTCCAGGCTCCGCAGGTCGCCGAGTACCGGGCGCTTGCCGAGGAGCTCAGGGACGCCCTGGGCGTGCTGGCACCCCGCGAAGCCATGATCCTCAGCCTGCGCTACGGGCTGCACGACGGGCATCCGCGGACGCTGCAGCAGGTCGCCGATCAGGTGGGGCTGACCCGGGAACGCGTGCGCCAGCTGGAGAAGCAGTCGCTCACCCGGCTGCAGGCGCCCGAGACGGGCGAACGCCTGCTGGACTGGGCGAGCTGACGGCACACCGCTCCGGCTGCCCACTCCGGGCGCTGTTCAGGTCCGGTTCGAGCTGCCGGCTGCGGACGGTGTTCACGCCCGGGTGTCGGGCCCCGCCGTCCCACCGAACGTCGTGTGCCGCATCCGGCGCGGCCCGGATCCCCGGTGCCGACCGGTGTGTGTGGCACCGCTCACCATGATCGCCAGGCCGATGCAGAAGATGAGCGCCAGCGCGAGTCCGGAGCTGAACAGGGCGAGGCCGCTCATGGTGGCGACGTCGTGATCGAGAACGGACACCGTGTACTCGGGCCCGCCGGACAGGTTGCCCGCGATCGCGAGGGCCGTGAAGGCGCCCGCGCCCGCGAGAAGGAACAGTCCGATGAACCGCATACCAGTCATCTCCTCGCACGGGGGTGTGTCAGTCTGCGGGTACCCCGCGCCTCCCCGGTCATCCCGTGCGGTTCGGCCGTATGTCCCTGCCCGCGCCGGGTACTCCGGTCGCATGGCCGATATCGAACTCAGAAGCGCAGCCTTCAGTGATCACACCATGATCCCGCGTCACCATGCCCATGACGCGGACAACGTCTCGCCGCCGCTCGCCTGGTCCGGAGTACCGGACGACGCGGCGGAGCTGGCCCTGCTGTGCGAAGACCCGGACGCGCCGTCCGGAACCTTCGTGCACTGGCTCGTCACCGGCATCGACCCCCATGTCGGGGGCCTGGACGCCGGCGAGACACCACAGGGCAGCCAGCCGCATCGCAATGGCTTCGGGGAGCGGGGCTGGGGTGGCCCGCAGCCCCCGGTCGGCGACGACGCCCACCGTTACTTCTTCCGGATCTACGCCCTCCCCGCCCCGGTCTCGCTGCCCGACCGGGCCAGCGCCGACGACGTCCACGCCGTCCTCGACCGGGAGCAGCTGGCCAGCGGCACGATCGTCGGGCTCTATCAGCGCTGACGTCGGCGGCGGCATGCCCGTCACCCCCGTCTGCGCTGGGCCGTGCCCGGCGCCTCCCGCCGCACCCCCGGGCCCAGGTCCGGCGATTCGGTCAGGGCCCAGGCACGGCATGAACACGCGGCACCCGCGGACACCGTCCCCCGGCAGCGCCCCCGCTTCCCCGGCAGGGCCGGGAGGAGTTCCTCTCCTCGACCGGATCGCTGCCCGTGGCGTGAAGTGCCGTGACTCCCCCGGACCCGGCCGGCCCGCCCTTCCCCAAGGACGTCGACATCTCCTCCCATCGACGGGGGGTTGGGTCGTATGCGCAGCCGTGCCGTCGGGCGACCGCGGCCGCAGATGCCCGAGGTCGTCCTGGTGCAGGGCATGGGCGTGGCCGACTGCCTGCTGCCCGGTCTGGCCACGCTCAGCCGGCGGACCCGCACCCACCTGCTGAAGCTGCCGGGTTTCGCGGCGATCTCCTCGTCACTGAGCGGGGCCGGGTGCGTCCGTGGCACGGCTGGGCCGCTCGGGCATCGGGTCGGGCTCCGCGAACAGCGTGCCGAACTCGTCCGGCAGGGCGCCACGCAGGTCCGCCGCCAGGTCCGTGTCCTCCGCCGAGAGACGGGAGACCACCGTCTGCGCCAGGAACAGCGCCTGCTCCGGAGTGGCACCAACCGGCCGGGCGACATCGGCCAGCAGTTCGTCGAGCCGCATGGCGGACTCGTCCGCCTCGGCGGCGCCGTACACCAGAGCCCCGCGTTCATGGGCTGGTACGGCCTGGCGCAGATGTTCACGGTGCGGTGCGTCCAGACGGCGGCTCAGCGCTGCGAGGACCAGGTGCACGGCTGCGTCGGCGGCCTCCGTGTCGCCGAGCCGGGCCCGCGACGCCACCTCTTCCACCAGATGCCGATGGGTGATCATGCTGCCTCCCACTGGTGAGGACGGGGTCATGCCCGAGGGGGCCGAGCGGCACCCCTGAGGGCCGCGTTGCCACGGGTGCCCGTGAGGCCGACACATACACGGGCACGGCGGCGCCGAGGCTCACGCCGCCCGGCCTCGGTGCTGCTGCCGTGCTCGTCGTTCCGCATCACGGGGTAGGCATGGATCCTGCAACGGATCACGCGTCGACTGCACACTGCGCTGGCCCACGACCAGGATCGACGACCGGTACCTGTTCCCGTTCGGCGCCCTCGGCGACGCCACGCCCGAGGAATACCGCCACGGCGGTCCCCGCGTCGCCGGCCTGCTCGCCCGCTACGGCGCCCCGGTGCGCCGCTGGGACCCGCCCGCCGCCGACGGCGAGAGCCCGGAGGCGGAATGGGGCCTTGATGCCACGCTGCTCGACGACATCCGCGCCTACGCCGGACGGCACCGGCCCGATGCCCATCTGCTGCGCTTCGGCACGCCACAACGGCTCAGTCCCGCCGTGGCCGACCTCTATCGATCCTGGTACGCCGACCGCGGCCTGCCCACCGGGCGACTCCTCGTCGAGTCGTTCCTCCTGCTCGAACCCTGGTGGACGCTGCGCACCGGGTCGGTACCGTACTGGACCGTCTTCGGCACGGAGGCTTCCCGCGCGGGCCTCGAGTCCTACCTGGACGCCTCCGCCCCGTTCGACGAGATCCGGATCCTGCTGTTCAGCCACGGCACCGACTCCATCGGGCCGGCCGACGCACAGGCCTGGCAGCGTACGGCCGCCCGCGCAGGCAAGATCGGACTTCTGACCGGCGTGGACGCCGCCGCATACCCACGCGACTTCGCCGGCTTGGTCCGCTCGCACCGGGAACTGAGCCAGATCCGCAGGCGCTGTCCGATGCCGCTGCCTATCGACGTCGCCGACGCGGTCGCGGCACTCTCCGCCCGGGACGACATCGTCTGGCGTCCGGTGACCTGAAGGACCCGCGCTGTACGCCGGGTGCCCATCGCTGACAGGAACGGTCCACCGACGGTTCAGTGTCGCTCGAGGCCTGGCTGGAACGCTGCCGGTGACGGGCCGGGCACGGACCGGCGTCCGGACCAGCAGGATGGTGGTGCGTCAGCATGCAGGACAAAGCCGCTCTCTCGACAACCGCGTTCGACCTCGGTGTCGTTCGTCGACGTCCCGACGCGCCTCGCGCTCCTCGGGAACCGAGGTCCGACCCCCTCGCCTTCACGACTCAGGCCGTGCTCTTCGGCCACATCCTGGATCTGTCGCTCACGGGTGCGCGTTCCCGGAGGGAGGCGGAGGTGGAGGCATACGGCAAGTACCGGTTTCCGTAGGCGGGCTGAGCTCGCGTGGGAACTCGTGGCGGCGCCGCCGTCCCGGACCGTCCGGGACGGCGGCGCCGCCATCGGGTTGCGCCCTTACGCCTGCAGCAACTGCTCCCAGTCCACGGTGCGGGCCCACTGCTCGAAGGTGTGCCAGGACACCTCCGGATAGGCGGCACGCAGCGCCGTCCGGTCCACGAAGTGGGTGTTCTCCTCGAAGCGCTGGAACATTGCGGCGACCTCGTCGCCGGCCCACTGCCGCACCTGCTCGATCGGCATCTGGTGGTAGGGGATCTCCTTGCCGAGCACAGCGCCGAGCGCAGCCGCGGCCTCCGTCCCGGTGACGCTGTCGGAGGCGAGGTCGATCCGCTTGCCGGCGAGGTCCTCCGGGTTCTCGATGGCGTGCACGGCCAGGCCCGCGATGTCCAGCACTGTCACCTGGTCCAGCTTCTTGCCGGGCGACAGCGGCATGGCGAGCCGGCCGCCCGCCAGTCCGTTGAACCTGACGTTGAGCATGTTCTCCATGAAGTAGACGGGGCCGAGGACGGTCGCGCGCAGCCCGTCCTTCTCCCGCAGATACGCCTCGATCTGCTGCTTGCTGCCGGCATGGGCGACCTGGCTGTCGACGATGCGGTCGGCTCCGCGCAGCGAGGAGTACACCAGGTGCGCGCCCGCCTGCGCGGCGGTGTCGACCAACAGCCGTCCCTGGGCGACCTCCTGCTCCTTGCCTCCGGGGCCGAACGGCAGTGAGAGACCGAACACCGCGTCCACGCCGGCGACGGCCTTGGACAGTGCCTCCGCGTCCGCGGGGCTGCCGGCGACCGGGCGGGCGCCCAGGTCGGCCAGCGCGCGGGCCGCGGGGGAACCGGTGTCGCGGGTCAGGGCGAGAACGTCATGGCCTCGCCGCAGCAGCAGTTCGGTGACCGCCCTGCCCTGCTTGCCCGTGGCGCCGATGACGAGAACCGTGGTCATGCGTACTCCTTGTGCAACGTGGTCAAGAGTGCTTGTCGTGTGCGGTGGAGGCCTCACGCTGTGCCCGCTCGGTGACGAAGAGCAGGACCGTGGGGACGATCGCCATGACGGCGGCGACGATGACCCAGCCGAAGGTGTCCCCGAAGGCCTGGGCCCGGCCGGAAGGGCGTACCCGGCCGGCGAGTTGGTGGGAGAGGACGATGGTGAGGACGGCGGTGCCGATCGAACCGCCCACCCGCTGCAGGACGTTGAGCTGAGGTGTCGCGTCCTTGATCTTCTGCGGCGGCAGTGTGCGGTAGGCGGAGGTCATCACCGGGGTGAGGGACAGACCGATGCCGGCTCCTCGCGTGGCCATGGCGATGGCGAGCAACGGATAGGAGGTGTCGGCGGTGAGGAAGAGGAAGGGGATCGTGCAGACCGCGGCGATGACGCCGCCGAGCAGTGCGGTAGTTCCCCCGCCCAGCTTGTCCGTCAGTGGCGCCGCCAGCCGGTTGGCGGCCAGGGCGCCGACTCCGCTCGGCACCAGCAGCAGCCCGGTGCTGACGACGTCCTCGCCGCGGACGATCTGGAAGTACAGCGGCAGCAGGATCATGCCGCCGAACAGGGCGACACCGAGGCTGAACATGGTCAGTGCCGCGGCGCTGAACAGCCGGTTGGCGTACAGCCGCATGTCCAGCAGCGGATGGGGCACGCGCAGCGAGCGCACGACGAACAATGCGAGGAACACGACCGCGGCCACGAGCACGGCGATCGAGCGGGCGGTGAGCTCGGCCCGGGTGCCGATGTCGGCCAGGCCGTAGGTCAGTCCGACCAGTCCTCCGGCGGCGAGCCCCAGGCCCGGGATGTCCAGCGGCCCGGCGTCCGAGCCACGGTCACGGGGCAGCAGCCGCCGGGCGAGTACGGCGCCCACCAGGCCCAGGGGGATGTTGATCCAGAAGATGGACTGCCAGCCCGCCCCCTTGACCAGCAGTCCCCCGATGAGCGGGCCGATCATCGGGGCGAGCACGATCGGAATGCCGACCATGCTCATCACGCGGGCCATCTGCGACCGGTCGGCCATGCGGGTCCAGATGATCGTGCCGACCGGCATGATCGCCCCGCCGCCGAGGCCCTGCAGGGCCCGGCTCGCCACCAGTTGGCCGATGCTGCCCGACAGCGCGCAGCATGCGGAACCGACGGTGAACACCAGCAGCGACACGAGGTAGAGCCGCGCGGCACCCAGCCGTTGGGCGGCCCAGGCGGTCACCGGGATGACCGCGCCGAAGGCCAGCAGATACGCGGTGACCGTCCACTGCACATCGGTGAGCGGTACGGCCAGGTCGGAGGAGACGGTGTCCAGCGCCACGTTGACGACGGTGGAGTCGAGGAACGAGAGCGACGCGCCGATCATGATCACGCCTATGGCGCGTCGTAACGCGGGTGAGAAGGGCACCGGTGCGGTGGCCTGTGCGGTGCCTTGCGTGGGGACAGCGCTCATGCCGCCCATTGTTAGACAACTGTCGAGCGATGTCAAACGTCTGTCTAAGTCGTAATCTTGGCCCCATGACGACCGCCGATTCCCGCTCCGCCGCCTCGCCCCGTCGCACGCCACGGCGTGCCCGGACCCCCGAGGACCGGCAAGTCGACGCCGAGCGCACCCGCACGGCCCTGCTCGATGCCGCCCTGGAGGAGTTCGCCGCCCGTGGCTTCACGGGGGCCCGCGTACGCGACATCGCCGCACGCGCGGGTGTCAGCAAGGACCTCGTCAACTACCACTTCGACAGCAAGGAGGGGCTGTACCTGGCGGTGCAGCGCGCCTGGCTGCAACGCGAGGCGGCCTTCGCCGACCAGTCGCTGCCGCTCGCCGAACTCGCCGCCAGGTACCTGGACGACGCGCTCCGCGATCCGCGCCCCATGCGGCTGCTCGCCTGGCGCGGGCTCTCCGAGCCACAGGACTCCGCCGCCGCCCGGCCTCCCGCCGAGCCCGAGGACCTGTCCGGCGTACGCCGCCGTCAGGAGGAAGGCGAGGTGGCTCCCGGTCTCGACCCGGCTTCACTCCGCCTGGTGCTGCTCGGCGCGGTGGCGGCTCCCGTGGTGTTCCCCGACATGGCACGCCGGCTGTTCGGCACCGACATCGACGACCCGGACTTCCGCGCACGCTACGAACGAGGCCTTCGCGACCTCGTCCGCCAACTGGCCCCGGGCGGAGCAGGAACGGACGGTGCCGGGGAGGACGGCGGCGCGGAGTAGGACACGCCGCGGGAAGTAGCGCCGTAGCAAGGGCACCGCGGGAAGAACTCGTACGAAGGCGCGCTCCGAGCACACCGTGGGACTCCGCACCGGGCCGGCGAGCGCGCCGCCGGACCACGCGGCGCGAACGCCCTCCGCTCAGGGTCTCGTTGGAGCACACCCGGAGGAACGCCCCGCCGACCGGCGCGCCGCAGACGGACCACGGCGAGCAGCGGCCGCACCCCGCCCCACCTCCACCGCCCGCGCCGCCTCCAGCCGCACCTCCCAGCCGGCCTCCGCCCTCTCCGGCCGGGGCAGGTCCGGAGCCGCCTCCGCCGCCCGCCCGGTCGCACCCGGACCCGCCTCCACCGCACGAGCCCGGCATGCGCCCCGACCCACCTCCACCGCCCGCGCCGCCTCCAGCCGCACCTGGAGCGGCCCCTGTCACCCCTCCCGGCCCCGGATGTCAGCCCCCTGCCCCATGCCCGCGTCGGCCAAGGCCAGTTCCGCGTAGGCACGGGCGGCCGGCTCGAACTGCAGGATCGCGTGGGCCGCGCCGGTGTTGGCATCCCGCCAGAAGCGGGCCAGGGAGCCCGTCTCGCTCGCGCCGCTGGTTCCGGCGTTGCGGAACAGCTCGTTGACCGCGGTCACCACGATGTCGGCCGCCAGGGTCTGGTCCCGATGGGCGCGGGCGGCCGCCAGCGGGGTGATCCCGCCTCGGTCCGCTTCCTTCGCCGCGCGTTCCAGAAGGAGTTGGGCCGCGTCGATCTGCCCGGCCGTGCGGGCCAGCACGGCGTCGGTGGCGGCCTCACTGACGCCGAGCAGCCGGTTGGTGGACGGCGCCGCCCGCTTCTGGGCGACCTTGGCCGTCCACTGGGCCAGCGCACCGCGGGCGGCGCCCAGCACCGGGGCGGCGAAGGAGAGTCCGCTCACCGCCTTCAGCGGCACCGCGTGGCAGGCGGGCGACGAACCCGGAGCCCGGCCGGAGATCACATCGTGCCGCGCCACGGAGTGCTCGACGGGTACGAAGGTGGGCTCCAGCACCAGCGTGTCGCTGCCGGTGGCCCGCATACCCGTCATGAACCAGCTCTCCTCGACGGTGTAGGCCGCCCGCGGCACCAGCAGGAAACGCACCTCGTTGCCACCGCGGGCCAGGGGCACGGGGCAGCACAGCATGGCGTGGTCCGAGAAGTGGACCCCGCTCATGTACGGCCAGCGGCCACTGAGCAGCCAGCCGCCTGCCACGGGCTCCGCGGTGCCCGCGGGCAGCAGCGCCCCGACGAGGAAGACGTCCGGACCCTCACCCCAGATGACACGCTGCGCCTCCTCGGGCAGGAATCCCGCCATCCGGCCGATGGTGGCCGCGATGGAGGCGCACCAGGCGGCCGAGGGGTCCCCCTCGGCGACCGCGGCCACATCGCGCACATGGTCGTCGAAGGTTCCCTCGCTGCCACCCCAGCGGGCGGGCACGAAGTGCCGGGCGAAACCGGCGCCCCGGATCGCCTCGTACGTCTCGGGGGACAGCCGGCGGTCGAGCTCCGCCTTCGCGGCGTGCGCGGCGGCGAGTTCGGCCAGCGCGGCGACGGCGCCGTCGGCCGGCCGTGACGCCTCCTCGTTCGTTCGGCGTTCCATCAGGAATCCCTCCTCGTGACGGCGGCGGGGACGCGCCGTAGAGCCCGCTCCTGTGGGACGACGGTCGTCCGGTCCGCTCGAGACTGCCTCGCCGACCGCTGGAATCCCTCGGCGGGCCGCCGGAATGCGGGGCGCTACCACCCGGTTTCGAGCCGGGCTCGAGCCGCGCGGCACAGGCTGCTCGACGCGGGCGGCGTTGCCCTACCGCCGACGGTGGAGGACCCCGTCGGGCACAGGCGAAAGGAACGCACTGCGATGGTCTGCTCGAAAGAACCCCGTCGTGCCGGAGGTGTGCGGTGACCCGGCGCGTCGTGATCACAGGTATCGGTGTCCGTGCGCCCGGTGGGACCGGAACGAAGGAGTTCTGGGATCTGCTGACCGCGGGCCGTACGGCCACCCGGCGGATCGACTTCTTCGACCCCGGCCCCTTCCGCTCCCAGGTCGCCGGCCAGGTGGTGTTCGACGCCGGGGCGGAAGGTCTGAGCCCGCGGCAGATCCGCCGGATGGACCGCGCCACCCAGTTCGCCGTCGCTTGTACGCGGGAGGCCGTGGTGGACAGCGGGCTGGAGACACGGGCGGGCGATCCGCAGCGGATCGGTGTCGCCCTGGGCAGCGCGGTGGCGTCCGCGACCAGCCTGGAGAACGAGTATCTGGTGATGTCGGACGCCGGCCGGGAGTGGCTGGTGGACCACGCCTATCTCTCGTCCCACATGTTCGACTACCTCAGCCCGGGCGTGATGCCCGCCGAGGTGGCCTGGGAGGTGGGCGCGGAGGGGCCGGTGACCATGGTCTCCGACGGCTGCACCTCGGGTCTGGACGCGGTCGGCTACGCCGTCCAGCTGATCCGTGAGGGCTCGGCCGACGTGATGGTCGCCGGTGCCACGGACACGCCCATCTCACCGATCGTGGTGGCCTGCTTCGACGCCATCAAGGCGACCACCACCCGCAACGACGATCCCGAGCACGCCTCCCGGCCGTTCGACGGCTCCCGCAACGGGTTCGTACTGGCCGAGGGCGCCGCGATGTTCGTGCTGGAGGAGTACGAGGCGGCCCGGGCCCGCGGCGCCCGGATCTACGCCGAGGTGACCGGATACGCGACGCGCTGCAACGCGTACCACATGACAGGGCTGAAGAAGGACGGCCGCGAGATGGCCGAGGCCATCCGGACGGCGCTGGACGAGTCGCGCCTGGACCCCACCGCGGTGGACTACATCAACGCGCACGGCTCGGGCACCAAGCAGAACGACCGCCACGAGACCGCCGCGTTCAAGCGGAGCCTCGGCGAGCACGCCTACGACATTCCGGTCAGCTCCATCAAGTCCATGGTGGGTCACTCGCTCGGCGCCATCGGCTCCATCGAGATCGCGGCCTGCGCCCTGGCCATCGAGCACGGTGTCATCCCGCCCACGGCCAATCTGCACCAGCCCGACCCGGAGTGCGACCTGGACTATGTCCCGCTGACCGCGCGCGAACAGCGGGTGGACACCGTGCTGACGGTGGGCAGCGGATTCGGCGGGTTCCAGAGCGCCATGGTGCTCCGGCGTCCGGAAGGAGCCCGCGCATGAGCGGCGCAGCGGTGGTCACGGGGATCGGGGTGACCGCGCCCAACGGCCTCGGGACGCAGGAGTACTGGAAGGCCGTGCTCGACGGCCGCAACGGGATCGGCGAGCTCACCCGGTTCGACACGTCGCGCTATCCGGCACGGCTCGCCGGGCTGATCACCGGTTTCCGGCCCGAGGAGCATCTGCCGGGCCGGCTGCTGCCGCAGACCGACATCTCCACGCGCCTCGCCCTGGTGGCCGCCGACTGGGCGCTCGCCGACGCGGGTGTCGGCCCCGAGACCCTGGCGGACTACGACATGGGCGTGGTCATGTCCAACGCCCTGGGCGGCTTCGACTTCACCCATCACGAGTTCCGCAAACTCTGGAGCCAGGGGCCGGAGTTCGTGAGCGTCTACGAGTCGTTCGCCTGGTTCTACGCGGTGAACACCGGTCAGATCTCCATCCGCAACGGGATGCGCGGGCCGAGCGCGGCCCTGGTCGGGGAGCAGGCGGGCGGTCTCGACGCGCTCGGTCATGCCCGCCGTACCGTCCGGCGCGGCACCCGGCTCGTCGTCACCGGTGGTGTCGACTCCGCGTTCGACCCCTGGGGGTACGTCTCCCAGTTGGCCGGCGGACGGGTGAGCACCGTGCCCGACCCGGACGGCGCGTATCTGCCCTTCGACGCTCGCGCGTGCGGCCATGTCCCGGGAGAAGGCGGTGCCCTGCTCGTGGTGGAGGACGCGGACTCGGCGCGCGAGCGGGGCGTCACGGGCGCCGATGTGTACGGCGAGATCGCCGGGTATGCCGCGACCTTCGACCCCCGGCCCGGTTCCGGCCGTCCGCCGGGGCTGCGCAGGGCGGCGGAGGCGGCCCTGGCCGACGCCGGTGTCGCGTCGGCCGACGTGGACGTGGTCTTCGCGGACGCGGCGGGCAGCGCGGAGCTGGACCGGGCGGAAGCCGCGGCGATCCGCGAGCTCTTCGGTCCGGGCGGCGTCCCGGTCACCGCGCCCAAGTCGCTGACCGGACGGCTGCACGCGGGCGGTGGCCCGCTGGATGTGGCGACCGCTCTGCTGTCCATCCGCGACGGTGTGATCCCGCCGACGGGCAACACCTCGGACGTGCCGCAGGAGTACGGACTGGACCTCGTCCTGGAGGAACCGCGGGAACGGCCCGTGCGCAGCGCGCTGGTGCTGGCGCGAGGCCACCGCGGCTTCAACGCGGCCGTGCTCGTCCGCGCCGTTCCCCGATCTTGAGCGGTACCACGGCCCGGCCGCTCCCCGCGGATCGCGTCCCGCACGCCTGACAACCGGTCACCCGAATACCCAGGAGACATCTCATGACCACCATGACCCTTGACGACCTGCGGCGCATCCTCGTCGAGTGCGCCGGCGCCGAGGACGGCCTCGGCGCCCCCGAGGGGGACGTGCTCGACGCGTCCTTCGAGGAGCTGGGCTACGACTCGCTGGCCCTGATGGAGACCGCGGCCCGGATCAACCAGGAATTCGGCGTGAGCATCCCCGACGACGAGATCACCGACGTGGAGACGCCCCGGGCGCTGCTCACCCTGGTGAACGAGGGGATCACGGCCGCGGCGTGATCCCGTCCCGCCCCGCAGACCCACCGGTGCCGCCGTCCCGAGACGGCGGCACCGGTCCACTTCCCGCATGGATCAGCCGAGGAGACCCACCATGGCAGAGGGCAGGCAGCACAGCACCGAGCACACCGTCGTCGTCGCGGCTCCCCCGCACGTCCTCTACGAGCTGGTCGCCGATGTGACGTGCTGGCCGGCCGTCTTCGGCCCCAGCGTGCACGTGCACCACCTGGAGCGCGAGGAGCGTGCGGAGCGGTTCCGGATCTGGGCTCTCGTGAGCGGGCAGGTCACCAGCTGGGTGTCGCGCCGCACCTTCGACCCGGAAGGGCTGCGCATCACCTTCCGGCAGGAGCACAGCAGGCCGCCGATCGCCTCCATGGGCGGCGAGTGGCTGTTCCGCTCGCTGCACGGCGACCGTACCGAGATCGTGCTCCGGCACGACTTCACCGCGGTCGACGACGCGCCGGAGACGGTGCGGTGGATCAGCGAGGCACTGGACCGCAACAGTCCCGAGGAGCTCCAGGCGCTCGCGCGCACGGCGGAGTCCGGCCACCCGGTGGGCGACGTCGTCTTCTCCTTCACGGACACCGTGCGGCTCGCCACCGACGTCAAGTCCGCCTACGACTTCGTGTACCGGGCGGACCGCTGGGCCGACCTGCTTCCGCACGTGTCCCGGGTACGGCTCACCGAGGCCGAGCCGGGCGTCCAGGAGCTGGAGATGGACACGGTGACCTCGGACGGCGCCGCGCACACCACCAGCTCGGTGCGCATCTGCGAGAGCGGGCAGTGGATCGCGTACAAGCAACGCCGGACGCCGAAGCTGTTGTTGGGGCACAGTGGCCTGTGGACGTTCGCGTACGGGCCGGACGGCAGCTCGGTCACGGCACGGCACACGGTCGTGCTGAACCCCGCGGCCGTGGAGGAGGTGCTGGGTGCGGGCACCACCCTCGCCGAGGCCCGGGCCCATGTACGTGACGCCCTCGGCCGCAACAGCCGTACCACGCTGGCCTCCGCGGCCGGGAACGCCGATGCACCGGCCGGCCGCTGACGGCGCCGGCGAAGAACCGCAGCAGGACCGCAGCAGGACCGCAGTGAACCAGGAAGGGAAGCCATCGCCGTGTCGCTGACCGAGGCCGAACTGGCCTATGTGAACGGCCAGTACCTGGGCCGCCTGTCGACGGTCGACAGCAAGGGCGCACCGCAGAACAACCCCGTTTCGTTCCGGTACAACACCGAGCTGGGTACCTTCGACATCGGCGGCCGCAATCTCGCGGAGAGCCGTAAGTTCAAGAACATCCTCGGCAATCCGCAGGTGGCCTTCGTCATCGACGACCTGGTCTCCGCCCGTCCGTGGACGGTACGCGGCATCGAGATCCGCGGCCGGGCCGAGGCCATCTCCGGGCACACGCCCGCCCAGGCGCACTTCAGCCAGGAGCTCATCAGGGTGTACCCGCGCCGCATCCTGAGCTGGGGCATCGATCCGGACCACCCGGGCATGCAGAAGCGCAACGTGCCCGCGCGGCCGTCCGCCTGACGCCATCCGGCGAACCGGCATACGGCGAAGGGTGCCGACCGCACGATGTGGTCGGCACCCTTCGCCGTATGCGCGCGCTAGTCCCCTACGCCCGAGCGCTCCAGCGCCTCGGCCGCCTGTCGCAGCAGACGCAGCCGGCCGGCCGGCGAGGTGGCCGCGGCCGACACCATGATGCCGAGGGTGGTCACCCCGGCCTCCCGATAGGCCACCATCCGCTCGGCCAGCCGTGCCACGGGGCCGAGCAGCGCCGTGCGGTCGATGAACTCCAGCGGCACGGCGGCGCCCGCGCCGGCCCGGTCTCCGGCGGCCAGGCGCTCGCGCAGGTACGTGATCTCCCGCTCGAAGCCCATGTGCCGGGCCATAGCACAGTAGAAGTTCCGGTCGGGATCGCCGATGCCGAGCATGTAGACGTAGTGGGAGCGCAGGGCGTCCGCGGCGGAGCCCACGTCGTCGGCCACGGCCGTCGGCAGACTCGGCAGCACGTCGAAGCCCGCCATGTCCGCGCCGGCCCGCTCGCGTCCGGCGCGGATCTCGGTGACCGACTTGGCCACCGCCTCCGGGGAGGTGAACACGCCGATCCAGCCGTCCGCGATCTCGCCGGCCAGCCGCAGGTTCTTCGGCCCGACCGCGGCCAGGTAGACGGGGATGCGCGGACGGGGCGACTCGGTGAGGATGTGGAGCGGTGCCCCGCCGCCCGGCCCGGAGGCGGGGAGCCGGAAGTGGTGGCCCTGGTACTCCACCGGGCCTCCGGCCACCGCCCTGCGGACGATCTCCACGTACTCGCGGGTGCGGGCGAGGGGCTGGTCGAACCGGGCTCCGTACCAGCCGTCGGAGACATCGGGGTTGGACACGCCTAGCCCGAGCCGGAACCGGCCACCGCTGAGCGCGTCCAGCGTCGCCGCGGTCAGCGCGGCCAGGCCCGGCGGCCGCGCGGGGATCTGCATGACACCGGAGGCCAGCCCGATCCGCTCGGTCCGTCCCGCGATCAGTCCCAGCACGCTGGCGGCGTCCGAGCGGTAGCCCTCGGGCGCCAGCACCACGTCGTACCCGAGGTGTTCCGCGGCGCGGGCCAGCTCGCCGGCGCCCTGGTACACCAGATTCGCTCCCAGCTTCATGACGGTGTCTCCTCGGACCTGGGGAGGGCAAAGACCCTGTGCAAGAGGACGAACCGGCCGCGGGAGGTGTCCCGCGGCCGGTGGCACGGCCCGCAGGCCGTCAGATCAGGTGGGCGCCGCCGTCCACCAGCTGCACCGTTCCGGTGGTGTAGGTGGCACCGGCCATGGCGAGCACCGCCTCGGCGACGTCGTCGGGGAGCCCGACGCGGCGCAGCGGGGTGGTCTCCCGTACGTGCTGGGCGATGTCGGTGAAGTCCCTGGTCCAGGGTGTCTCGATGAGCCCGGGAGCCACCGCGTTCACCCGGACGCGGGGGCCGAGCACGCCGGCCAGCAGGCGCGTCAGATGCTCGATGGCCGCCTTGCTCACGGCATAGGGGATGGAGCTGCCCGCGGGCCTGCTGCCCGCGATCGAGGAGATGTTGACCACGGTGCCCGCCGACTCCGTCAGGTGGGGTACGGCGGCCACCGTGGTCTGCCAGGTGCCGATCAGATTGACGTCGAGGATCTCGCGCCAGATCTCCGGGGTGGCGGCGGTCAGATCGGCGTGCGGGATACGGCGGGTGGTGCCCGCGTTGTTCACCAGGACGTCCAGCCGGCCGAAGTGCTCCACCGCGGTGGCGACCAGCCGCCGGGCGTCGGACTCCGCGGAGATGTCGGCCTGTACGTACAGCGCGTCGGGCAGAGACTCCGCGAGTTTTCGCCCGGCCTCGGCCGACCGGGCGGAGTTGACGACCACGCGCATCCCGGCGGTGGACAGCCTGCGGACGACGGCCTCACCGATGCCGGAGGAGGACCCGGTCACGAGGGCGACGGGCTTGTCGGTCATGTGCACCTCCGTTGTGGGACAGGAACGCCTGTGTCGGGGGCATGTGCGCCTCCGTCGTGGGGCGGGCGGGCCCGGTCCACGGTGTGGTCAGGCGTCCTGCGTCTTGGCCAGGGCCTCGGCGAACATGGTCATGCGGTCCACATAGCCGTCGGGGGCGCCGAACCAGACGACCAGGTCGTCGGTGCCGGCTGCCTTCCACGCCTCGATCTCCTCGACGGCCCGCTCGAAGGAGGCTTCGGCGGCGGAGAACTGGATCCGGGCGCCCGCCAGGACCTTGCGGTCCGTGAGGTCGCGCATCCGGGTGAGGTTGGCGGCGAAGACGTCGGGCTCGGTCATCGCGCACAGCCAGGCGTCGCCGGTGCGCGCGGCCCGCTTCCAGGCGGCCTCGGTGCGGCCGCCGATCCAGATGGGCACCTCCGGCTGGACCGGCTTGGGGGCGAAGACGGCTTCCTCGCCCAGCGGGTAGTGCGTCCCGTCGAAGGGGCCCCGGCCTTCCGTGAACAGATGGCGGATCAGCCGGATGATCTCGTCGGTGCGCGCGCCACGGGTGTGGAAGTCGGCGCCCATGTTCTGGAACTCCTTGAGCACGATGCCGACGCCGATGCCAAGGTCGAGCCGTCCGTGGGAGAGCCGGTCGATGGTCGCGGCCTGCTTGGCCACGGCGAAGGGATTGCGCATCGCCGCGACCAGGACGCCGCTGCCGAGCCGTACGGTGGTGGTGCGGGCGGCGATGTTCGCGAGCATGACCAGCGGTTCCCAGACACCGCCGTAGAAGTCCCGGTACTCGTAGTAGGGCAGGGGATGGTCCGGGAGCCAGACGCCGTGGTAGCCCAGGCGTTCGGCGTGCACGGCGACGTCCGCCGCCTCGACGGCGTCCTGTCCGGGGGTCTCGCTGGGGATGTAGGTGTGCAACCGCATGATGGTCGATCTCTCCTGTCAGTCGCTTGTGCGCGGGCCGGGCACCGAGGCGATGGTCAGCCGGCGTGCGGCGAGTCGGACTCCCTGGCCCCAGACCTTGCCGGTGAAGGTGGAGAGCCCGAAGTTGAGCTGGCGAGGGGTGGCGGTGCGCTCCTCACCCTCGCTCTGCCAGATCAGCCGGGAGGCGTCGAGCACCTTGTGACCGATCTTGTCGACGGTGAGCACTTCCTCGCCGTCGAGGATCCAGCGCACCACGCCCGCGTCTGCGTCCAGCTCCACCGAGCAGGTGTGGAAGCGGTCGGGCTCGCGGGTGCCGACTGGCACGGCGTACGAGAACGTGGCGTGTTCGGCGTCGGGCCTCGGCAGGCGTTCGTAGAGGGCGAGCACGGCGGTGTTGGTGAGCACGAAGTCGAAGACCATGCCCGTGGCGCGGTCTATGCAGATCAGGGCGCCGGCGCCGAGCCGCATGTCGGCGTCGTGGTCGGTGACCGCGTCGCCGAGGGGGTGGGCGGCGGTGCCGTAGGTGCGGACCGCGAACTCCGTGGTGGCGGTGAGTACTTCGCCGGGGCGGGTGGCGAATCCGAAGCCGCCGTCCTCCGTGCTGCGGTCGACGAACGCGGCCCAGCGCAGGAACTCGGTGGTCGCCCCGGGGTCCTCGGGCCGGGCGAACGCGGGCTCCCCGGTGGTCTCGTTGCGCCCGGTGGGGAGCACCACGAGTCCCTCGGCGGAGGTGCTGATCAGCCCGTCTCCTGCGGGCATGTCCTCCACCGCACGCAGCTGCCAGCGCGCCTCAGGGCCGTCGTGGCGCAGGCCCTCGCGGAAGTCGTCGTGGAACAGCAGCCCGGGTGGGGCGGACGGCGTCGCCTCGTGCTGCGTGGTCATGATGCCTCCAGAACTGAGCGTCGGGATACGGGAGGGAGCCGGCCGACGAGGCCGCTGACGTGACCGGTGCGGCCCCGGCCGGCGACGTGGCCGACGCGGTCGCGACCGCTCGGCGGTCTCAGTAGTTGCCCAGACCGCCGCACACGTTCAGGGCCTGGGCGGTGACGGCCGCGGCGTCGTCGCTGACCAGGTACTCGACCATGGCCGCGACCTCGCGGGTCTCCACGTACCGGCCCATCGGCACCCGTGTGGTGATGCGGTCGTGCGCCTCCTGCTCGGAAACTCCCCAGATCCCCGCGTAGTGCTCGCGCACCCGTTCGGCCATGGGGGTCTCGACGAAGCCCGGGCACACCGCGTTGACCGTGATCCCCGTCCGGGCGAGCTCCAGACCGAGCGCCTTGGTGAAACCGACCACTCCGTGCTTGGACGCCGAGTACGGCGCGGCGTGCACCACGCCCTGCTTGCCTCCGGTGGAGGCGATGTTGATGA
The DNA here is from genome assembly GCF_053593835.1 of Streptomyces sp. NPDC002076. Lineage (NCBI taxonomy): Bacteria > Bacillati > Actinomycetota > Actinomycetes > Kitasatosporales > Streptomycetaceae > Streptomyces > Streptomyces sp. NPDC002076. The sequence goes on from NZ_JBSFDI010000005.1 coordinate 63,554, forward strand.
TCCGTCCCCGGTCCTTGGCCAGCATTCCGCCGGCGTTGAGGACTTCCTTCGTCATCAGGAACACGCTGTTCAGATTGGTGTTGATCACGTCGAACCAGAGGTCGTCGGCAATCTCAGCGGTCGCCCCGCCGCCGCTCCGGCCGGCGTTGTTGACCAGGATGTCCACCGGGCCGAAGCGGTCCACGGCGGCCCGGACATAGGCGCGGATCTGCTCCGGTTCCGCCACGTCGCAGGCGCTGCCGTCGACGTCGAGCCCCTCGTCCTGCAGGGACTTCACGGTGGCCGCCAGCTCCTCGCCGCGGCGGGCGCACAGATAGACCCGGGCACCGAGCCCGGCCAGCCGCCTGGCCACCTCGAGACCGATCCCGCTCGTGGCACCGGTGACCAGCGACACCGGCTTGACTGCCTCCGCCATGCTTCCTCCCTCACCGAACCTGGCCTGTCGCGCGACGGCAGCGCCGAGACTTCCGACTGTCTCTAGAGGCTCGGTGGAACGACGCTGGACAGCCCCGCCAGCTGGAACATCCGCAGGTCGAGTCCTTCTCGAGCGGGCTCGGTCACTGTGCCCGTGCGCCGGGGCACCACCGGGCCCCGGCCGTCCATCGCCCGTGCCGGAGGAAGCCATGACCACGACCGTGACCGCCCGCACCCTGACCGACCTGTACGCGCAGGTGCAGCACTTCTACGCCCATCAGATGCAGGCGCTGGACGGCCTCCGTTTCGAGGACTACGCGGCGACCTTCACCGAGGACGGCACCTTCCAGCACTCCCCCGGCGCGGAACCCGCGAGGACCCGGCCCGGGATCGTGCGCGAGCTGATGGAGTTCCACAAGCGTTTCGAGAACGATCCGGTGCGACGCCGGCACTGGTTCAACCACATCGCTCTGGAACCGCAGTCCGACGGGTCCATACGCTCCACCGTGTACGCGCTGGTCGTCACCGTCCGCCCCGGCGGCAAGCCGGAGATCGCCCCGAGCTGCGTCGTGCACGACGTGCTGGAGGTCGCCGGTGACCAGGTGCTCACCCGGTCCCGGCTGGTGACGCACGACCAGATGTTCTGATGCGGCCGGACGTTCTGGTACGGCCGCCGGCGCCGGCCACTCGGATACGGCCACTGACGGCAGCCCTCGGGAGGCTGGAGACCGCGCTGCGCTGTGCGGTGGCGACCGCGGCGGTACGGCGGACCGGCGTCCGGCCGCTCGGCAGCCGCTCCGCACGCCGGACGCTGGGCGGTGTCTTCCTCGACGTGCTGTGCTGTCACTGCCTGCTCAACGCCCCACAGCCCGCAGCGGCGGCCTGCCTGGTGCCGCTGCTGCTGCGGCAGAGCGCGGAGGAACTGGGCCTCTACTTCGGACCACACGTACCCACCGGCCCCGGCGGGCACACGACTGTCGGCCGTGAGCAACTGCGCGCTCTCGACAGCGAGTTGGCGCTGGTCCCGTCGGAAGAGCGGCCCGACCGCCTCGACGGGGACCGTCTCGGTGCCGCTCTCGCCGGGCTGCGCTCGGTCACGGGCCGTGAACCGGGCACGGCCTGGCTGCGGTCGGCGGCGGGAGTGTTCCTGGAGGAACTCGCCTCGATCCACGGCGAGGTATTCGAGCGGTCCCGTCCCGCAGTGGTCGTCCGGCGGACACCGCAGCGGGCTCTCGCCGAGCGCCGCGCGCTGCTCGCGGCGGCGGCGGTGTGCGCGGAGGTGTGGCTGGCGGCCCGCGCGGAGGAGCCCTCGGCGTTCCTCGCCGACCCGGCCTGGCTGAGCGGGGTCCTGCTGCGGACCTCGGCACGGCTCGGTGCCGCCCCGGTACGGGCGACGGCTCCGGAAGTCGCCGGGGCGGCGACGGCGGAGGTGCTGGAGCGGTGTGCCCAGGGCCGCCGATTCGACCCGCACGGGACACCGCTGTGACCGTGCCGGCCGTGGCCGTGGCCTCCGGCAGCGGCTGGGGGCAGGAGCTCCGGGAGTCCCTGGAGACCACCGGCTGGGCCGTGGTCCGGGCATACGTGGCGGACTGGCACCCCGAACCGGCCGCCGGTCCGGTCCCGGAGTGCATGCCCGGGAGCGGACCGGCCGGCCACCGCGGGCTGTCGGGACGGGCAGCACGCCGTTCCTTCGCGGCAAGGACCCTGCTCAGACGCGCGGTCGCGGTGGCCACGGGGACGGACGAGGACGTGCTGGAGGTGGCCCGGACGCCGAGCGGCCGTCCGTATCTGCGGGGTGCCGAGCGGATGTCCGTCAGCCTCAGTCACACCGGTGATCTGCTCGTCGTCGGCATCAGCCGAGTGGGGCCGATCGGGGTGGACGCGGAACTCGACAGCCGCACCGTCCATGCCGACGCGCTGGCACGGGAGTTCTGCACCGCGCACGAACGCACCGCCCTGGCACGGCTGCCGGACGAGGAGCGCCGTGCCGCACTGATCCGGCTGTGGACGCTCAAGGAGGCGTACAGCAAGGCCATGGGCCTCGGACTGCGGCTGCCGTTCCGGGAGTTCGGCTTCGCGCCGGTGCCGGCGCGGGACGGCGTGCCGCCGACGCTGCGGCACGCCGACGGCACGCCGGCCGCCGCAGAGGGCTGGTGGTTCGGCACGCATGCGCTGCCGCACCACGCCGTCCTCGCCGTGGCCGTCTGCCGCGCTGCCTAGGAGCACACCGGCTGATCGGCCGCGCAGCAGGCTTCCACCCGCAGGACCGTCCGGCGAAGGCGGGGCACGAGCCGTAGGAATTCCTCGTTCACCAGGAGGAAGCCAGGACGAAGCTCTCCACGAGGGGCGCCGGTTCGGGGGTCAGCGCCGGATCGCCCGTCAGCATCGCCTGGTGCAGGCGCTGCAGCTGCCGGGACGGCTCGATGCCCAGTTCCTCGGCGAGTGTCCGGCGCAGGTGCTGGTAGGCCCCCAGGGCGCGCCAGGCGCTGCCCGACCGGTACAGGGCGAGCATGAACTGCCCGCACAGGGTCTCGTGCAGCGGATGCTGGGCGACGAGCACGCGCAGCTCGCGCAGGAGCACGGCATGGCGGCCGAGCCTGAGGTCCGCCTCTATGCGCTGGCTCAGCACCTGCATGCGCGCCTCCTCCAGACCCTGCACCTCCAGGCCGAGGACATGCCCGGCCTGGACGTCGACCAGCGCCGGACCGCGCCACAGCCCGAGGGCCCTGGCCAGCAGCGTCGAGGCCTGGCGGGCGTCACCGCTCTCCAGTGCGTTCGTACCGCGGGCCGCGAGCTGCTCGAACTCGACGACGTCGGAGCCGGCGCCGTCGGGTGACAGCAGGTAACCGCCGTAGCTGGTGGCGAGTATGTCCTTGCTGGAGCGGTCACCACCGGTGCTCTCGTGTGCGGCGGACAGCTTGCGCCGCAACTGCAGGATGTACGTCTGCAGTGTGGTGACGGCACTCTGCGGAATGCGCTCGCCCCAGATCTCCTCCATGAGCGTGGGTACCGGCACCACGCGGCCTGCGCGCAGAGCGAGCAGTGCGAGCACCTGGCGCGGCTTGCATGCGCTGGGTGCCACCGATACGCCGTTCTCCAGGACCTCCAGCGGACCGAGAACCTTGATCTCCACCCTGAATCCCCCTGCCTGGTGTGCCCCTGCACGAGGCTCGCCCAGGGGCTCGAATTCACCGAGCAACAGAGTTTCACTCGCAGGGCGATCGGGCCCAGTGCAGTCGTCATCAGAACCGACGTGAAGAATCCACATGACGAACATCACCCGCGGGTTACAGAATCCAGCCGGATTCCCGTGCTATGCGAATGGCGTCCACGCGATTGCGCGCACTCATCTTGGTCACCGCCGACGTCAGATAATTGCGGACCGTGCCGGCCGACAGATGCAACCGGGAAGCGATTTCTGCCACATCCGCGCCCTCCGCGGCGACGCTCAGCACTTCCCGTTCGCGTTCGGTGAGCGGGCGATCCTTGGCGTCCCAGGCCGACAGTGCCAGTTGCGGATCGATCACGCGCTGGCCGTCCGCCACCCGCCGGATCGCCTCGGCGAGCTCCTCGGGCGGTGCCTCCTTGAGGAGGTAGCCGGGCACCTGCAGCGCCAGCGCCCTGCGCAGCAGGCCGACGTGATCGATGCCCGTGAGGATCAGCGGCCGGCAACTCGGCAGCCGCCTGCGCAGATCCTCGACCGCGGACAACCCGTCCTGACCCGGCAGATTGACGTCGATGACCGCCACGTCCACGCGGTGTTCCACCGCCGCGGGCACGATCTGGTCGCCCCGCTCGACCGTGACGACCACATCGAGGTCGCTCTCGAGACTGAGTAACGCCTCAAGCGCATCGCGAAGCATGCGCATGTCCTCGGCAAGCAAAATCCTGATCAATATTCCCCCCCGTTGCACTGCTCCTCAAGTCCCCACAGGATCAAGCCAGTTGACCGAACTTGGGTACAGCCAAACGTTAACAAATCAACGCCCGGCCGGACCTGTGTTCCCGATACCGGACAAGGCGTCAGATCCCTTTGCCACACCGCTGTTCCGGTCCCCCTCGACCCGGCCTCGATCGGCGATCTGCACGGTGAATCCAGCGCCGCGGCCGGTCCGCGGCCGGACGACAGCGTCGGGAGGCCTGGTGAGCAGCACGAATACCGCGCACGGACCCATCGCACCGCCCCGGACCGAGGAGGTCGCCGACGGCGTCTTCGCCCATGTCCAGCCGGACGGCGGCTGGTGCCTGAACAACGCCGGGATCATCGTCGCGGACGGCAGCACCGCGCTGGTGGACACGGCCGCCACACAAGCCCGCGCGCTGCTGCTGCGGGATGCCGCGACGGCGCTGACGCCGCATGCCCCGCGCGTCGTGGTCAACACCCATTTCCACGGCGATCACGCCTTCGGGAACTTCGTCTTCACCCCGGAGGCGGTCGTCGTGGGGCATGCGTTGTGCCGCACCGAGATGGCGACGGCCGGGCTGCATCTGACCACGCTGTGGCCGGACGTCCGCTGGGGCGAGTTGATCCTCGAACCGCCGTCCGTCACCTACCGGGAGGCACTCACCGTTCATATCGGTGACATCGAGGCGCAGCTGGTGCATGTGGGTCCTGCCCACACCACGAACGACACCGTGGTCTGGCTGCCGCGACAGCGGGTGCTGTTCACCGGGGACCTCGTGATGTCCGGTGTCACCCCGTTCTTCCCGATGGGCTCGCTGTCCGGCTCGCTCGCCGGGATCGCCCGGCTGCGGGAGTTCGGCGCGCGGGTCCTGGTGACCGGGCACGGCCCGGTGGCCGGGCCAGAGGTCCTCGACATCGCCGAGGGCTATCTGCTGTGGGTGCGGCGCCTGGCACGGGAGGGGATCGCAGCCGGACTCACACCGCTGGAGGTGGCCAGGGAGACCGATCTGGGCGAGTACGCCGCACTGCTCGACTCCGAGCGGCTGGTGCCCAACCTGCATCGCGCGTACGCGGAGGAGCGAGGTCTGCCCCCCGGGGCCCCGATGGACATCGGGGCGCTCTTCGGGGAGATGATCGAGCACCACGGCGGACTGCCGGTCTGCCGGGCCTGAGGGGATGGCCGGCGAGGCTCGCACGCGGCCCGGCAAACCTCGGGGACGGCCGGCCCGTCGCCCGTCCCCGAGCGCCGCTCAGCGGACGGCGGCGGTGAGCCGCCCGACCGGTGACCAGACGCTGTAGTGCCGCTGGTGATACAGCAGAGGCCGACGCGGGAAGGCCTCCGCGCCCTCCACCCGTGCGATGTAGATCCAGTGGTCACCCGCCTCGACCCGCTGTACCACGGTGCACTCGGCGTACGCCAGCGCGATGTCCGCCAGCACCGGGGCGCCCTGTGCCACGGACGACGGCCTCCAACTGCGTCCGGCGAACTTGCCCTCGGACTTCCCCGCGAACACCTCCGAGGCTTCCTGGGCGCCTTCGGCGAGCACATGCACCACAAACGCTCCGGAATGGGCGAGTGCCGGCAGCGTCTGAGAGCGCTTGTCCACACAAACCGACAGCAACGGCGGTTCCGCCGACACCGCTGTCAGCGCGTTGCAGGTGAAACCGCGCGGCTCACTTCTCTCGTCCAAAGCCGTGACAATCGCAACCGAAGTCGGAAACGATCCGAAGAATTCCCGGAAACGGTTTGTGTCTACCGCCATTCCCTCTCACCGCCACTGTCGGTCGGGCCCTCAGCTGAATCACCGAAACGTGCTTCGCGGAGCGCGCGAAACGGATCAGGCTTCGTTCGGCTTCAGAGTCGTCCGGCGGGCTGGAGGTCCGGTGGAACCGGGGTCGAGGGATGTGCGCGTCGGCCGGGGCACGACCACCCGCAGGCAGAACCAGGAACCGTTATGGACACCTGCGGTGAGCGTGCCGCCCACGGCGCTGACCCGCTGGACCAGGCTGCCCAGCCCGCCTCTGCCGTCGTGGCCGGTCCCGTGCCTGCCGGGCTCCACGCCGTCGTTCGCCACGCACAATTCGACCGCGCCGTCGCACTCGGCCCCATGGATGACGCACTGACGGGCGTCGCTGTGCCGCAGCATGTTGGCCACGCCCTCGCGCAGCACCGTAGCCAGGGCCGTGTCCACCGCGTCCGGCAGCTCACCCAGTTCGATGTCGACCGTGACCTTCACATCGGCCGCGGCGAGCAGGGACGCCACCGAGTCGGCCTCGTGCCGGAGCCGCATCTCCGGGTATCCCCGCGCCACCGCCCGCATATCGGCGATCGACTGCCGCGAGATCGTGACGATCGAGGAGACCTCCTGCGACGCGCGCTCGGGGTCTCCCTGCATGATCCGGCGGATCAGTTCTCCCTTCACGGTGATGGCGCACAGGCTGTACCCGAGCAGATCGTGCAGATCGTGGGCGAAGCGCATGCGTTCGTTCGCCACCTCGAAAGCCGCCAGCTGCTCGCGTGCGGCGTGGATCCTGGCGACCAGCTGGGCGAGCCACGACAGCCCGTACACGACCAGTCCGGTGAGCATGGTCGAACCACCCAAGTACACGGCGGTGTCCAGCCCCAGACCGCCCGTCAGCGCACAGACCACCATGCTCGCCCCGATCACGGCGAAGACGGCCCACGCGAACACCGCGGGCAGGAGCAGCAGAACGGAGCCGCTGAGAAAGCCGGCCATGGCACCCCACTCGGCGTGCCAGGCGAGGAGCGGCATATAGGTCAGGACCGCCTGCGCACCCAGCGACAGGCCCTTGCGCCAGGCGGGAGCCCGCTGTGTTGCCGGAGTGCTGTGGACCAGCTGCACGAGGAAGACCGCGCACAGGTCGAGGAACCCGCAGAGTTCGACGGGCGCACCGCGCAGGTCGCGGAGCATGTTCAGCGTGGTGATCAGCAGATGGGCGAACAGGGTCAGCCGCAGCACGATGCGCGCCGTCCGCGGGGTGGGCAGGGCGCCCGGCGTGTCACTCCCCCCGAACTCCGCCGCTCCCCCGTCCTCATGGCCTCTCCCAGGCCCGAAATACCGCTCCAGCCACAGCGGTTGCGCGCCCCGAGAGTCGGACGGGTTGTGTGGGATGTCGATACGACGTGGTGGGCTGGCAGTGGAGCGGCCGTCCATACGGAATACGCCTCCCCCGTTGCTCGGCAGTCTTCCTGTGCGTTGCCTGTGCAGACGGCGGCAACCTTAGACAAGGAGAGTTACGGCCACGCGTTGGACGTGTATCGCCATGCCGACGTTGCCCTCGCGGGCCGGTCACATGGTCCCGCCGAGCAGGGCCGTACCGGTTCTCGCGCACCGCTGCCGAACCCCCGGTGGCCAGCGCGAAGGCGCGGTCGGCCCAGGCGTCCGGTGGGCGTCCGGAGCGAGTTCTGAACCCGGGGCGGCGATCGCAACCATGCCCGGGGTGAGACTTGTCACTCCCGCGCCGAAGCCGACCACGAGCCCCGCAGGGCTGCTCCCGGCCAATGCCCGTCCTGCACAGCGAGCGCGGCCCGACAGGCCGGTCGCCTCTTGTGCGCTCTACTCCTGTGTCGCCGCCCGGTCCTCCTCCTCGACGGGCAGGCCCACCGGGCGGCGGCTGGGCGGTTGTTGTGGTTCGGGGCGCACGGGTGCGGGCGGTACCCGGCGGTCCACCGGGGCGCCGGCGGTCAGGGTGATCGGCTCTCCGTGATGCAGCACGACCAGCGATTCGCCGTCCACCAGGCGGTACCGCACTTGGGACGGACCGATGTCCACCTTCAGCCTGCATCCTCGTACCAGCAGCGTGAACGCCACCCTGGACAGCTCCTCCGGCAGGCGCGGTGAGAACGCCAGCAGTTCCTGGCTGCCGTCGTCGCCGGCGTACCGGCGCAGGCCGCCGAACCCGCCGACCAGCGCGATCCATGTCCCGGCGAGGGAGGCGATGTGGAGCCCGTCACGGGTGTTGTGCTCCAGATCGTCCAGGTCCATCAGCGCGGCCTCGCCGAGGTAGGCGTAGGCCAGGCGCAGATGCCCGGTCTCGGCGGCGAGCACCGCCTGGAAGCACGCCGACAGGGAGGAGTCACGAACGGTCAGCGCCTCGTAGTAGGCGAAGTTGCGTGCCTTCTGCTCATCGGAGAAGGCATGCGGGCACTCCACCATCGCCAGCACCACGTCGGCCTGCTTCACCACCTGCTTGCGATACAGGTCGAAGTACGGATAGTGCAGCAGGAGCGGGTAGTTCTCGGGCGGGGTCGCGTCGAAGTCCCAGCGCTGGAAACTCGTGAAACCGGCCGACTGCTCGTGCACACCGAGCGAGTCGTTGTACGGCACCGCCATGCGGGCCGCGGCGTCCCGCCACGCCGCGGTCTCCTCGTCGTCGACACCGAGTTCCGCGGCGCGTTCCGGATGGCGCCCTGCGGCATTCGCGGCCGAGACCAGGTTCTGCCGGGCCATCAGGTTGGTGTACAGGTTGTCGCGGACGATCGCGCTGTACTCGTCGGGTCCCGTGACCCCGTCGATGTGGAAGACGCCTTCCACGTCGTGGTGTCCGAGCGAGCGCCACAACCGGGCGGTGTCCACGAGGATCTCGATTCCCTCATCGCGTTCGAAGTCCTCGTCGCCGGTCACCATGACGTACCGGTCGGCGGCCATCGCGACGGCGGCGTTGACGTGGAAGGCGGCCGTCCCGGCCGGCCAGTAGGCGGAACACTCGGCACCGTCGATCGTGCGCCAGGGGAACGCCGCTCCCGCGAGCCCCAGCTGACGCGCGCGTTCCCGCGCCGCCGGCAGCATCCGGTGCCGCGCCCTCAGCGCCGATGCCACGGCCTCCGGAGCGCTGTAGGTCAGCACGGGCAGCACATAGGACTCGGTGTCCCAGAAACAGTGTCCGTCGTACCCGGTTCCGGTCAGGCCCTTGGCGGGAATCGCGCGGTTCTCACCGCGGGCCGCCGCCTGGAGCACATGGAAGAGGGCGAACCGCACCGCCTGCTGGATGCGCTGGCTGCCCTCGACCTCGACGTCCGCGCCGGCCCAGAAGCGGTCCAGGTACGCCCGCTGTGCCGCGGCCAGCCCGTCCCAGCCGGTGCTGACCGCGGCCGCCACCGCCGCGTCCACCTGATCGTGCACGGCCGGCAGCGATCGTTCGCCCGACCAGCCGTAGGCCACGAACTTGACCAGCCGGAGCGGTTGCCCGGGCACCAGATCCGCGGTCACCGTCAGACGGCTGACGTCGGGCTCGCACTGCGCCGTCCAGCGGGTGGTCTCCGGCCCTTCGACGAGGTGGTCGGCTGCTGCCCCCACCCGCAGCGCGCTGCGGTCGGTGCAGTGCACCAGCCGCAGCCGGGTGTCCTGCGCGAAGGACTCCTCGGCCACCAGGGGTGACCCGATCGCCGCGGCCACGCGCGGATCGCCTTCGAAGCGCGGCAGCTGCGCGTTGGCGACGAGCTCGGACTGCACGGCGACCGTGGTCGGCCCGTCGACCGGCTCGACCTCGTACACCACTGCGGCCACCGCCCGCTGGGTGAAGGACACCAGCCGTCGCGAGGAGATCCGCACCGTGCGACCGCCGGGTGATGTCCACCGTGCCGTGCGGCTGAGAATGCCCGAGCGGAAGTCCAGGACGCGCTCGTGGGCGACCAGCCGGCCGTAGCGCAGATCGTACGGGTGGTCGTCGACCAGCAGCCGGAAGATCTTGCCGTCGGTGACGTTGATCATGGTCTGGCCGGACTCGGGGTATCCGTAGCCCGCTTCGGCGTAGGGCAGCGGATGCCGTTCGTGGACGCCGTTGAGGTAGGCGCCGGGCAGTCCGTGCGGCTCTCCCTCCTCCAGGTTTCCGCGCCACCCGATGTGCCCGTTGGAGAGGGCGAAGACCGATTCGCTCTGCGCGAGCACATCGAGATTCAGCTCGGTCTCGCGCAGCGACCACGGCTCGACCGTGAAGCTGGGATGGGTGATCATCGTTCCTCCAGAAGGTCGGCCAGGTCACGCGCCCTGTCCCGGATCCGTTCCCAGCCTCGGGCCGCTTCCGGGGCCACGCGGCGCAGGCCCGCTGCCCGCGCCGCGTGCACGAACCGGCCCGAGCCGTCGTAGGGTTCCACCCCCTCCTCGCGGATCCGCCGCTGCACCAGCTCGCTCTCGCGGTTGCCCAGGCCGTTCATCATGTCCGCCTCCGGCGCGTCCTCGGGCAGGTGCACCTCGCGTGCGCCAGGCGGCCGCGTGGACCTTCGCGGTCCGGGTGAGCACCCCGTCCAGGTCGAGCAGGCAGGCGCGGACGTGCGCAGGAAGCCCCAGCATGCCGCCGAGGCTAGAAGCCACGTGCGGACGGGCACGGCAGGTCACCGTCCGGCACGCCGGAAGGCACCCGCTCGGCCGCGTTCGAGACGCGCGCGGCGGTGGCGCGCCTAGCCGGACATGGCCTTCGCCCAGCCCTGGTCGACCGTCTTCCGCGCCTTTTCCAGTTGCGCGTCCGTCGGGAACTCGGGCGTTCCCTCGACCGTCGGCAAGCGGGCGGCGGCGGCCTTGTCGAGGGTCCCGTCCTGCCTCATGGCGTCCATGAGCACCGGGCGGGCGAAGCCGAGCAGCCGGAGGTTCTGGCCCTCTGGGCTGAACAGGTACTCCTGCCACAGGCGGGCAGCCGCCGGGTGCGGGGCGTTCTTGTTGACCGCCATCGCGAAGTACTGGGCGAAGCTGCCGTCGAAGGGGATCGCGACCTGCCAGTTGACACCCTTGTGGCGGAGCTGGTCGGCGTACTGGAGGTTGATGTAGTCCCAGTTGATGCTGATGGGGGTACGGCCGTCCTCGACCGTCGCCGTGGTGGAGTTGAGGGGGTTGAAGTTGCCGGTCTTGTTGAGCTTGGCGAAGAAGTCGAGGCCGGGCTGGATGTTGTCGAACGATCCGTTGTTCGCCAGCGCGGCGGCGTAGACGCTGTCGAAGGCGGTGGCCGACCGGGGCGGGTCGCCTTCGAGCGCGACCTTGCCCTTGTACGCGGGCTTCAGCAGATCGGCGAAGGTCTCCGGACAGCTCTTGACCCGGTTGGCGTCGCAGCCGATGGAGATGTAGCCCCCGTAGTTGTTGGACCAGCGGGCCTTCGAATCCTTCTGGTTGTCGGGGATCGAGTCGTAGGCGGCGACCTTGTACGGCGCGAGCAGATTCTGGTCCGCCGCGTTGCGCGCGAACGTATCGCCCACGTCGATCACGTCGGGGGCGGTCGGCCGCTTCCCGCTCTTCTTCAGGGCGTCGACCTCGTCCTCGCTGTGGCCGTGCGGATTCTTGACCGTGACCTTGATCCCGTACTTCTTCTCGAACCCGTTGATCAGGCCGCCGTAGTTGGCCCAGTCACGCGGCAGTGCGATCGCTCTGAGCGTGCCCTCCCGTTTCGCCGCGGCGATCAGTGCGCGCATGCCGCCCGCGTTCTCGGCGGAGGTGGCCTTCGACGGCTTCTCGATCGTGGTGGTCGGTGCGTGCTCGCAGGCGCTCAGCCCCAGTGCCACGACAGAGAAGCAGCCGAGGACGACCGCTGCTCGGGCACGGAGTGTGGTCACGACTGCTCCTGGGGTGGGGAACGCGGTTGTCGCCGAGGGAGCCGGGCTTGTCACAGGGGGTGTCGAACCGCCAGGGAACGCCCGGTGCCGCCGCGGCGCGCTCGTGGAGTCCGGAAAGCCGTGGAAGGGCGGGAGTCGCAGTACTCCGGTGCGCCGAGACCTCTCCGGCTTCCTTGGGTCTACTGCGTCGACGAACGGGGCATCGAGGCCAGGGTACCCGGCCCTCCCGACGGCGGAATCCCGCCCGGTAAGCCTGCGATCAGCGTGGTTCCCCGGCCGGACGCGGCCTCCGTACCCCTTGGGCCCCAGTCGCGCAGTGCCGGCACGTGGCGTGCCCGGCATCGGAGGAACGGGCGGGACGTACACGCTCTCCTCACTCTGCCGTGTCGTCCCACTCCGCCGTGTCGTCTCACAGCTCCAGATCGTCCCACTGGCCGAGCAGGATGTCGCCTAGTCCCTCCGCCTCCGGCGTGGCGCCGCCGTGGAGGGACTGTTCGGCCCAGATGACCTTGCCGGTGGGCGTATAGCGGGTCCCCCAGCGTTCGGCGAACTGGGCGACCAGGAAGAGGCCGCGGCCGCCTTCGTCGGTGGCCTTCGCCCGGCGCAGCCGGGGTGAGGTGCTGCTGCCGTCGGAGACCTCGAAGATCAGGGTGCCCGCGGCGGGGCGGCTGACCGGCGCCGTTCGCAGCAGCCGGACGGTGATGGGCTCGCTGCCGTAGCGGACGGCATTGGTGATCAGCTCGCTGAGGATGAGTTCGGCGGTGAAGACGACCTCTTCCAGGCCCCACTCCGTCAGCCGGCGAGCGCAGGCGGTGCGCACCGGAGCCACCGCCGCGGGGTCACGGGGCACGTCCCACTCGGCGACCTGCTCCGACCCGAGCCGGCACGTGCGGGCCACCAGGAGCGCGATGTCGTCCCTGGGCCGGTCGGACAGCATGGCCTCCATCACCGCCGCGCACGTGGCCTCCGGCGTGCGCTCGGGCCCTGACAGGGCATCGCGCAGGGCCTCCAGACCGTCGTCGAGGTCCCGGCCGCGGTCCTCGATCAGTCCGTCGGTGAAGAGCACCAGCCGGGACCCCTCCGGCACGGTGAACTCGGCGGTCTCGACCGGCAGGCCCGCGCTGAGCCCCAGGGGCGGGGAGACGGGCGGCTGGGGGAAGTCTACGGTCCCGTCGGGCCGGACCACCGCGGGTCCCGGATGGCCGGCGGTGGCGAGGACCAGCCGCCCGGAGGTGGGGTCGTAGACGGCGTACTGGCAGGTCGCCCCGGTGATCATCGCCTGTCCGCCCTCCGTCGCGGCGATCTCCTCGGCGTCGATCTGGGCCACCAGCTCGTCCAGCCGGCTCAGCAGCTCCTCCGCGGGCAGGTCCAGGCTGGAGAAGTTGTGCACGGCGGTGCGCAGCCGGCCCATGGTCGCCGCGGCATGCAGACCGTGGCCGACGACATCGCCCACGACCAGTGCCACCCGGGTGCCGGACAGCGGGATGACGTCGAACCAGTCCCCGCCCACCCCGGCCTGGGCCGGCAGGTAGCGGTAGGCCACGTCGAGGGCCGACTGTTCGGGCAGCCCGCGTGGCAGCAGGCTGTGCTGCAGGGTGACGGCCATGGTGTGTTCGCGGGTGTAGCGGCGGGCGTTGTCGATGCTCAGCGCCGCCCGGGCGGCCAGCTCCTCGGCGAAGGACATGTCGTCGTCCTCGAACGACGGGGATCCCTCGGCACGCCAGAAGTCCACCACGCCCAGCACCACGCCGCGGGCTCGCAACGGAACCACGAGCATGGAGTGGATGCCGTGGTCGAGGATCTGCCGGGCACGTTCGGGGTGCTGGTCCACCCAGCCTTGGGCGGCGCTCAGGTCCCCGACCAGCACTGTTCGCCCGTCGGCCAGCGCCGTGGAGATCGGGTGGTCCGGGACGAAACGGATCAGCTCGCCGACGGGGTGGAGGAGCTGCCCGTCGTCCGGACCGGCGACGGCGGTGCGGCGCAGTTCGGTGATCCGGGCGGTCGCGTCGGAGGACTCCTCGCCGTGCAGGATGGGGTCCAGCAGTTCGACGGTGACGATGTCGGCGAACCGGGGCACCGCCACCTCGGCCAGCTCCTCGGCTGTGCGCCTGACATCGAGCGTGGTGCCGATCTGCAGCCCGGCTTCGTAGAGCAGCTTCAACCGCTCGCGGGCCACCTCCGCCCGGCCGGCGAGAGCCTGCAGTTCTGTGGTGTCCCGGAGCGTCACCACGCTGGCGACCGGACCGTGAGGCGCGGTGAGCCGCTTGTTGACCGCGAGCAGCCGGTCGCCCGCCAGGTACACCTCGTCGGTCGCGGGGCGGTCGGAGGCCAGCAGCGCGGCGAGATCCTCCTCCAGCCCCAGCTCGGTGATGTGCCGCTGCTCCGCGTCCGTCGGCAGGTCCAGCAGCCGACGCGCCTCGTCGTTGGCCAGCAGCAGCCGGCCGTCACCGCCGACGATCAGCACCCCTTCACGCACGGCGTGCAGGACCGCGTCGTGGTGCTCGTACATCCGGGTCATCTCCACCGGCCCCAGGCCATGGGTCTGCCGCCGCAACCGGCGGCTCACCAGGGCCGACCCGCCCGCAGCGACCGCGAGGGCCACGGCGGCGCCGCCGACGAGTACCGGCAGCTGCCGGTTCACCCTGTGCTGCACCTTCTCGACCGTGACGGGCACGGAGACGATGGCGATGACCGAGCCGTCGGGCCCCTTGACGGGGACCGCCGAGACCACGGAGAGCCCCAGGGACCCGTGGAAGGTGCTGGTGAACGGCTTGCCGTTCGCCGCCTGCGCATAAGGCCCGATGACGCGTTTCCCGATGCGGTGAGGGTCGCTGTGAGTGAGGGTGACGCCGTTGAGCCCGTACACGATGATGGCGTCGACGCCCGCGGCCTTCCGGGCCGCCTCGGCATACGGCTGCAGCTCCGCGGACGGGTGCGCGCTCTGCAGCGCCGCCGCGATCCCCGGGGAGTTGGCGAACGTCTGCGCGGTGGCGAGCGTCCGGGTCCGGGCGTCCGCCATGTTGTCGCGTTGAGCCTGCACCACGAGGGCCAACAGGGTGGCGGCGACGAGGAGCACCACGACCGCCAGTTGCAGCAGGAAGACCTGGCCGGCGACGCTGCGCACGCTCAGCAGCGACCGCCACGCCTCTCCCCGCCCACGGGGCCGATCGGGCACATGGGTGCTCGTGGACGCGTCAGGCGCACCACGCCCGGATCGACCCGAAGTTTCACCCATGTCACCTTTCTATCGTTTCTGGGCGCACAACAACGAGGCGACTTCACGGCGATGGCCGTCAGACGCCGGCGAGCGGTGGCGCCGTCGTGCCCCTCACTTCGAGGACCGGGACGGCGAGGTCGACCTCGCTCGGGCGGTGCGGCTCGTCGATCCGGTCGAGCAGCCGCTGGGCGGCGCGCCGGCCCACCTCATGGCCGGCGTTGTCCACGGTGGTCAGCCACAGATGGCGCAGCCGGGAGAGGTATGTGTTGTCGTAGCCGACCAGGGAGAGGTCCCGTGGTACCCGCAGACCGGTCTCCTCGGCGGCGGAGAGCGCGCCGACGCAGGTCATGTCGTTGACCGCGAAGACGGCGGTCGGGCGCCGCGGGCCGCTCAGGAGCCGGACGGTCGCCCGGTAGCCGCCCTCTTCGGTGAGGTCGCCCTGTTCCACGACCGCCGTGTCGGCCAGGCCGTGCTCACGCATGGTGGCTTCGAAGCTGCGCCGGCGCAGGTCGCCGACCGCGCCCTGACCGGCGATGTGGGCGATGTGCCGGTGGCCTAGGCCGATGAGGTGCTCGGTGGCCAGGCGGGCTCCGTGCTCGTCGTCGTTGGCGACGATGTCCACGCCGGTCAGCACCGGTTCCCGGGCGCCGGCGACGACCGTGGGGACCAGTCCGGCGGCGGTGCGCAGGGCCTGTGGGTCCTGGAGCGTGCCGACGGCGATCAGGCCGTCCACGCGGAGTTCGGTGAAGGTCCGGGTGAGATCCTCGCCGAGGCGCCGGTTGAGGTGGCCGTCGGCGAGCAGCATGTGCAGGCCGTCGTCGTACAGCCGTGCGTTCAACCCGTCGAGCAGCTCCACGAACCAGGGGTTGCGCATGTCGTTGAGCAGCACCCCCACCGTGCGGGTGCGCCGCTCGCTCAGGCTGCGCGCGGCCGCGTTGGGCCGGTAGCCGAGCGCTTCGACCGCCGCGAGGACGGCCTCCCGCTTCTCCGGCCGGACTCCCTCCGAGCCGCGCAGCACGAGCGAGACCAGGGACTTGGACACGCCGGCCCGTTCGGCGACGTCACGGATGGTCGGAGTGCTCATGACTGGACCGTTCCACAATCCACCCGCTCCCGTAAAGGCCCTTGACACCAGGCAGAAGCCGGACCCATGGTGATCGCCCTGGCTATGGAACGGTCCAAAGAAGGGCGCTCATGGTGAATACGCTCGGCGTCGCCGTCGTGGGATTCGGCTGGATGGGGCGGGTGCACACCCAGGCCTACGCCCGCCTGCCGCACCACTTCCCCCAGCTGTCCGTGCGGCCGGAGCTGCTCGCCGTCGCGGACGAGGTACCGGGCCGGGCGGAGGAGGCGGCCGCGCTGTACGGCTTCGCCGCCGCGACCCGCGACTGGCGGGAGGTGGCCGCCGATCCGCTCATCCATGCGGTCAGCATCACCGCCCCGAACTTCCTGCACCGCGAGATCGGCGTCGCGATGGCCGAGGCCGGCAAGCACATCTGGATCGAGAAGCCGGTGGGACTCACCGCCGACGACGCCCGGGCGGTCGCCGACGCGGTCGCCAAGGCCGGCGTGCAGGGCACCGTCGGCTTCAACTACCGCAACGCGCCCGCCGTCGAGGCTGCCCGCGATCTGATCGCCTCCGGCGAGATCGGCGCGGTCACCCATGCCCGCTTCCGCCTCTTCAGCGACTACGCCGCGCACCCGGACGGCGCCCTGACCTGGCGCTACGAACGGGCACGCGGCGGCAGCGGGGTGCTCGGCGACCTCGCCTCGCACGGCGTCGACCTGGCCCGGTACCTGCTCGGCGACATCGCCTCGCTCACCGCCGACACCGCGGTCTTCCTCCCGGAACGCGCTCGGCCGACCGGCGCCACCGCCGGGCACACCCTGGCCACCGGCGGCGAACTCGGGCCGGTCGAGAACGAGGACTACGTCAACTGTCTGCTGCGCTTCGCCTCCGGCGCCCGCGGCGTCCTGGAGGCCTGTCGCGTCTCGGTCGGCGAGCAGAACAACTACGGCTTCGAAGTGCACGGCACGAAGGGCGCCGTCTCCTGGGACTTCCGCCGCATGGGCGAACTCGCCGTCAGCCGCGGCACGACCTACCAGGACCAGCCGGTCAGCACGGTGTACGTCGGCCCGGGCGCCGGCGAGTTCGCCGCGTTCCAGCCGGGCGCGGCCAATGCGATGGGCTACGACGACCTGAAGGTCATCGAGGCTTACCGCTTCCTCCGCTCCATCGCCGAGGGAACCGCGGTCGGCACCACGCTCGGCGATGCCGTGGCCAGTGCAGTGGCACTGGACGCGATGGAGCGCTCGGCCCGGCAGGGGGCGTGGGTGAGCCTGGCGTGAGCACCGTACGGGTCGGGGTCATCGGCGCCGGCGGCATGGGCTCCCGTGACCACGGCCGAGGAAGCCATGCCGGTCGGACTGGCGCGGGAGCGGATCGGCCGTCCGGCAGATGACGGGGGCGGCTCCACCCGATCGGGCGGTAAGCGAGGCAGGGGAGGCGTCGGACTCGCCGTCTAGGATCCGACCGTGGCAGAGGTCCCCGATGAGTTGATCAGGCTGGAACGCACCGCCGAGGAGGAGCGCGCGAAACTCGCGGGCCTCACCGGTGACGAGTACGACGCTCAGCTGCGCCGCTGGCGCGAGGCGTCCGACGCCGTACAGGCGGCCATCACCGCGCACGCCGCAGCCACCGGGGCCGGCCCGCACGAGGTTGAGCAGGCCGTGCAGAAGGCCGTGCAGCGCAGCCAGGAGGACCCGGCCGTCGAGTAGCGGGCGGCGGGTTCCACCGCTGGGCGGGCGGGTGCCGGGCACGTCGAGCGGACAACGCGGGCTCGTTCAGCGATGCTGGACAGGGGTGGCACCCCTCCATGCGACAAGGAGCACGGCATGCTCACAGATCCGGTCGTACGATTCCTGGCGGCCCTGGACCCCGAGCACAGGGACGCAGTCGGCGCCAAACCGCGCCAGGAACAGGAACAGCTCGCAGCCGCCTGGGAACGGGAACTGGAGTCCGATGACGAGCTCGACACCCTCGACGAGCTGTCCCCGCCCGCCGCGGAGGCCGAGGCCGCCCGCCGCGTCATGGACCGCGGCACCGGCTGACCACGGCAGCGGCTGGATGCAGGCGACGCCAGCGTCGTGAGCCGGCCTCGAGCGCAGGCACGGGTTTCCCCCGGGCGTCAATCACGTACGGCCTGCCGACCACGACGATCAGACCACGGCTCGCATGCTGGCCGAAGTGGCCCTCGCTCCCGGTGGCTGATGTTCTGCTGCAGTTTCTGGAGTTGCTGGAGACATCGTTGATGCGGTTCATCGCCGACGGCGAACCGGGACACCTCTAGGCCCGGGCTGCTAGGCCCGGGCTGCGCTCACCCGAACTGCGCGATCAGCAAAACGCTTCACGGCATAGGGCCGTGGGCGGGGTCGGCCGCTCTGGCGGCCCACTCGATCATCGCGTACTTGGTCTCCCACGGTTCGCGTGTCTCGTGCTCGGTGGCCCAGTGTTCTTCCTTCCAGGCGGCCTCATCGTTCCACCGGGGCACAATGTCGGGGGAAGGGCCGGCCGAAGATCTCGCCGAAGTACCTCGCGTCCGAGAACGCCATGTGCTTGACCAGGCCGAGGAGGGTGCGGCAGGCGACGGCATCATGCCGAGCCGGTCTTTGACGTCTCCTGGTCGCGTTGGTAGGCGGCGAGGAGGAAGAGCCAGATCTCGCTGACGGTCGGGAAGCAGGCGATCGCGTGCCTGAGCCGCTTGAGCGGGACCTCGCCGGCGACCGCGATGGTGGCCGAGTGCAGGAGCTCGCTGACGCCCGGGCCGACGAAGGTCGCGCCGAGCAGAATCTCCCGGTCGACGTCGACGACCAGCCGGGCGTGGCCCCGGTAGCCGTCGGCGTAGAGGTTGGCGCCCTGCGCGGCGTTGAAGTCGAGGTCGACGGTCTTGACGCGGTGGCCGGCATGTTCGGCCTGCTCGGCGGTCAGGCCCACCGCGGCCGCTTCGGGGTCGGTGAAGAAGACCTGAGGTACGGCGTGCTGGTCGGCGGTGGTGGCGTGGTCGCCCCACGGGGCGTCGTCCAACGGTCGGCCTGTGGCGCGGGCGGCGATCGCGTCGCCTGCGGTCCTGGCCTGGTACTTGCCCTGGTGGGTGAGCAGGGCGCGGTGGTTGACGTCGCCGAGCGCGTAGAGCCAGTCGCCGTCGACACCCTTGACCAGGCAGGTGGTGTCCACGTCCAGCCAGGAGCCGGGGGTGAGGCCGACGGTGTCCAGGCCGATGTCGCCGGTGGCAGGTGTGCGGCCGGTGGCGAACAGCACCTCGTCGGCCTCCAGTTCGCTCCCGTCGTCGAGGGTGAGGGTGACCGGGCCCTCGGAGTCCGGTCGGCGCAGAGCGGTCACCTGCACGCCGATCCGCACGTCCGTGCCCGCCTCGCCCAGACTCTGGGCGACCAGCTCGCCGGCGAAGGGCTCCAGGCGGGGAATCAGACGCCGCCGGGCGAGCAGGGTGACCTGCGCACCGAGACCCTGCCAGAGGGTGGCCATCTCGACGCCGACTCCGCCGCCCCCGACGACGGCGAGCCGGGCGGGCACGGTGCTGGAATCGGTGCCGTCCCGGTTGGTCCAGGGCCGGGCTTCCTCGATGCCCGGAATGTCGGGGAAACTCGGTCGGCTGCCGGTGGCGATGGCCACCGCGTGCCTGGCCGCGAGGGTCTGGCGTGTGCCGTCGTCACGGGTGACGGTGACCTGGCGTGGGCCGTCGAGGCGGCCGTGGCCGCGGAAGAGATCGGCGCCGATGGATTTGACCGACCGCGCCTGTCCGGAGTCGTCCCAGTCGGTGACGTAGCGGTTGCGGCGGGCGAAGACGCCGTCGGTGTCGAGAGCGCCGGTGACGGCCTGCCGGGCGCCGTCCACGCGCCGCGCGTCGGCGACCGCGATGACCGGTCGCAGCAACGCCTTGCTGGGTACGCAGGCCCAGTAGGAGCATTCGCCGCCGACGAGTTCGCGTTCCACGACGGCCACGGACAGGCCGGCGGCACGGGCGCGGTCGGCGACGTTCTGGCCGACCGGACCGGCGCCCACCACGACCACGTCGTAAGCGCTGACTTCCTGGGCTTCGGGCGATTCGCTCATAAGTTTCCTCACATCACGATCGTTGCTGAGGTGTCGGTGTCGGCGAGAACGTTGAAGTAGCTGGTGAGAATGTTCAGCGCGGGATGGCCCACGTCCTCGGCGATCTCGGCATTGGTGACGCCGACGGCTCTGGCCGCTTTCAGCTGCGTCTCGTCGATGGTCCCGCGGCTGCGCGCGATGGCGCTGGAGAGGGCCGGCAGTGCGCCGGTGTGCGGGTCGGAGGACTCGGCGTCGCCGGCACGCTCAGTTCCTGGGCGTCGACCTTGGCGACGTGCGCCCTATGGAGGTGTGCGCGGACGCGCAGTACTCGCAATTGTTGTACTGGCCGGTGGCGATCGCCAGCCGTTCACGAACGGGAACGGGGATCACACCCTCGCTGAGCGCGCCGGACAGCGCCGGCCAGAGCCATGACACAGGGGACTCCATGGGGTGGGGCGCCCGTGCCGCCGGGTGCAGGGACCGTCGCGGCCATCGAGGCCGCTGATGGCGAGGCAGGGTTCGTCGCCGCAGACCTGAGCGATCTGGATTCGGTCCGGAGCCTGGCCGTCGCAGCCGGTGAGGTGGACGTCCTGGTCAACAATGGGTTCCGGCAGCGCCGTGAGTATCACCACGGTCGCCGGCCTGACCGGCATCGCCGACCAGGAGGACTGCGAGGCACTGGGAGGGACGGTCCCGCTGGGACGCCTTCGCGCGGCAGGTGAGATCGCTTGAGCCATCGTTGCCGGTGAAGCTGCTGGTGCGCAGCAGCACTGGGGTGCGGCCCCCGGATGCGGGCGTCGCCCTGCTCAGGGAGGCTGAGGTCGGTCCTTTCCGGCTGGACGGGCCTCCTTCCGCATCAAGTTCCGCACGCGGGCGTACGGTTGACGGCTTCAGGACTGACCGTGGCCTCCAGCGGCGATGGGCTGCCCGCGCGGGAGCAGAGCGTCCGTTGCTCACGCTCAAGGGCAGCGTCCGGCAAGAAGCGATCATCGACTTCGCGGCAACACCGGGGGTGACCGGCGGGTACGTGACGGCGGGCTGCAGTCCCCCAACTCGGTCAGCGGCGCATCAGCGCGAAGACACCCCACCCCAGACACTCGCGCTCATAACGTGCGTAGCGAACGGGATCGGTGCTGAGTTCCTCCCGGAGCGCGGGGGCGAGGTCGTCCTCGGGGTTGCTGTCGAGCCAGCGGCGGATGTTGAGCCACTGGGCGGCGCGGTAGCGGTCCCAGCTGTCCTGGTTTGCGAGGACCATCTCGACCACGTCGTAGCCGAGTGCGCCGAACTGTTCGATCAGTCCGGCCAGCGGGAGGAAGTCTTCGCGACTGCGGGCATGGCAGGCTTCGACGGCCTCCTGGGTCGGGGGCTCGCGCCGCCAGAACGGCTCGCCGATCAGAATCGTCCCGCCCGGGCGGAGGCTGCCCTGCAGCAGGCGGACCGTACCGGGGACGCCACCGCCGATCCAGGTGGCGCCGACGCAGGCCGCGACATCGACGGGTTCCTCGGCGACACATGACCGGAGGCATCGCCGTGAATGCGGTGGCTGCTCTCACGGATGGTGAAACTATGCGGAAGATCCACTTCGAGGATTCCTTCGATCGGAAGAGGTCGGGGAATGTGCTCGCGGCTTGCGGAAGTTCACCGCATCGACCTGGACCTCATCCATCGCATTTCCGGGCCTGACTTGGGTCAGGCATAGAACCGGGACAGACTCTGGAGAACCGCGGCGGGCTTGGTGCCGCCTTCCACCTCGATCGTGCCGTCGACGGTGATCTGCACACCGCCGGGCACGTCCTCGACCGAGGTGAGCCGGGCGGCGAGCCGGATGCGGGAGCCGACCTTCACCGGCGCGGGGAAACGCACCTTGTTCAGGCCGTAGTTGACCTTGGTGGTCACGCCCTGCACGTCCAGCAGTTCGGTGAAGAGAGGAATGAACAGGGACAGGGTGAGGTAGCCGTGCGCGATCGGCGCGCCGAAAGGGCCTTGGGCCGCCCGTTCCGGGTCGGTGTGGATCCACTGGTGGTCGCCGGTGGCGTCGGCGAAGGTGTCGATGCGTTCCTGCGTGACCTCGATCCACTCGCTGGTGCCGAGGTCGCCGCCGGCGAGCTTCTTCAGTTCGTCCAGGCCGTTGACGGTGATACTCATGAATCGCCTTTTCATCTCAGGGAGTTGGGGTGCCGTAGCGGTGGCGCACCCGGGACTTGAGGAGTTTTCCGGAGGCGGTGCGCGGCAGTTCGTCCGTGACCACCACCGACTTGGGGATCTTGTACTTGGCGAGCCGCCCGGACAGTGAGGCCAGTACCTCGTCCGGGTCGAGTTCGGCTCCAGGGGCCGGGACGACGACCGCGCGGGGGACCTCGCCCCACTTGTCGTCCGGCACACCGATCACCGCGCACTCGGCGATACCGGGGTGGGCCAGGAGCAGGTCCTCGATCTCGGCGGGGTAGATGTTCTCGCCGCCGGAGATGATCATGTCCTTGATCCGGTCGACGATGTGCACGTAACCGTCCTCGTCGACCCGGGCCGCGTCCCCGCTGCGGAACCAGCCGTCCGCGAAGGCGGCCTCGGTCTCCTCCGGCAGTCCCCAGTAGCCGGCCATGACATGCGGTCCGCGCACCACGACCTCGCCGGTCTCGCCGACGTCGACCGGGCTGAGGTCGGGCCGTACGACCCGTACGTCGCTGAAGAAGTGCGGTACGCCCGCCGAGCCCGCCTTGGCGACCGCGTGCTCCGCGTCCAGGAAGAGCGTGCCGGGCGCGGCCTCGGTCATGCCGTAGCCCTGCAGGAAGGTGAGCCCGCGCTGCTGGTAGGCGGCGATGAGCGGGGTCGGCACTGGTGATCCACCGCAGGTCAGGATGCGGAGGGACGACAGGTCGGCGTCCGCCCAGCGCGGGTGCCGGGCGACCTGGTCGAACATCGTCGGTACCCCGAACATGAAGGTGATCCGGTGCCGTTCGATCAGGTCGAGGGTGGTCCCCGGGTCGAAGGCCTCGACCAGGACGCAGGTGCCGCCCTTGAGCAGCACCGGCAGGGTCAGCATGTTCAGGCCGGCGGTGTGGAACAGCGGGGCGGAGACCAGGGCGCGTTCGTCGGCGATCAGGTCGTGGTCGACGAGGACGTTGACGGCGTTCCAGGTGAGGTTGCCATGGGTGAGCATCGCACCCTTGGGGCGGCCGGTCGTCCCCGAGGTGTACATGATGATGCAGGTGTCCTCGGGTGCGACCGGTTCGTCGATCGGCTCGTCCGACGCGGCTGCCAGGGCCTGTTCGTATGCGTCGCCGATCTCGATGCAGGTCCGTACGTCCGTCTCGCCCGGCAGTCCCGCGACGAGCCCGGCGTGCGCGGGGCCGTGGATGAGGACCTTGGCGCCGGAGTCGGCGAGTTGGTAGGCGATCTCCGGGCCGGTGAGTCGGGTGTTGAGGGGGACGAAGACGGCGCCGAGGGTGCCGGTGGCGAACAGGGTCTCCAGGTAGGCGGGGTGGTTGGGGCCGAGGTGGGCGACGCGGTCGCCGCGCCTGACGCCCCGGGCGCGCAGGGCGTGGGCGAGGCGGGTGACTCGCGTGTACAGGGTGCGGTAGTCGGTCGACTGCTCGCCGTGGATCAGGGCCGTGCGGTGCGGGGTCTTGCGCGCCCGGCGTGCGGGCCACGACCCCAGTCCCTCGTTGCGCATCTGGCACCCCTTACGGTTTCGTCAGCCCGAGCAGACGGGCCGCGTTCTCCTTGAGGATCTTCGGCTTGACCTCGTCCTTGATGGGCAGCTTCGCGAAGTCGGCCAGCCACCGGTCCGGGGTGAGCACCGGGAAGTCGGAGCCGAACAGCACCTTGTCCTTCAGCAGTGTGTTGGCGTACTGCACCAGCTGCGGCGGGAAGTACTTCGGTGACCATCCCGAGAGGTCGATGTGCACTCCGGGTTTGTGGGTCGCCACCGCCAGGGCCTCGTCCTGCCAGGGGAACGACGGATGCGCCAGGATGATCTGCAGATGGGGGAAGTCGGCTGCCACGTCGTCCACGTGGAGCGGGTTGGAGTACTTCAGGCGGATGCCGCCCCCGCCGGGGACCCCGGCGCCGATGCCGGTCTGGCCGGTGTGGAACAGCGCGATGGTGCCGGTCTCCTCGATCGCCTCGTACAGGCCGTACGCCACGGAGCGGTCGTTGGGGAAGAAGCCCTGGATGCTGGGGTGGAACTTGAAGCCCTTCACCCCGTACTCCTCGACGAGCCGTCGGGCCTGCCGCACGCCCGCCTTCCCGCGGAAGGGATCGATGGAGGCGAACGGGATCAGCACGTCGGGGTGTGCGGCCGCGGCCTCGGCGACCTCCTCGTTGGGGACGGGCGCGGTGCCGGTCGCGGACTCGGCGTCCACCGTGAAGATGACGGCTGCCATCCGCCGCTCGCGGTAGTAGGCCGCGGTCTCCTCCAGGGTGGGTTTCCGTTTGCCCTCGACCTTGAAGTAGGCGGAGGAGGCGTCGTGGAGGTCGTCGTCCAGGGAGGAGTGACCCTTGGCGGACACCTCCGCGTGGGTGTGGACGTCGATCGCGACCAGTTCGTCCAGCCTCAGTGCGGATGCCATCACGCCTCCGGGATCTTCGGTGTGGGGATGCCGACGGTCTGCGGCTCGGCACCGACCGAGGTGGGCCAGGCGTCTGCCAGGGAGTCGGGCGTCCAGCCGCCGTCGGCGTAGGCGGTCCTGATCTCCTGCGGATGCGACCACAGTGCCACCTTGTCACCGCCGATGCCGATGCACTGGCCGGTGATGCCGCGGGCGGCCGCGGAGGCCAGGAAGGGGACGAGGGCCGCGCAGTCCTCGGGGGTGCCGAAGCCCTCCCCCTTGCGCAGGAACGCGGGCAGCGGTTCCCCGTGTCGCATGGCCTCGACGTACGGGGCGAAGGCGGGGATGGTCTCGGTCATCGCGGTCGCGGCGACCGGCACGATCGCGTTGACGGTGATATCGGCGCGGGCCAGTTCCATGGACCAGGTGCGGGCCATCGCGGCGATCCCCGCCTTGGCGGCGGCGTAGTTGGTCTGGCCGAAGTTGCCGCGCTGCCCGGCCGGGGAGCCGACGAGGACGAGCGTGCCGCCTTCGCCCTGCTCGCGCATGCGGACGGCGGCGGCGCGGGCGCAGGTGAAGGTCCCCCTGAGGTGGGTGGTGAGCACCGCGTCGAAGTCGTCGTCGGTCATCTTCCACAGCACCTTGTCGCGCAGGATGCCCGCGTTGGTGACCAGGATGTCGAGCCGGCCGAACTCGTCGACGGCACGGTTCACCAGTCGGTCGGCGGCCTCGGCCGTGCCGACCGGGACCACCTCGGCGACGGCGGTGCCGCCGGCCTCGGTGAGGGACTTGACGGCCTGTTCGGCCACGGCTTCGTCGATGTCGTTGACGACCACGGACGCGCCGTGGGCCGCGAGGGCGTGCGCATAGGCGAGGCCGAGGCCCCGGCCGCTTCCGGTGACGACGGCGGCCTTGCCGGTCAGATCGATGGTGGGCACGAGCGGTCCCTTCGCATGGGGTGTGGTCGGGGAGATCGAAGCTAAGAGCAATAATTGTTGTCGTCAATAGTTGTTGCCCACCTTCCGAGTGCGTCATGCTGGACTCCGCACGCCAGAAGCCACCCCCGGGAAGCCGAGACCGGCGCCCAGGGGACCGAGACCAGGGAGCCCGCCATAGCCGGCCAGCACACCGACAACCCGACCCCCATCGACGCCGACGAGCCGTGGATGCGGGGGCTGCACGCAGACACGGGTTACCTGCTGTACCGCCTGGGCCTGCGCTCCGGTCAGTTGTTCAACACGTTCCTGCAGGAGTCCGGGCTACGACTGCGGCACTACGCCGTGCTGCGCTTCCTCGCCACCTGCGAGGGCGCTCTGCAGCGCGAGCTCAGCGCCCGGCTCGGCTACGACCCGAGCGCGATCGTCGGCCTCGTGGACGACCTCGAGAAGCTGGGCTTCGCCGAGCGCCGCCCCGCCCCGGAGGACCGCCGCAGTCGCATCGTCGTCCTCACCGAGGGCGGTCGGGCATTCCTCCGCGACACGGACCAGGCGGGCCGACGCGTGACCGACGAACTGCTCACCCCGCTCGACCCCGCCGAACGGGAGACGCTGCACACCCTTCTGCTGCGTGTCGCCGGCAACGAGCTCACCTGACGCTTCGGTCGCCGCGTGCATGCGAGCGGAGGCGGCCTCGTAAGGTAGCCGCGTGACCGGTCCTGTCCCCCGCCCCCAGTCCCTCCTGCTCAGCTTCCTCGGTGACGAGGTGCTGGGCCGCGGGGTGTGCGTGTACACGGGGAGCGTCATCGAGGTGTTCCGGCGCGCCGGCGTCGGGGAGCAGGCCACCCGGTCCACCCTCACCCGTATGGTCGGCCGCGGTCTGCTGAGCCGCCGGCGCGAGGGCCGGCGGACCTATGTCGGTCTCACCGGCCGCTCTGAGGCGATCCTGCGCGACGGCGAGCGGCGCATCTGGAAGACGGGCGCGGTCAACCGGGACTGGGACGGCACCTGGACAATGCTCGGCTTCTCGCTCCCGGAATCATGGCAGCGCCAACGGCACGATCTGCGTTCCCAGTTGACCTGGGCGGGCTTCGGTGCGCTGTTCAGCGGGCTGTGGATCGCGCCCGGCGAGGTCGATGTCTCCGGGATCGTCGCCGAGTTGGGCCTGGAAGCACATGTGAAGGTCTTCCGGGCACATGCGGACGCCGGCATGGACATCGCCGAGATGATCGACGACACCTGGGACCTGGGCGAACTGGCCGCGCATTACCGGGACTTCGAGGCGTCCTGGCGGCCGTACGCGTCGGGTGACGCGAACCTGGCCGCCGAGGACGCCCTCGCGTTGCGCCTCCGGCTGACCGCCGAGTGGCTCCAAGTCATCCGCGGTGACCCCCGGTTGCCCGTACGGCACCTGCCGGCGGACTGGCCGGCGGCCACGGCGGAGACGACGTTCCGCGTGGTCCACTCCCTGCTGGAAGCGCCCGCCCGGGACGCGGCGCGCCGGCTGATCGAGACGATTCCGACGGCGTAGCCCCGTACACACCCGCCACACCTCCGCACGTCTTCGCCCGAGCGATGTTGTGCATTGTCTTGACCGCCGCAAGAATTCGGCCCTACATTCCTCCACACCTTCGTTCAGTGCACTGAGCATCTGCCGATCTCCCAGGGCCTCCGCTCCGCAGCCGCCCACAAGGAGCCACCTCCATGCCTGCCAGCACCCGCCCCCGAACTCCCCGTACCCGTCTGCGCATCGCCCTGGCCGCCCTGGCCACGCTGGCGTCCGCGGCCCTCACCACCGTCCCGGCGCCGGCCGCCCAGGCGGACACGCCGGCCACCGGCCACCTCACCGGCGCCCTCTCCGACGGCGCGACCTGGATCGCGGACGTCCCCGCCCACTGGAACGGCACCCTGCTGCTGTTCAGCCACGGCTTCGGCCCCACCGTCGCCAAGGACGCCCCCTCCGACGCCGTACGCACCGCGTTGCTCGCCGAGGGCTATGCGATGGCCGGGTCGTCGTACGACCCCCATGGCTCGATGTGGGCTCTGGACAGCGCGGAACGCGACCAGTTCGCCACGCTCGGCGCCGTCACCGCCAAGATGGGCACCCCGCGGCGCACCCTGACCGTCGGCCAGTCCATGGGCGGGCTCGTCAACGCGCAGATCGCCCGCGACGGCTCCGGCCGCGTCGACGGCGCGCTCGGCCTGTGCGGCCTGGTCGCGGGCGGCACCGACCTGGACAACTACCAGCTCGACGCCGAGTACACCCTCGCCCGGCTGCTCCTGCCCGGGCAGGACGTCGACCTGGTCCGCTTCGGCTCCGCCGACGCCGCGGCCGCCACCGCCAAGAAGCTCACCGACGCCGTCACCGCCGCCCAGACCAGCCCAGCGGGCCGCGCCCGCATCGCGCTCGCCGCGGCCTTCCTCAACCTGCCCGCCTGGGCGCCCGGACAGGGCCGGCCGGCACCGACGGACTGGGCGGGCCAGGAGGAGCAGCAGTACGCGTGGTTCGCGCAGGGCATCCTGTCGTTCGTCGAGGGCGGCCGGTACGCCGTCGAGCAGTCCGCCGGCGGCAACAACTCCTGGAACGCGGGCGTGGACTACGCCCGACTCCTCGCCGGATCCGTCCACGCGCCGCAGGTCCGCGCCCTGTACCGGGCGGCCGGCCTCCACCTTCGCGCCGATCTGGCGTCCCTGACCCGGGGCGCCGCGATCACCGCCGACCCCGCCGCGGTCCGTACCGCGCAGCGCACCTCCTCCGCCGGTCAGGGCCTCGGCGTACCGCTGCTGGACGTGCACACGATCGCCGACAACCTGGTCCCGGTCGAACAGGAGCGGCGGTTCGGCGACCGGGTGCGTGCGGCCGGGGACGGAGCGCTCCTGCGGCAGGGCTACGTCGAGCGGCAGGGCCACTGCGCGTTCACCACCGCCGAGACGGTGGCCGCCCTGCACGCGCTCGAACACCGCGTCTCGTCCGGCCACTGGGACGACGCGGCGACCCCGGCGGCACTCCAGCGGTCCGCCACCGCACTCGGTCTGGACGGGGCGGCGTACGTCCCCTACCGCCCGGCACGCCTGACCGTCGGCCGGGACCGCCCGGCGCACCCCACCCACCACTGAGATCGGGACCCGCTCATGTCCGACGCATCCGCCACTCCGCGCACATCCCTCCCCCTCGGCACGCTCATCGCCGGCTGCCTCGCCGTCTGCCTCGCCCAGATCGGCCTCGCGATACCGGCCACCCTCAACGGCCTGTTCCAGGAACACCTCCACCCCGTCGGCTCCCAACTCACCTGGATCTCCGACGCGTTCCTGCTGCCGGTCGCCGTGCTCGAACTCTCCTTCGGCGTGCTCGGCGACCTCTTCGGCCGCAAGCAGCTCCTCGTCGGCGGCGCCGCCGTGCTGTGCGCGGGCGAGGTCGTCGCCGCGAGCGCCTCCGGCATCCATCTGCTGTGGGTGGGGCAGGCCCTGGCCGGGCTCGGCGCCGCCGCGCTCTTCCCCACCTCGCTCGCCATGATCGCGGCCGGCACGCACACCGGCCCGCAGCGCGCCCGCGCCATCGCCGTATGGGCCTCCAGCCTGTCCGCGGGCGGTTTCCTCGCCCCGCTGCTCGGCGGTGTCACCGGCACCTACGGCTCCTGGCGCTCGGCGTTCGTGGTGGTCGCCGTGGTGGCCGCGGTCAGCGCCCTGGTGAGCCTGTGGCTCGCCACCAACTCCCGCGCGCCGGAGGGCCGTTCACTCGACGTCGGCGGCCAGATCACCATCGGTGTCGGTCTGTTCGCCCTGCTGTACGCCGTCATCCAGGGGCCGACGGACGGCTGGGGATCGGCTCCGGTGGTCGTGGCGTTCGTGATCGCCGCGGTGTTCGTGGGCCTGTTCGTGGCCGCCGAGAGCCGGGCCCGCTCCCCGCTGCTGCGCCTGGACCTGTTCCGCAACCGTTCCTTCGCGATCGCGTCGGTCGTCGCGGTCGTGGGCATGTTCAGCTTCCTGGGCACGGCGTATGCGGCGAGCATCCGGCTCGGCCCCATCCAGCATCAGAGCCCGATGCGCACCGCCTTCGCGTTCCTGCTGCTGAACGGCATCACCCCGGTCCTCACCCCGCTGACCTCCCGGCTGCTGCACCGGTTGCCCGCGCGGGCGCTGCTCACCGCCGGGCTGGCGCTGATCGCCGCGGGCGACTTCCTGGCCGCCGGGCTCGACGTCGGCGACCGGAACCTGGCCTCGCTGATCCTGCCGCTCGGGCTGGTCGGCATCGGCTTCGCCTTCACGGTGTCGTCCATCACCGCGACCGCCGTCAATACGGTGCCGCTGCCGCTGGCCGGCATGGCGAGCGCGGCGACCAATCTGCTGCGGGACTTCGGCTTCACCCTCGGCCCCGCGGTCATCGGCGCGGTCGCGCTGAGCCAGGCGGCTTCCCGGGTGACCTCCGCACTGGCAGGCTCGTCGTCCCTGAACACCGAGTCGAAGGCCGCGGCGCACGAAGTGCTGCGGGAGGGCGGCCCCCTCGCCCTCAACTCCGTTCCCGTCACCTCCCCGCCGGGCGCGGCCCGCGCATACGCTCTGGACTCCCTCGGCCACGGCTACGCGATCGGATTCGTGGTGTGCGGCTCGGCCGCGCTGTTCTCGGCGCTCCTGGTGGTGACGGCACTGCGCGGCCGTACAGGGCAGGAGAGCGCGTCGTCGGCGGAGAACGGTGCGGAGCGGACCGCCCTGGCCACGGGATGACACCCGCTGGGCGCGCCCCGGGGCTCCTCGGCGCCCCGGGGCGCGGCGCGCCGTCGGTCCGGGTGTCAGCCACGGCGGGACGGTCGACGCATACCGGCGTCCAGCGGCCGGAAGGCGACGGGGCCTGCTGGCACCGGCCGATGACGGTACGTCAGCATGGGGAGCGTGTCCGAGAGGCCGAGCACACCCCACCGGATCGCCGACGACCACGTCGCGCAGGTCGCCGCTCTCGACCCCATGACCTCGGTCCGCCTCGGTGTGCGGTCCGGGGACGGTCGGCAGCCGGATCTGTCTCCGGAGGGCTTCGAGGCGCTCGCCGAACTTGCCCCGGCGCACGCTGGCCGTGCTTGACGCCACCGAGTGGGACGCCGAGAAGTACGGCGTGGTGTTCGAGGACGCCGAGCGCAACTGCGCCCGCCTGCTGCGGGAGAGGCTGCGCGGAACTCGCCCTGCACGAGGCCGGTGACCGGTTCCGCGAGCTGAGCAACGTCAACTCGCCCCTGCACAGGGTGCGGAGCATCTTCACCCTGATGGCCATCCTGACCGAGGGCATCTCTCGCAGGCTGCTGTGCGCGCCCCATCTGGCGCAGGCCGTCATCAGGCAACTCGCCGCCGGGACCGGCTAGGACATTCGCCACGTTCGTGGCCGCGGGGCCCGATCGGCTCAGGTACGAACTGGACGCGGCCGCCGAGCGGGCGACGACCGCGGTGGCCGGCCTCCGCGACTGGCTGCGGCACACCTGCCTGGCCGCCGCGGACGGCACCCCCGATGCGGTCGGCCGCCGGCGCTACCTGCTCTCGCGAGCTGTACGCCGACCAGCGCCGTGCCGAGGACGGCCTGGCTCACCTCGACGCCCGCAAGGCCCGACACGGTGGCGAGGAGATCGAGTTCTTCCGACTGTGCACCATGCTCCTTGCCGCCTGCGGCCGCACAGAGCAGGCGATCAAGGAAGCACGGGCTCGCCTCGACGCGGACAACTGGTACGGGGGCACAGAATCTCGCGGCGCTCCTGGGCGGCGCCGGCCGCCCGGAGGAGGCCGTCGCGCTCCTGGACCCGGCCGTCCCGGCCAACCGGAGTGTGCTTGCCGCACACCTCGTGGAACTCGGCCGCATCAAGGACGCCGTGGCCCTGCTCCAGCAGTCCGAGCGGGCGGTCCGGCCCCTCCCCTGGAACGGCGACGATCTCCCCTTCTGAGCGGCATCCCGACACCGGCCTCTTCGGACTGTTTCGCCGACCGTGCAAGGCCGGTGAGGGGCCGCTCAGGGAACCGGGTCAGAAGCGGGGCGCCTGCGGTGTGTGCTGCGGCGCTTGGGCGATCCGCGGGTTCACTCCGGGGCTGTGACGGCGGGACGGCTTGCAGGTGACGTCGTGTGCCGGAAGCCTTCCGCTGTTCAGGTAGGCGTTGACGGCACGGTTGGCGCAGGCGCGCGGGTCGTCGGAGTAGACGCCGTGGCCCTCGCCGCCCTTGACGTACACCATGCGTGAGCCCTTCAGGGCGTGGTGCATGCCGAGTCCGCTGACCAGGGGCGTCTGGGAGTCCCACTGGTTCTGGACGGTGAGCACGGCGACGTTGCCGGCCACCGTGGTGACGGGCTCGGCCGGCTTGTCCCAGAACGCGCAGGGTGTGATGTTGGAGCCGAAGTCGCCGTAGAGAGGGTACTCGGCCTTGTCCCGGACCGCGTCACGCCGGTACTGCTCGGGGTCGCGTGGCCAGGCCGCGGTGTCGCCGCAGACCACGGCCCAGAAGACGGCGGAGCCGTTGTCGTCCGGCGGCTGTGCGGAGGGAGACCCGGGTCGGCGTGGTCCCTGCTGTTCGTCCGGTGCGAGGGAACGGCCGGAGGGCGCATGGCCGTCGGCAGCCTTCTTGAGGTTGACGACCGCCTCGGCCGCCACCTTGGGGCTGAAGAACTCGGCCCGCAGGGCGGCACGGATGTCGTCCCCGGTCAGCTTCTCGGCGCCGTCGTAGATGGGGGTGCGGTCGGCTCGGGCGATCAGGTCCCAGAACGTCTTCCTCACCTCGGCCGGGGTGGTGCCGAGCCGATAGGTGCGGTCGTGTTTCGCTGTCCACCTCGTCCAGCGGGCGAAGGCGGGCTCGGAGCCCTCCGCCCAGACCTGGATCATGCCGCGCCAGACCCGCGCGGGGTCGACCGCGCTGTCCAGCACGATGCGATCGGCACGCTGGGGGAACATCTGCGCGAACACGGCCCCGAGGTAGGTGCCGTAGGAGTAGCCCAGATAGGAGATCTTCCGCTCGCCCAGAACGGCGCGGATGACGTCCATGTCGCGGGCGGTGTTGCGGGTGGTGTAGTACCTGAGATCGTCGCCGTTCCTGGCACGGCACTTGTCGGCGACGGTCCGGGCCCACTTGACGTCACGGCTGAACGTCTCTGGCTTGTACGGGTGTTCAAAGGCCTGCTCCGTGGCCGTGAGACCGCAGCTGAGCGGGCTGCTCCGGCCCACGCCGCGCGGGTCGAACCCGATGAGGTCGTACCGCTCGCGCACCTCCTTGGGCATCGTGTCCTTCATCATGACCGGCATGTCCAGGCCCTCGCCGCCCGGTCCGCCGGGGTTGAAGAGGATCGCGCCGTGCCGCTTGCCGGGGGCACCGGTCTTGATGCGGGAGATGGCCAGCTTGATCGTCCGGGCGTCGGGCCGGCTGTAGTCGAGCGGGACGTCGATCGTCGCGCACTGGAACACGGCGGGCTGCGACGCGTCGCATCTGTGCCACGCGGGCGTCTGGTCCGTGAATCTCTTCAGCGGTTCCGCCGCGGATGCCTGCGCCGGGGCGAGGGCGGGGACCAGCGTTGCCGTGACCCCCATGGCGAGCAAGGGCGCCATGCGTCCTATCCGCACGATGGCCGTTCCTTTCGATCAACTTCCAGGACGGAACGACCATTTCGTGTCGGTGCAGGTGCGCGAATCCCTCTACAGGCGGGTCTTGTTACGACTCCCGG
Source organism: Streptomyces sp. NPDC002076 (assembly GCF_053593835.1). Taxonomy (NCBI): domain Bacteria; kingdom Bacillati; phylum Actinomycetota; class Actinomycetes; order Kitasatosporales; family Streptomycetaceae; genus Streptomyces; species Streptomyces sp. NPDC002076. Next base: position 96,917 of record NZ_JBSFDI010000005.1, read on the forward strand.
CGGACACAGAAAGAGACGTACGGAGGAGAACCCAAAGCGGCTGATGACCGTCCGCGCCGAGCGCGGGCACGGCTACGCCATGGCACGCATGCGCTGTGCGGACGTCCGGCGTGCGCGCATCCAGCAGAGCAGCACCACCGAGCACAGGGCGGCGCAGGCGCACCAGGTGGAGACGAACTCCAGCCGCCACAGCGCCCAGCACACCGTCGCGCCCGCGGCGACCAGCACGCCCAGCACGAGCAGCCGCCGGTCACCGGACAGCAGCAGAGACCCCACCGTGGCCAGCAAGTAGCCCATGACGAGCAGGGGTACGGGCGAAACGTGCAGGGCGTACCCGACGGTGCGGCCGCGGATCTCGGCCGTCACCGGTTCGGTGGCAAGGCTGTGGGCGAGCGACGCGGCGGTCACCACTCCTGCGGTGAGTGGGAGGACCAGCCGAAGCCGGGCGTGGGGCGGGGCCACACACATCACTCCCGCCGGGACCCACACCGCCAGCAACGGCAGCGCCATGACGGCCCATGCGACGGTAGCGGGTCCGCCGCCCCCGCCCGAGTGCCACACCACCGACTCGACGATCTGGTGGGCGCCCAGCAGCAACGGCACTGCAGCCAGCGGGAGTTCCCGGCCGCTGCGCACGAGCGTCACGCAAGCCACGCCCACCGCCGCGACAGCACTGCCTGCCACGAGATCCGCCGTCGCACTCCAGCACATCACGCCACCAAAGGGTTCGCCGCCGAGCGGTCACCACAGGCCTCCGCTGCCGCCGACCACGCTACGTCCTTATGCTGCGGGGCCCGATGATGATTAGCTTGCCCCGGCCTTCGCGCCACCACCCGCCCCGCCAGTCAGGAGGACTCCGCACCATGAGCAGCGGCTACGCGTACGAGTACAAGGTCGTCACCTTCCGGGAGTCGCTGATCGGCGACGCGCTGGACAGCGACAAGCTGGAGAAGGTCCTGAACAAGCACGCCGAGGACGGCTGGGGCCTGAAGGCCATCACCTCCGCCGACGTCAAGGGCCGGATAGGGCCCGGAGCCGTGGAAGGACTGCTGCTCACCTTCGAGCGCCCGCGACAGTAACGCGCGCGGAGCCGCTCGGCGGCATGATCCTCCGCGGCCCGCACGCATGCCCGGCCGGTCGGCTCGAAGACACACCCTGGTCCGTGTGAGACTGTGGTGTCAGCACCCCCCTCTGCGGATGCGGCCGACACGATGGATCTCAAGGATCTGGCCGACGAGCACGGGGGCGATCCGTTCGGCATCACCTCTGCCGCCGTCGCCCTCGTGGACGCCCACGGCCTGATCCGCTACTGGAGCCGCAGGGCCGAAGACCTCCTCGGGTATCCGGCGCCCAGCGTGCTGGGCCGGCCCGCGACCTCCCTCCTCACCAGCGACCGCTCCCCGGCCTCGCTGCTCGCCGCGGCGCAGCAGGCCGGGGAGGGCTGGGAGGGGCTGATCACCGCGCATCACCGGGCGGGCCACCCGGTCGAGCTGGCCCTGCGAGTGTGTCCGCTGCACGCGGAGCAGGGCTCCGGCTGGCTCGCCGCGGCCTGTGCGGTGTCCGACTCGCGCCGATGGGAACTCGATCAGGCCGTGGTGCGCGGCCTCCTGGAGGAGTCACCCATCGGCATCGCCGTCCTCGACAGCGAGCTGCGCTGCCAGTGGCTGAACCAGGCGCTGGCCGCCATGGAGGGCCTGCCGGCCGACCTCGCGGCCCCGCGCACGGCTGCGTCCGCCGGACTGGATCAGGTGCCCTCCGCCGTGGACTGGCAGGCGCGCCAGGCGCTGGTCTCGGGCCGGGTCACGCCGGCGGTGGAGCATGTGGCGCCACGGCACGGCATGTCCCGCCGGAACTCGCAGGGCCGGCTCAGGCTCCGCTCGTCGTTCCCGCTGAAGGACGTCGACGGCAAGACGCTGGGGGTGTGTCACACCGCCGTCGACTTCACCGCCGAGGACCGGGCACGCGTGCGGCTCGCCCTGGTCAACGAGGCTGCCCAGCGCATAGGCACCACCCTGGACCTCGACCGCACGGTGCAGGAACTGGCCGAGGTCCTCGTGCCGCAGCTCGCCGACTTCGTGGCGATCGACCTCTTCCAGGGAGTCCTCGCGGCCAGGGACCTCAATCCCGGGCCGATCACCGGCGGCACGCTCCAGCGGGCGGTGCACCTGTCGATCCACGAGGAGGTGCCGGAGGCGATCGTCCCGATCGGGGAGTCCACCGGGTACCCGCCGAAGTCCCCGCAACGACGTTGTCTGGCCACGAGCCGGCCGATCCTCGATCCGGTGCTGGCCCCGACGACATGGTGGCTGGCCGAAGACCCGCAGCGCCTGGCCAAGATCGTCAGCCTCGGTGTGCACACCCATCTGGTGGTGCCGCTCCGGGCGCGGGGCACGACCATGGGGGTGGTCACCCTGCTGCGCTGGGAGAACCCCAGCCCGTTCGACGAGGACGACCTGCTGCTCGTGGAGGAACTGGTGGCACGGGCCGCAGTGTGCGTGGACAACGCCCGGCGGTTCGTCCGCGAGCACAACGCGGCCCTCGCCCTCCAGACCAGTCTGCTGCCCCCGGACCTGCCCGATCACTGCGCCGTCGAGGTCGCCTACCGCTATCTGCCGGCCGACGCCGAGGCCGGCGTGGGCGGCGACTGGTTCGACGTCATCCCGCTCTCCGGCGCCCGGATCGCCCTGGTCGTGGGGGACGTGGTGGGCCACGGGATCCACGCCGCGGCCAGCATGGGCCGGTTGCGTGCGGCGGTACAGACACTGGCCGACATGGATCTGCCCCCCGAGGAGCTTCTCGCCCATGTCGACGATCTCGTCCTGCGCCTGGCCGATGAGGCGGAAGCGGCCGAGCACGGGCCGATGGTGATCGGCGCGACCTGCGTCTACGCGGTCTACGACCCGATCTCGCGGAAACTCAACGTGGCGCGCGCCGGACACCCCACCCCTGCCATCGCCCACCTCAGCGAGCCGGTCGAACTGCCCGACATCCCGGCCGGCCCCCCGCTGGGACTGGGCGGTCTGCCCTTCGAGTCGGCAGAGATCGAACTGGAGGAGGGCAGCGTCGTCGCCCTGTACACCGATGGGCTGATCGAGGCCTCTGACCGCGATGTCGACGTCGGCTTCGAGCGACTTTGCTTCGCCCTCGCCCACCCCGACCGGCCGCTGGAGGAGATCTGCGACACGATGGTCCGCATTCTTCTGCCGGACCGTCCGCAGGACGACGTCGCCTTCCTCATCGCCCGCACGCGCGCCCTCCCCTCCGACCGGGTGGCCTCCTGGGAGGTGCCCGCCCATCCCCGGGCGGTGCACGAGGCGCGCGACAACACCGACCGCTGCCTGGCGGAGTGGGGTCTGGAGGACCTCGCCTTCAGCACCGAGCTGATCGTGAGCGAGCTGATCACCAACGCCATCACGCATGCCTACGGGCCGATCAACCTGCGTCTGATCCACGAACGGAACCTCATCATCGAGGTGTCGGACGCCAGCAACACCTCCCCCCGTCTGCGCCGCGCCCGCACCACCGACGAGGGAGGGCGAGGCCTGTTCCTCGTCGCGCAGGTCGCCCAGCGCTGGGGCACGCGGTACACCGCCACGGGCAAGACCATCTGGGCGGAGCAGCAGCTGCCGTAGGACGTGCCCTGCTGAGGGTGGTTCGGGCAGCCCGTTCGAGTCGCGCACGCACCCCGGGAACCATCCCGCGTGTCGGGTCGGCGCCCTGGCACTACCGCGACCGCTTCGCCTGTACGTAGGACAGCCACGGCCGCAGGTCGCCCCGCCCGATCAGTTCGAAGCCCGCGTCCGTGCCGAGGGTGTCCAGCAGATCACCCGGTTGTGCGCCATGGCACGGCCGGTTCCGCCGTGCACCAGGTGCCGGCCGATACGGCTCTTCGGCGGACGGAACTCCGCGACCAGCAGCCGCCCGCCGGGCCTGGCCGCAGCACGCGGTACATCTCGCGGGCGGACGACTGGAGCGCGCCATTAGCGCGCTCCAGTTCACCCGCACCATGAAACGCCCCCGAGGTCGTGTCAATAGGTTTGTCAGGACGTTCCAACAAAGACGAGTGGCCCCCTCACGGCACTGACGGCACACCGGCCCACCGCAGCCATTGACAGACGCCCATCGCTCGCGGCTTGCAAAGAGCATCAACTCGCGCCATATACCTTCGTTTCATTCCTCAACTGCCGCTAACTCCCACCTATACAAAGACATCTGCTTTTTTCATTGACAGAGAAAAAGAACCTCTCTAAGTTTCCGGCCATGCGCTCGGCCCCCTCCCATCAGGCGGCCCCGGACATGACGCCGGCCGCTTCACTCGTGTTCACCACGCTGCTCTCCCACGGTCCGCTCACTCGGGCCGAGGTGGGACGGCGGACCCAGCTCTCTCCGGCCGCCGTGACCAAGGCGGTGCGTCCGCTGATGGAACTCGGCTATCTGGTCGAGGGCGTGGACGAAGAGGCGCCTCCGGCGGTGGGGCGTCCGGCCAACCTGGTGTGGGTGGACGGGGGAAGGGCGCTGTTCATCGGGATCAAGGTGACAGGCGACGAGATCATCGCCGTACTGGCCGACCTGTGTTGCCGTGTCCGGCTGTCCCGGCACGTCCGGCTCACGGGCCGTGAGCCGGAGGCGGTGCTCCCCGTCATCACCGCGCTGGTACAGGAGTTGCTCACGGAGGCCGACGGATTCGGTGTGCAGGTGCGGGGCCTGGGCATCGCGATCTCGGGGGACGTGGACCGCGCGGACGGTGTGGTCCGCTACTCGCCCTTCCTGGAGTGGCGGGACGTACCGCTCGCCGAGATCGCCGGGACCGCGACCGGGCTACCGGTCACGGTCGACAACGACGTGCGGGCGCTCACGGTCGCCGAGCACTGGTTCGGGGCCGGAGTCGGTCTCTCGGACTTCGCCCTGGTGACCGTGGGCGCCGGCATCGGATGCGGTCTGGTGGTCCATGGGCAGGTGGTGTCGGGCGCGCACGGCGTGGCCGGTGAGATCGGGCATCTGGCGCTCGATCCGATGGGCCCGCTCTGCCACTGCGGCAACCGAGGGTGTGTGGAGGCCATCGCGGCGGATCCGGCGATACTCCGCGCAGTCCGCGCGGCCACGGGCGAGCAAGTGACCGATGCGACCGAGGCACTGGAGCTGGCCCACGGCGGGGACCCCGGTGTCAGAGCGGTCTATGCGCGAGCCGGTGAAGCCATCGGCAAGGCCATCGGCTTTCTGGTGAACATCCTCGGCCCCGAGCGGGTGGTCATCTCCGGAGAGGGCCTGGCCGCCTACGACCTGGTCGCCGAGGGCATCCGGGACGCGTTCGCCGCGTCCGCCTTCGGCACCGCTGCACAGTGCGACCTGGTGACACGACCCCTGCCCTTCGAGGAGTGGGCGCGAGGGGCCGCGGCCACCGCCATCCAGTCCTTCATGGGATCGGGCATGTGAGAAGGAGTAGCGATGACGCTGCAGAGCCGCAGCCGCCCGCACCATCCGACCTCTTCGCGGCAGGGGTTTTCATGACCGCGATCCCCGCGCCCCTGATGTGCTGCACCGTGCAGCGCCGGTTCATCAGCGGGTTCCCCATCGGCTCGGGCGAGGGCTGAGCCGCCGGCCCGGCACGTCGGGCGGCCGCCCACCGCGGTCCGGCCATCCGACCTCTTCGCTCAGGCGTCGGGCCTCCTACCGCGCCCCTCCCCCGCCCGGAACTACGCCCGTCCCCCACCGGGTGCCACCGCACGTTCCCCCTCACCTCACCTCAGGAGGCGACCCATGCGGTCATCCCCGTACAGAGTCCTGCGCGGAGCCCTCCCCGGCCTCCCGCGCCGCACCGTCCGAGCAACGCTGGTCCTGGCCGTCACGGCCGGACTCGCCACGGTGGTCCCGGCCACCGCCACCAGCGCCACGGCCTCCGACTCCACGAGCTCGGCCGTGGCCTCGGCCGCGACCACGGACGACGCTTCCTCCGGCCTTGCGGCCAAGCCGTACATGGGCTGGTCCAGCTGGAGCATGCAGTCCTCCCAGTACCCGGGCCTGAACCCGGACGGCAACTACAGCTACCTCACCGAGGCGAACGTCCTGAAGCAGACGGACGCCCTCGCCGCCACCCTGAAGAAGTACGGCTACGACCATGTCAACATCGACGCCGGCTGGTGGATGGACAAGAACTGGACGTCCGAGTTCGACCAGTACGGCCGTCAGACACCCGACCCGGTCAGGTTCCCGAGCGGCATGAAGGCGGTCGCCGACCACATCCACTCCAAGGGTCTCAAGGCCGGCATCTATCTGCCCGTGGGCCTGGAGAAGGGGGCGTACGGCGACGGCAAGGTGCCAATCCGGAACGCGCCCGGCTGCACCACGACGGACATCGTCTACCCGGATCTGCGCACCACCAACGGCTGGGACAGCGCCTACAAACTGGACTTCGACAACCCGTGCGCGCAGAAGTACATCGATTCGCAGGCGCAGATGCTCGCGGACTGGGGCTACGACTTCCTCAAACTGGACGGGGTGGGCCCCGGCTCGTTCAAGTCCGGTGACAACTACAACAACGTCCCGGACGTGGCCGCCTGGCACCAGGCCATCGCCGGCACCGGGCGCCCGATCCATCTGGAGCTGTCCTGGTCGCTCGACATCGGGCACGCCGCCGACTGGAAGAAGTACTCCAACGGCTGGCGCATCGACACCGATGTGGAGTGCTACTGCAACACCCTTGTCACCTGGGAGAACTCGGTCAACGACCGGTGGAACGACGCTCCCGCGTGGAGCCACGAGGCAGGCCCGGGCGGCTGGAACGACCTCGACGCGATCGACGTCGGCAACGGCGCGATGGACGGTCTCACCAACGCCGAGCGGCAGAGCTACATGACGCTCTGGGCCATCAACAAGTCGCCCCTGTTCACCGGTGACGACCTCACCAAGCTGGACAGCTACGGCCTCTCCCTGCTGACCAACCAGGAGGTCATCGGCGTCGACCAGAACGACTCGCCCGTCGCACGCCCGGTCACACCGCTCGGCGATCAGCAGGTCTGGGACACCAGGAACGCCGACGGCACATACACCGTCGCCCTGTTCAACCTCGGCGGTTCGTCGGCCTCGGTCACCGCCGACTGGGCGTCCTTCGGCTTCACCGGCGCGGCCTCCGTGCGCGATCTGTGGAACCACCAGAACCTCGGCACGTACCGGAACAGGATCACCGCGACGCTGCCCGCGCACGGCTCACGGCTGTTCACCGTCAAGCCCGGCGGCACCCCACTGGCCACCACCCGCTACGAGGCCGAGTCCGCGGACAACACCCTCACCGGCAACGCCTCCGTCGCCGGATGCGACTCCTGTTCCGGCGGCAAGAAGGTCGGCAATCTCTATCTCGACAGCAAGCTGCAGTTCAACGACATCACGGTGAAGAAGGACGGCATCTACACCGTCAACGTCGCCTACGTCAGCGGCGATCCCCGCTCGGTCACCGTCTACTCCAACAGCGGCCACGGCACCAGCCTGAGGTTCCCCTCCACGGGCGACTGGAACACGGTCGACACCGTCAGCGTCCAGTTGGCGCTGAAGGCGGGCTCCAACACCATCACGTTCGACAGCGGCTGGGACTACTCCCCTGACATCGACAGGATCGACGTACCCAAGTCCGCCTGACCGTCCCCGCGGGGCCCGGGGCGGCACGTCCCCCACGCCCCGCCCCGCCGCCATCCGGTTCCGCGGCGACCAGGCATGCCCAACTGCCCGTATCCGTCCCCCGCATGCGCCGTTCCCCCGACATGGAGTGCACCACGTGGACACCGAACACACCGAGCACACCGAATCGCGCGACAACCACCCGAGCCGCAGAGGCTTTCTCGCTCTCGCCGCCACCGCCGGCGCGGCCGCCGCCCTCGGCGGTCTGCCCGCCTTCACCGCCTCGGCGGCCCCCCTCCGTCCCACCTCATCGCCCCTGCTGTCCACGGCCGCCGCCGCGAGGAACCAGCTGTGGTGGCAGGCTCCCGGCTCCGCCAACTCGATGATCCAGCAGGGCCTGCCGGTGGGAAACGGGCGTCTCGGAGCACTCGTGAGCAACGACCCCGCCACCGAACTGCTGACGATCAGCGACGCCACCTTGTGGACCGGCGGCCTCAACGACACCCTGCAGAGCGACGGCCAGTTCCCCTACGGCCGGGACGACTTCGGGTCCCTGACCCTGCTGGCCGAGCTCACCGTCGACATCCTCGGGCACGACCTGGGCTCGGTCGACAACTACCGCCGCTCCCTCGACCTGGCCCAGGGCCTCGTCAGCGCCTCCTACGACCTGTCCGGCGTCACCTACCAGCGGCAGATCTTCGCCAGCCGCCCCGACGACGTGATCGTCCTGTACTTCTCCCAGCAGGGCGGCGGCACCTACACCGGTACCGTGACCCTCGCCGGCACTCACGGCGAGACGACCACCGCCCACAGCGCCGGGCACCACGCCTCGTTCGGCGGTTCCTTCGCCAACGGGCTGAAGTACGGCGCCGCCGTCACGGCCCGCAGCGGCAGCGGCACGATCGCCGTCGACGGTACGTCGATCTCCTTCAGCGGCTGCAAGGACCTCACCGTCGTGGTCAGCGGCGGCACCAACTACGCGCCGGACGCGGCCGCGAAGTTCCGTGACCCTGCCCTGGTTCCGGAGCTCCTGGCACGGGCCAAGGTCCTGAACGCGGCCGGCAACTCCGCGAGCACACTGCTGCACACCCATGTCGCCGACTTCCGCCCAGTGTTCGAGCAGTTGGACATCGACCTCGGCACATCGTCCGCCGCACAGCGCAGGCTGGACACCTGGCAACGGGTGCAGGCCCGCTACCGGGACGACGTCCCCGACCCCGAACTCGAGGCCGCCTACCTGCAGTTCGGCCGCTACCTGATGATCTCCGGCTCGCGCGGCACGCTGCCGATGGGCCTGCAGGGTCCGTGGCTGGACGGCAACGACCCCGACTGGATGGGCGACTACCACACCGACATAAACGTCCAGATGAACTACTGGATTGCCGACCGCGCGGGCCTGTCGGGCTGCTTCGACGCCTTCGCGGACTACTGCCTGGCGCAGCTGCCCTCCTGGACGGACTCCACACAGCGGCTGTTCAACAGCCCGACCAACAGATACCGCAACTCCAACGGAAAGCTCGCCGGTTGGACCGTCGCCATATCCACGAACCCGTACGGCGGTGGCGGCTGGTGGTGGCATCCGGCCGGCAACGCCTGGCTCTGCCAGAGCCTGTTCGAGCACTACGAGTACACCCAGGACCTCGCCTACCTCGAGAAGATCTACCCCCTCATCAAGGGTGCCGTGGAGTTCTGGGAGGCCCGCCTCATCACCACGACCGTCACCGACGCATCCGGAGCCTCGCGCGAGGTCCTGATCGCCGACAGCGACTGGTCGCCCGAGCAGGGGCCGTTGGACGCCAAGGGCATAACCTACGCGCAGGAACTGGTGTGGAACCTCTTCGGCAACTACCACACCGCGACCCAGGTGCTCGGCAGGGACGCCTCCTACAGCGCGACCATCGACGGTCTGCGCGGGCGCCTGTACCTGCCCGTGGTCAGCCCCAGGACCGGCTGGCTGGAGGAGTGGATGTCGCCCGAGAACCTCGGCGAGACCACCCACCGCCACCTGTCCCCGCTCATCGGCCTCTTCCCCGGCGACCGGATCCGCCCGGACGACTCCACGCCGAAGGACATCCTCGCCGGCGCGACGGCCCTCCTGACCGCGCGCGGCATGAACAGCTACGGCTGGTCCAACGCCTGGCGCAGCCTGTGCTGGTCGCGGCTGAAGAACGCGGAGAACGCCTACCAGCTCGTCGTCAACAACCTCAAGCCGTCGGTGAACGGCAGCAACGGCACCGCGCCGAACCTCTTCGACATCATGGACATGGGACAAGGCCGCGGCATCTTCCAGATCGACGCGAACTTCGGCACCCCCTCCGCGATCATCGAGATGCTGCTCTACTCACGGCCGGGTCACGTCGAGTTGCTGCCCGCCCTGCCGTCCGCGTGGGCGGCATCCGGCTCGGTGTCCGGGGTCGGAGTCCGCGGCGGCTTCGTGGCCGACCTCAGATGGAAGAACGGCAAGGTCACGCAGGCGACGCTGAGGAGCGTCGGCGGCCGTGCCACGACCGTCTTCGCGGGCGGCACATCGCGAAGGATCAGCCTCAAGCCCGGTGAGTCCGTCACGCTGGGCACCTTCGGCTGACGGTGCGGACCACGAGAAGAGCGGAGAGAACGACCATGTCCCCGAAGAAGAGAAGCTCAGCGGTGGCTCGCCGACGGCATCGTAGAACCCTGCTGTCCGTGTTCGGAGCGCTGACCGGCCTGGCCCTGACGGCAGTTCCGCTGAGCACCGCGCAGACGGCGAAGGCCGCCACGTCCGCGTCACAGGCCAAGGGCACACGGGTCAGCGCCTGGTCGCCCAGCATGACGACCGGCGGCCCGTCCTTCACCGACCAGACCATCCGGATGGTGGTGCACAGCAGCGTCTCGGGCTCGGGCGCCCGCATCACCCTGTCCAACCGGTACAGCACCACCCCGCTCGACGTCAGCGCTGTCGACCTGGCCGTCCAGGCGAGCGGCGGCGAGGCGACGCGCGGCACCACGCGGAACATCACCTTTGGCGGATCCCGCCACATCACGATCCCTGCCGGCGAAGAGGCGGTCAGCGACGTCGTACCGATCTCGGTCGGCGCCGGGGAGAACCTGCTCGTCAGCCTCTACGTGCCCGGTACGACCGGGATGTCGACCTGGCACTCCGACGCGTTCGACACCACCTACCTCACCTCCGGCAACCACGCCGGTGACGACAGCGCCGCCGCGTTCGGCACCACCACGACCTCCTGGTACTACCTGGCAGGGCTGGACGTCGTGGCATCGACCGCGCGGGGCACCGTCGTCGCCTTCGGGGACTCCATCACCGACGGCTACCACTCCTCGACCGGCACCTACAGCCGGTGGCCCGACTTCCTCGGGCGCCGCTTGGGCGCCGGACCGGGTCCGCAGAGGCTGAGCGTCGTCGACGCCGGCATCGGCGGCAACCGGGTCCTCACGGACGTCCCGAACCTGTGGCAGGGCGTCAGCGCCCTCAAGCGGTTCGGGCATGACGCCCTGGGCCAACCGGGCGTCAAGGACGTGATCCTCTTCGAGGGCATCAACGACATCGGCAACAACGCCGGGCCCGATGGCCGGCCGCTGACCGCCCAGGACCTCATCGACGGCTATCGCACCCTGATCGACGAGGCGCACGCCGCCCACGTCGGCGTCATCGGCGCGACCCTCATGCCGGACGAGGGCAACGGGTACTACACGCCTGCCGCCGAGGCGATCCGCCAGAGCGTCAACCAGTGGATCCGCACCGGCGGCGCCTTCGACGGCGTCATCGACTTCGACCGGACGATGCGTGACCCCGCTAACCCGGCCGCACTCAACCCGGCGTACGACTCGGGCGACCACATCCACCCCGACGACGAGGGCATGAAGGCCATGGCCGACGCGATAGACCTACGACTCCTGCGCACCTGACACCCACCACCGGGCGCGCCGTCGAGGACGGTCACCGACGCCGCGACACGCCCAGATCGATGAGGTAACGCTTGGTCACCCGGCCGCCGTACCGCTGGTCGATCAGAGCCGCGACGCAGTCCAGCAGTCCGGTCCTGGCGGCCTCCGGAAGAGCGCGGTGGCCGGAGTAGGTGCGCAGCAGTTCGAGGTAGTCCCCCGTGGTGCAGGTGAGCTCGCGCTCGTAGCGGCGGAACACGGTGGGGCCGAAGCGGCCGCTGCGCACCACCTCCTCCACATGGTCCGAGCCGTCGATGTCGGCGGCTTCGGGAGGCCGCAGCCCGGGCGGCGTCCCGGGGTCGAACCGCTCGTAACAGCGCTGGACCTCCACGAAGAACTCCTCGCTTCCGCCCCGCACATGCTGGGTGCGCACCACAGCGAGCGCGCCACCGGGACGCAGCGCGTCGGCGGCCTTGGCCATCCGGACCGCCGGGTCGATCCAGTGGAACGCCGTCGCCGAGACGACCGCGTCGAACGGCTCGTCAGGCAGCGGCCATTTCTCGAACTCGGCCGTCACCACCTCTACCGCCCCGGCCCCGGCCAGGTTGCGGCGGGCGAGCGCGGCCATGCTCGGCCCCGCCTCGACGGCTGTGATCCGACACCCCCGCCGTGCCAGGGGCACCGTCGCCTGGCCGGTCCCGCAGCCCACCTCCAGTACACGGCTGCCGGGGCGGGCACCGGCGAGGTCCGCCAAGTCGTCATACAGCTCCTGCGGGTATCCCGGCCTGGCCCGGTCGTACAGCTCCGCCTCTTCGTCGAATGTCCGGCTCAGGCGCACCCGCCGGGATTCCTCGGGCCTGTCGTCACGTCGCGCTTGTGTGATGTCGTCGGACACGCCGAGCAGACTAGCGAGTCCGCCGATCGTGAGCGGCACAGCTCATCCGTCGACACGGACCGCGAACGCCAGGGAGTGGCGGGGCGCGTCCTCGTAGCAGGCGAGGTCCCAGCCCGCCGCCTCCAGAGCGGGCCGGAGGTTCTCCTCGGCCAGTGGGGCGGCCGGGTCGAGTGGACGTCCATGGCGGGCGGCGCGTTCGGCAGGGCCGGAGGGGTGGTAGAGGAGCAGTACAGCGCCGGGAGCGGTCACCCTGACCCACTCGCGCAGCGCCGCCGCGGGGTCGGGGACGTGATTGATCAGGCCCGCACTGAACACGCCGTCCACCGCGCCTGCCGGCAGCGGCAGCCGGCAGGCGTCGGCCAGCAGCAGGGCGCCGTCCGCCGTACGGCCTTCGCGCCTCGCGGCCGTGAGCATCGCCGGGGTGAGATCGATCCCGACGACAACGCCCCGGCGCCGACTTGAGCGCGCAACGCGGGCAGTACGCGAGCAGGACCCGTCGCGCAGATGCATGGATGGAGGTCCGGTCAGGCGTCGCTCGGCCCGGCGCCCTCGCGCACCACGCGGACCTCGCTGCCGTCGAGGGCGGCGAGCACCTCGGCGCAGATGGCCAGTGCCGTCTCGGCCGGGGTGCGCGCGCCCAGGTCGAGGCCGATGGGGCCGTGGATGCGCCCGAGGAGTTCCTCGTCGAGTCCGGACTTGGTGAGATCCGCGGCACGGCGGGCCTGGGTATGGCGTGAGCCCAGCGCACCGACGTAGCGGATGCCGGTGGTCAGCGCGGCGGACAGCACGGGGACGTCGACGTCCGGTTCATGGCTGAGGACGACCAAGCAGGCGGCGGCCGGACGCTGGGCGAGCAGCCGGACGCAGTCCTCTGCGGCGGACTCCACCGTGGCGTGCCAGTCCAGCAGGCGGGCCTGCGCGGCGAGCAGCTCGGCGAGTTCGCCGCCTCCCACGATGACCAGATGGGGTACGGCCGGGTACGTCTCGATCAGGACGAGTCCATCGTCCGCGGAGCGCAGGTCCCGGCCGACGCGGCGGCGGCTGAGCAGCTCCCGAGCGCGTTCGACGGCCTCGGCGGGCCCGCCGCCACCTTCCGGCGCGGGTGACGCCACGGTGCTGGTCACCCGGGTCCGCGCCGCGTCCAGACGGGTGATCAGCGCGGCGTCGGCTCCCTCCGCCAGCAGGTCCCACCAGCGGGCGGGAACCGTGTGCAGGGACTGCAGCAGCACTTCGGCCTGACCACCACAGGTCAGGCCCGCCCGCTCCACCTGGTCGTCGTGGACGGACACCTCGCGTACGCCCGCGGTGTGGTCCGCGGGCAGGGCAGCGGCCTCCGCCGCGAGATACGCGTCGAACGCACCGCGGTAGAGCGTGCCGTGGCAGCGCCCGTCCTGGTCGATCAGGACGGCGTCAGCAGGGCGCCGGGGGCCGAAGCCCCGCTCGGTGAGGGGGCGGGCGAGGACGCCGGTACGTCCCTGAGCCGCCCACTGCCGTGCCGTCTCGGCCAGTTCACGCATGATCGCGACCCTCCTCGTGGTGGGGTCGGCACCGGGGACCGTCTGGTTCAGCGTCGGCACCGTGACCGGAATTCTCGCATGATCACGAATCTCGGCGCTCTGCCTGCCGCGAGGGAAGGTCGTTGCGGACCGCGTCGGCGTGCTCGGCGATGTAGTCCTCGACGACCGACCGGAAGCCGGCCTCGGGCTCAAGGCCGAGTGCGGCGGCGCGTGTGTTGTCGAAAACGGCGGGCCATGAGGCCACGATCGCTTCGACGGCCGGGTCGGGTGTGATGCTCACGAGGTCGGCGACGGCGTCGCCGGCCACCTGCCGCAGGGTGGCGAGCATCTCGGCGACCGAGACCGTGAGCGCGGGAAGGTTGACCGGCGCCGTGCCGTCGAGCCGGCCGGGCCCGGTGCCACGCTCGGCCTCGGCGATGCGGAGCAGTCCGTGGACCGTGCGGCGTGGTGAGGACAGGGCCACCCGGAGGCCGGGGCGCACCGGGCAGGTCGCCGGCAGCCCCGCCAGCGGTTCGCGGATGATGCCGGACAGGAAACCGGATGCGGCGGCGTTCGGTTTCCCGGGCCGTACCGAGACGGTCATCAGGCGGGCGATGCGTCCGTCGAGGAAGCCGTGGCGGGTGTAGTCGGCGATCAGATGCTCGCAGATGAGCTTCTGCGTTCCGTAACTCGACTGCGGCAGGGGCAGAGTCGATTCATCGACCACCGGGGGCAGGGGCAGCCCGGGGCCGCCGCCGTACACGGCGAGGCTGCTGGAGAACACCATCCTCGGCGACGGCCCTCCGGTGGCCGTCTGTGCCCGGGCGGCGTCGAGCAGGGCGCGGGTGGTGTCCACGTTGGCGCGCATGCCGAGGTCCACGTCGGCCTCGCACTCGGCCGACACCGCGGCGGCGAGATGGAAGAGCACATCCACCGGCCGCGCGAACACCTCGTCCAGCCGGTCGATGAGGTCGCCGTGTACGACGTCCACGAGGGGGTCGGTCACCGGTGGTGAGCCGGGCTCCACGGTGCGGTCGGCGAGCACCAGTCCTTCGATCGGTGCGCCACCGAACGTCCGCGTCCGCAGCAACGCGGTGGCGAGCCCGCGTCCCAGGAAACCGAACCCGCCGGTGATGACGACCCTCACGTGACGACTCCTCGGTAGTGGCCCGGGCGGCCCAGCCCCTCACGGTGATCTGCCGGGCCGGACAGCCGCAGGGTGCGCGCCAGGCGCAGGCACGGCGCCCAAGTACTGTCTGCCGGTCCGCGCCCAGCCGCAAGGGCGTCCGGTCGACCGGACGGGTGGCCACCACCGAGGCGGGAGTCGCCCAAGGCCTGCTGCACCGGCACTTCGCGGCCGACGCCGACATCGACATGCTCGCACCGGCGCCTGCAGACGTCGAGAAGGTCGTCACGTGGCGGATCCCGTTCCTCAGGCGGCGGGTCTCCCGGTGGATCCGGTGGTCGTACTGCCAGGCCATCTTCTCGGGAGTGGCGAGGCGGGCGAACAGCGGCAGGAGGGCGTCCCGGAACACCCGGCCGGCCGGTCCGGCGGTTTTCCCGCTGTTGGTGCGGGCGGCCTGGGCGATCACCCGCTCGACCCGGGCGCGGCGGGCGTGCTCGTAGTCGGCGAAGGCTCGCGGGTGCGGCAGGTCCCGCAGGGCACGGGCGAGTTCCACGGCACTCTCCGCGGCGAGTGAGGCACCCTGGCCGGAGCTGGGCGAGGCGGCGTGGGCGGACTACCCGGAGTTCCCCGCCGCGCTCTCCTTCACCATGATCCTGCTGCCGTGGGAAGCGGAGGCCGATCTGTCCGCTCGCGCCGCCCAAGTACGCGCGCAGCTCGCCGAGTTGAAGGCCGCTGCCGAGGGAGCGCGGCGACTGGCACTGCCGCGCGTCACCATGCTGGAGGACGAGTACCGCCGTGCCGTACTGACCGCGGAGCTCGCATGGCTCGACGCTGTCACCTCCGACCTCCGCTCCGGCGCGCTCACCTGGGACTACGAATCCCTGACGGCGCTGGCCCGGGCCACGTCCTGAGGCCGCCGCCGACGCGACGCGTAAGTCCTCGGCGGCGCCGGTCCACCGGGCGCGGGACGTTCACCCCGCCGAGCGGTGCCGCCGTGACCGGCCCACAGTCGTCACGGTGCGTCTCCGTCCCAGTCGAAGTGGCGGGGGTCGCCGGGGCGTGGGGCGTACATCGCCCGGCCGCCGGCGCCGAACTGCCCCAGCTCGGTGGGGAGGGCCGCACGGGCGCCGAGCTCGGCCCGCGTCCAGCCGGTTATGTCGAGCAGCAGCCCGTCCAACGGCCCGCCGACCAGTTCGGCGTACCGGCGTCCCGGCCGCGGGCCCGGCTGGTCGTGGTCCTGACCGTAGACCCGGCCGCGAAGCAGTTGCTCATCGTTCCTGTCCATGTGGCCAGCCTTGCAGTCACCACTGACATCGCCACGGGCCGGACTCGCTGGGGGACGGACGCCGACGCGATGCCGGTGGCACTTCTCCAGCGCGGCGATCTGCTGTGAAACGCCGCCGGGGAAGCGCCGACGGTCTTGTCCGCCGCGCACTCCCTCGCCGCCGGGCACGCCCGACCCGGGCCGGTCGTCCAGGGATACGCACAGGGCGCGACCCGGGCCTGTGTCACCATCGCCACCCACACGGGCAGTTGGCCTTCACCGTGCCGCTCGCGCCGCCCGCCCCTGCGCGTCCCGTTCACCATCGACTTCTCCTCGACCGCCCGCTTCCACAACAGCGACGACAAACTGCCGTTCGGGCCGGCCGACCCCGGCCGGCAGGACGGGCCTGCACGAGGTCACCGGACCACAACGCGCTGATCGGCCGCTCCGGTGAGCTGCCCGGCTTCCTGCAGGCGCCCATGGTCGGCGAGGTCATGCGCGACGCCCCGAAGCGCACGTGGTGTGACCAACGATGCCTCAGGTGATGTGATCGACGATGCCTCACGTGGCACACGCATACCGACGGCTCACGTGGTGTGAATCCCGATCGAAAGGCCGAACCATGTCGACGATCAGTCAGTGGCAGCTGCGGGCCGCGTTCGCCGCGCGGCTGTCGCAGATGTACGGGCGGGAGGTGCCCGCCTACACCACGCTGGTGGACGTCTCGCGCGAGGTCAACGAGGACGTCCTGCGCGCGCGGGGAGCCGACGCCGAACGCCTCGGATCCATCGGCCGGGTGACCGCCGAGCGCCACGGCGCCATCCGGGTCGGCACACCGCGGGAACTGCAACAGGTCGCCCGCGTCTTCGCCGCCCTCGGCATGCACCCGGTCGGCTTCTACGACCTGCGGGAGGCCGCCGCCAGCGCCGTCCCCGTCGTCTCCACCGCGTTCCGGCCCATCGACGACGAGGAACTGGCACGCAACCCCTTCCGGGTGTTCACCTCGATGCTCACCCCCGCCGACCCCCGCTTCTTCGACGCCGACCTGCGCTCGCGCCTGGAAAACTTCCTCGCAGGCCGCGAACTCTTTCCCCCCGAGCTGCTGACCCTGGCCGACCGGGCCGCCGCCGAGCGGGAACTGCCCGAGGACGAGGCCGAACGCTTCCTCCACCTGGCCGTGCGGGCATTCGAGTTGTCCCCCGAGCCGGTCGACAAGGCCTGGTACGAGACGCTGGAGCGGATCTCCGCCGTCGCCGCGGACATCGGGGGCGTACGCAGCACGCACATCAACCACCTCACCCCGCGCGTCCTCGACATCGACGAGCTGTACCGCCGTATGACCGAGCGCGGCATCGAGATGATCGACACCATCCAGGGCCCGCCGGCCTGGAAGGGCCCCGATGTGCTGCTGCGGCAGACCTCCTTCCGGGCCCTGGCCGAACCCCGCGCGATGCGCACCCCGGACGGCAGCATCATCCGCGGCGCGCTGCGGGTCCGCTTCGGCGAGGTCGAGGCCCGCGGCATCGCCCTCACGCGCAAAGGCCGAGCCCTGTACGACGAACTCCTCGGCCGCGTCGACGAACAGGCGTCCCAGCACCCCTCGGAGCCCCGAGGCGACATCGCGCGCGCCGTGTGGGAGCGCTACATGCCCGGAAGCGAACGGGAACTCGCCATCGAGGGGCTGGCCTACTTCACGTACCGGCTCAGCCTCGACCACCCTCGCGACGGCAGCCCGCCCGCGGATCTCGACGATCTCGTGCGCGAAGGGTGGGTGCGCGCGGAGCCCATCGTCTACGAGGACTTCCTGCCCCGCTCCGCCGCGGGCATCTTCCAGTCCGACCTCAGCGGCGAGGGCACTCGCGACAACGACCGGCAGGGCACCGCCTACGACGCCGCCTGGCTCTCCGGCGCCATCGGCCGCGACGTCCTCGACCCCTTCGACCTCTACACGCGCCAGCAGGACCGCTCCCTCGCTCAGGTCGCCCACGACCTCGGCCTCACCGGCACCCTCCACTGACAACGCCACGGTGCGCCCGGGCACGTCGGCGCCGATGTTCCGAGGGCGGCACGCGCGGGCGCGCAGGTCGTCCGTGGTGGGCAGTGCGGCGCCGCCGCCGAGATCGGGGCACCCCGTGCTGTGCGCCGCGAGGCGCCCTGAGCCGGGTCCAGGCCCAGGGCGGCAAGATGTTGGCCGGCGGAAACCGGCGCCTTGCCGACGAGGGCCCGGAGGGCAACGGGGAGATACGGATCCCGGGCGAGCCCGGCAGCGCCTATGCCGCCCCGTTCTGATCACCTCGCCTCAGGACGTCTCGGCCTGCGGAACGCACTGGGGTGACTCTCCGGCCGAGCACGCCCGTCCCGGAACGCCACGCGCCGCTATCGCCGCCGGTGCCTCGCACGTCGTCGTGGGGCGGACAGTCACACGTGCCGCGGACCCAGCGGCCGCGTACCGCCAGGTCCGCAGCAGCCTCGCCTAGTCAGCAACAGGCCGCCGGGCAGGGCCTTCTGCTGTGGGCCGAGGTTGTCGCATCTCGGACGGCGTGCGGGGCAGCGTCGTCACAGGCAGCCGGTCTTCGTTCTCGTGCACGGTCCGTCCGTGGGCCCCCGTGACCAGGCACCGCGTGGCCGAACACCTCTCGCTCGGGTCTCGGCCGACGGAGTTGTGAACCGGCGATTCGGTGCGGGTCGTGCCAAGCTGGGAATCCGGTCGACGGGCGCGCGTGGCGGTATCCCGGCCGTCGGACCGGTGCCCCGTCGCCGGGGGCGCGTCGACGCTGGGAACGGTGAGCACGAATGAGCCCGAGCTCCGCGAATGGCCCGGATCCGGGGCCGACCGGTGCCGGCCACGGGCCTGCCGTCTCCCGTCGGGAGTTCGACGCGCTCTTCGAGGCGGTCCGCACATGGGGCCGCTGGAGCCCGGCCGACCGCGGTGCCTGGAACCGGGTGACCGCGGAGCATGTACGGCGGGCCACGGCCACGGTGCGGTCCGGGCAGGTCGTCCCGCTGGCGCTGCCCTGGAACACCCTGCCCGGCCCCGACAACCCCAGGCCCGCTCTGCACCACATGACCGATCTCGGTGACGTCCAGAGCCCGGAACCCTCCACCCACAAGGACTTCATCGCCGCCGACTACCACGGCAAGGCCGTCTCCCATCTCGACGCCCTGTGCCACGTGGCCTATCGGGGGCGGCTCTACGACGGGCGGACGGCAAAGGACGTCGTCGGCGCGGCAGGTGCCCGGTTCGGAGCGGTGTCGGCGCTCGGTCCCCTGGTCACGAGGGGAGTTCTCCTCGACCTCCCCGCCGTACTGGGGATCCGCTGGCTGGAGCCGGGGCAGGCGGCACATGCGCAGGACGTCATCACTGCGGAGAAGGCGCTCGGCGTGAGGATCGGCGAGGGCGACGCGGTGCTGTTGCGCTCCGGGCACGTCCGCCGCCGCAGGGACCTCGGCGCCTGGGACCCGGACACGGCGAGCGCGGGCTTCCACGTGGACGCCGTACCGCTGCTGGCAGAACGTGGCATCGCGCTGCTCGGCGGCGACGGCGACAGTGACGTACGGCCCTCACCCGTCGACGGCGTGCACTCGCCCGTCCATGCCCTGGTCGTCGCCGCGATGGGCGTGCCGCTGCTGGACAACCTGGATCTGGAGGCGCTGTCGGCCGCGACGGCGGAGGCGGGACGGCATGAGTTCCTGCTCGTCGTGGCGCCGCTGAACGTCCCGGGCGGGACGGGTTCGCCCGTCAATCCGGTCGCCGTCCTGTGACTGCACGCACCTAATGTCCGTATTCTCATCTATGTCATATGGTTTTGGAAAAACGGACTCTTGCAGTCGCGAGTGAGGCGAAGCATGGTTCGGGCCGGTGGGAAAGCAAAACCGATGGCGCGTGCGACAGACGGCACGGGGCTCGCCCGTTCTCGTGAGCATTTCCTGGAGGGGGAGCCGGTCGAGGCCTGCGTGCGCACCGCCATCTCGAACTCGTGGCAGCGCTGCCGGGCCCTGGGGCTCTCGCCCGACCAGTCCAGTCCTCCCTTCCGGGCCGACGTCGAGTGTGATGCCCGTATCGTCCGAGCGGCCGTGCCGGTGCTCGACCGGCTGCAGGCCTGGTTCGCCGGCAGCAAGATGAACATCTCCGTCGCCGATGCGACCGGGACGGTCCTCCTGCGCCGCTTCGGAGAGGCGTCGCTGGCCAGAAGCCTCCCGGCGTTCCAGCGCGAGCCCGGATTCGTCTTCGCCGAGCAGTACGCCGGCACCAACGGAATCGGTCTCGCCCTGGCGGAGCGGCAGCTCATCCATGTCTACGGCGCGGAGCACTTCGCGGAGCGCTCCCAGGGAAACGCCTGCCGCGCGCTGCCCGTCCGCGACCCGGTCAGCGGCCGCATCGAAGGCGTCCTGTGCTTCGGCTATCCACGCAGCGCCGAGGACCCGGCGCTGGCCACCGTGATACGCAGGGCGGCCCACGCCATCGAGAGGCGGCTGCTGGCACAGAGTTCCGAACGTGAGCGCGCCCTGCTGCGGGCCTATCTGGGCACCACGGCCGAAACCGCCGCCGGCCCTCATCACAGCGTCGTGGTCGGCGACCTGGCGCTCGAGCTGCGCACTCATGACCAGGCGATCCTCATGGAAGAGGCCGCCGAGCTGATCTCCTGCGCGCAGCTTGCCGCTGTCCGCGTTCCCCTGTCCGACGGCAGGTGCGTCACACTGGTGAGCCGTCCGGTGAAGAGTGCCACCGGGGTGGAGGGCTTCGCCATCGAGGCCGTCCTGCCCGGCCCCGCACCGCACGAGCCCCTCATCGTCCCGCGGTCGGCCGAGGAGCCACAGCGCCTCCCCGCCCAAGCCGCCGCCTCCGCCGTCCCGCCGCCCGGGGCCGCTCCCCGCGTCGCGGCGCCCGGCCTCGTGCCCGGTCGGCCCGACACGCCCGGCAGAGGCGGAACAGGGGGCCGGCCCGGCGACACGGCGGGCGGTCCCGGCTCCACGCCCCAGGCGAGAGGGCTCGTACTGGTGGGCGAGCCGCACGTGGGGCGGTACGCCCTCGCCGCGCGCCGCCGCCTGGAGTTGCTGACCGACGCGAGCACGCGCATAGGCACCACCCTGGACGTACGCCGTACCGCCCAGGAGCTCGCCGACACAGCCGTGCCGCGCCTGGCCGACTACGTCACGATCGACCTGCCCGAGGCCGTACTGCGCGGTGAAGAGGCCGCCGACCCCCTCACCGACCTGTGCCGAACGGTGGTCCACGGCATCCGCGACGACTGTCCGTTCCACCCGGTCGGCAAAAGCGTCGACTACGGCCCGACCACTCCGCAACTGCGCTGTCTGAGCAGCGGCCAGGCGGTGCTGGAACCGGACCTGAAGACCGCCGCGGGCTGGCTCGCCCACGACCCCGAGCACACCGAGGAGCTGCTGACCCACGTCCACTCCCTCATCGCGGTCCCCCTGGTCGCCCGCGGCGTCATCCTGGGCGTGGCCGCCTTCTACCGCGGGCAGGATCCCGCGCCCTTCGGTGACGACGACCGTTCCCTCGCCCATGACCTCGCCACCCGCGCCGCCCTGTCCATCGACAACGCCCGGCGTTACACGCGCGAGCGCACCATGGTGCTGGCCCTGCAGCGCAGCCTGCTCCCGCACGGTCAGCCCGACCAGGACGCCGTCGAGGTGGCGCACCGCTATCTGCCCGCGGAGTCCGACGTGGGCGGGGACTGGTACGACGTCATCCCCCTCTCCGGCACCCGTGTCGGCCTCCTGGTCGGCGATGTCGTCGGCCACGGCATGCTCTCCGCCGCCACCATGGGCCGGCTGCGCACCGCCGCACGCAGCTTCGCCGAACTCGACTTCCCGCCGGACGAAGTCCTCGTCCACCTCGACAACCTGGTGGGACGCCTCGACCGGGAGGACCCCGCCGCAGCAGACTCGGGCATCATCGGCGCAACCTGCCTGTACGCCGTGTACGACCCGACCACACAGCAGTGCACCATGGCCCGGGCCGGTCATCCTCCCCCGGCCCTGGTCGGCCCCGACGGCACGGTGTCCTTCCCCGACCTGCCCGCCGGGCCCCCGCTGGGCCTGGGTGGCTTGCCGTTCGAAGCGGCCGAGATCGACCTCCCCGAGGGCAGCGGGCTGGTGCTCTACACCGACGGACTCATCGAGGACCGGAACCGCGACGTCGACTTGGTCCTCGACCGGCTGCGCGACGCCCTGGCCCATCCGGGACGTACACCCGAGGAGATCTGCGAGGTGGTCCTGAACACGGTGGCGCCGGCCCACCCCCATGACGACATCGCCCTGCTCGTGGCCCGTACCCACGCTGTGGACCCTCATCGGATCGCCACCCGGGACCTGCCCGCCGACCCTTCCCTCGTCAGCGAGGTCCGCGCCTGGGCCCTGCGGCAGCTGGCCGACTGGGGGCTCGAGGAGGCCTCCTTCGCCGCGGAACTGGTGCTGAGCGAATTGGTCACCAACGCCATCCGCCATGGCTCCGGGCCCATCCGCGTACGTCTGCTGCGCGACCGTACCCTGATCTGCGAGGTCTCCGACACCAGCAACACCGCTCCGCACCTGCGTCGGGCGGCCACCACCGATGAGGGCGGCCGGGGACTGTTCCTCGTGGCCCAGGTGGCACAGAGCTGGGGTACGCGCTACATCCGGCAGGGCAAGGCCATCTGGGCCGAATGGGAACTCGACGGCGCCTGAGGCCACCGGCGCGGCTGACCCGTTGGTGTCACGGCAGGCGGCAAATCCGGAATACCGCGATGTGCTCGACTAGCATCACTGGCGAAAGTCGGGACGCAATCGCCATGCCGACCCCCGGAGATGTCCGTGCACGACCCTCCCGACACCTCTGCGAACGCCGTCAGGACGTTCGGGGCCGACCCCCTGGTCCGCATCCGCGGGCTGGCCAAGCGGTTCGGCGGGACCCGCGCACTGGACGGGGTGGACCTCGACGTCCGGGCCGGCAGCGTCCTCGCGCTGCTCGGCCCCAACGGTGCCGGGAAATCCACGCTCATCAAGGTGCTGGCGGGCGTCCACCACGCCGATGCGGGGCGGATCACGGTGGACGGGCATCCGCTCGGCAGTCACGCCGCCTCCCGCAGCATGTCCTTCATCCACCAGGACCTCGGGCTCGTGGAGTGGATGACGATCGCCGAGAACTTCGCCCTGACCGTGGGATATGCGCGCCGCGCGGGACTGATCTCCTGGCAGCGGACCCGGGAGCAGTGCGCCGACGCGCTGGGCACCGTCGCCGGACACCTCGATCCCGACACGCCGATCGCCCGGCTCGGGCCCGCGGAACGCTCACTGGTCGCCATCGGCCGCGCCCTGGCGGCCCGCGCGAAGCTCGTCGTCCTCGACGAGCCGACCGCCCGTCTTCCCGCCGCGGACTGTGCCCGGCTCTTCCGTGTCCTGCACGCCCTGCGCGACCGGGGGCACGGCATCCTCTACGTCACCCATCGCCTGGAGGAGGTGTACCAGGTCGCGGACGCCTTCGCCGTCCTGCGCGACGGCCGGCTCGTCAGCCACGGCCCGCTCGCGGGCCACAGCCGCGCCCGGCTGATGCACGACATCCTCGGCGCGGAACTGACCCGCCACCACCCCGCTGCCGGCCCCGCGGGCGGCCCCGCCGTCCTCGTCCTGGACGGCGCACGGACCGTCGGCACGGGAGCGGTCACCCTGGAACTGAGGGCCGGGGAGGTCCTGGGCCTGGTCGGCCTCTCGGGCGCCGGGCACATGGACCTGGGCCGCGCTCTCGCGGGCGCCCGGCCCTTCCTCGGCGGGCGGGTACTCCTCGACGGCCGGCCCTACAGCCCTCGCACGGTCGCCCACGCCGTCGCTCGCGGCGTCGGGTTCGTGCCCGGTGACAGACAGCGGGAGGGCTGCGCCGCGGGGCTGACCGTACGCGAGAACCTCATGGCCAATCCCCGTGCGGGAGGGCTGCCCACACCGCGCTGGATCGGTCCCCGCCGTGAACGCGCCCGGGCCGCACAGCTGATCGAACGGTTCGCGGTGCAACCCCGCGACAGCGAGGCCCCCCTCGCCACTCTGTCCGGCGGAAACCAGCAGAAGGTCCTGATCGGCCGGTGGCTGCGGGTGGGCCTGCGTCTGCTGATCCTGGAGGAGCCGACCGCGAGCGTGGACGTCGGAGCCAAGGCCGCGGTCCACCGCCTGCTCGCCGAGGCGCTGGCCTCAGGCCTCGCGGTCCTGCTCGTCTCGACCGACTTCGAGGAGGTGGCCGACGTGTGCCGCCGCGCCCTGGTGTTCGTCCGCGGATCCGTGACGGCCGAGCTCAGCGGTGCGGGCCTCACGGTCGCGGGGCTCACCCGGGCGGCCTCGGCCATGCCGGCCTCCGGAACCGCCAACTCATGACCTCCCCGCCCTCGCCCCTCTCGCCCCACTCCCGGCCGCGCCGACGGGGCCCGGCCTGGCACCTGGTGAACGCCTACGGCCTTCTGGTCCTCACCGCCCTGCTCTTCCTCCTCTTCTCACTCACGCTGCCGCGTACCTTTCCCACACGTGAAACCGTTGACTCGATCCTGTCCAACCAGTCGATCCCGGCCGTCCTCGCGCTCGCCGCCATGGTCCCCATCGTGACCGGCTCGTTCGACCTCTCCCTCGGCTACGGCCTCGGCCTGGCGCACGTCATGGTGCTGCAACTCGTCGTCAACGACGGATGGCCCTGGCCCTGGGCCTGCCTCGTGGTGCTCGCCGGAGGGGCGGTCGTGGGCGTGGTCAACGGTGTCGTCGTCGAGTTCGGCCGGATCGACTCCTTCATCGCCACCCTCGGAACCGGCAGCATGCTGTACGCCGTGACCGGCTGGGTCACGGGCGGCGGCCGGATCGTCCCGGGCCCGCACGGTCTGCCGGCCGCCTTCACCGGCATCTACGACTCCAGGGTCCTCGGCCTCCCGCTGCCCGCCCTGTACGTGCTCGCCCTCGCTGTCGCCCTCTGGGTGGTGCTGGAGCGACTGCCGCTCGGCCGGTGCCTGTACGTCATCGGTTCCAATCCACGCGCTGCCGATCTGGCCGGCATCCCGACCCGCAGGTACACCGTCTACGCGTTCGCCGCGTCGGGGCTGATCGTCGGCTGCGCGGGCGTACTGCTCGCGGCTCAGCAGGAGATCGGCAATCCCAGCGTCGGCCTCGACTATCTCCTGCCCGCCTTCGTGGGCGCCCTCCTCGGCTCGACCGCGATCAAACCCGGCCGTCCGAACGCCCTGGGCACGGTCGTCGCCGTCGCCGTGCTCGCCGTCGGCCTCACCGGCATCGGCCAGATGGGTGCCGACTTCTGGACGATCCCCCTGTTCTACGGCGGCACCCTGCTGCTCGCCGTCGGCCTGGCCGGCTACTCCGCCCGCCGACTGCGCACCGGGGCCGACGCGGCCCGCGACGCACCGCCCGCAGCGCAGCCGCCGCCGTCGGCGCCCGGAGACGGAACCGCCGGCATCGCTCCATGACCTGCACCAGGGCCGGACTCCGAGCCCCGGCCGCGCCCTGACGCTCGCCCTCCGCGAGGAGCTCCCGTGCACCGAATCCGCAAGTCCACCCCCCGCGCCGTCACGGGCCGGTCCGTCGCGATCGCACTGCTGGCCGCGGCAACCGCCGTCACCGGCTGCCGGGGCGGCTCGTCGAACGGCCCCACGGCGTCCACCAACGGCCCGGGCGGCTGCCCCACGGCCCAGACCGGGGCCCGGGCCGCCGTCGCACGAGCGGAGCAGACAGACACCGCCTGGAACGGGCCGACCAGCGGCCCGGCGGCGG
The DNA here is from genome assembly GCF_053593835.1 of Streptomyces sp. NPDC002076. Classification (NCBI taxonomy): domain Bacteria; kingdom Bacillati; phylum Actinomycetota; class Actinomycetes; order Kitasatosporales; family Streptomycetaceae; genus Streptomyces; species Streptomyces sp. NPDC002076. Next base: position 122,935 of record NZ_JBSFDI010000005.1, read on the forward strand.
TGTCCGGCAAGTCGATCGTCTACGTTGCCCAGACCATGACCAACCCCGGAGTCGCGGGCGTCGCGAACGGCGTGCGGGACGCCGCGAGAGTCATCGGCTGGCACGTCCGGGTGATCGACGGTGGCGGCAGCCCCGCCGGCATCCAGGCGGCCATGAGCGAGGCCGTGGCTCTCAGACCCTCGGGCATCGTCATCGGCGGCTTCGACCCCGGTTCGACCTCGCAGCAGGTCGCTCAGGCCAAGGCGGCCGGCATCCCTCTCATCGGCTGGCACGCGGTCGCTTCCCCCGGCCCCAGCAGGCGGCCCGAGCTCTTCACCAACGTCACCACCCGGGTCGAGGACGTGGCCCGCATCAGCGCGCAGTGGATCATTTCGCTCTCCAACGGCCGGGCCGGGGTCGTGCTCATCACCGACGCCTCGATCCCCTTCGCGAGGCAGAAGTCCGAGCTGATCAGGAAGGAACTCGCCACCTGTTCCGGGGTGCGGCTGCTCGCGTACGAGAACATCCCCATCCCGGACGCGAGCAGCCGCACCCCGCATGAGATCTCCACCCTCCTCTCCCGATTCCAGAGCAGCTGGACGTACTCCGTGGCCATCAACGACCTGTACTTCGCCGACGCCGCCCCCGCCTTCCGGGCAGCCGGCAGACAGGGGGCAGGCCCGCCTTTCAACATCGGCGCCGGCGACGGTGACCCGTCCGCCTTCCAGCGCATCAACAACAGGCAGTACCAGGCCGCCACCGTTCCCGAGCCGCTGTCGCAGCAGGGCTGGCAGATCGTGGACGAGTTCAACCGCGCCTTCTCCGCTCGTCCCGCCAGCGGCTACGTCGCCCCCGTCCACGTCTCGACCGCCGCCAACAGCGCTGGTGCCACGACCTGGGACCCGCCTGGCTACCGGGAGGCGTACCGCAGGATCTGGGGCAGATGAACGGGTCCGAGTGTTGGTCGTGGCGATGCCCTCGCCATGGCCCCGTGGTGCCGCAGAGGCCAGGTGGCCGGGAGAGAATGGCCGCATGACGGACAAGCAGGCGGCGACGCTGTCACGCAAGACCTATGAGGCAGAACTGCTGCGGCTGCAGACCGAGTTGGTCAAGCTGCAGGAGTGGGTGCGAGCCGAGGGCGCCCGGCTGGTCGTCGTCTTCGAGGGGCGGGACGCGGCCGGAAAGGGCGGCGCCATCCAGCGCGTCACCCAGTATCTCAACCCCCGTGTCGCCCGGATCGTGGCGCTGCCGAAGCCGACGGAGCGCGAGCGCACCCAGTGGTACTTCCAGCGGTACGTCGAGCACCTCCCGGCCGCCGGGGAGATCGTGCTCTTCGACCGGTCCTGGTACAACCGGGCCGGTGTCGAGCGTGTGATGGGCTTCTGCACCAGGGAAGAGCACCAGCTGTTCCTGCGCCAGTGCCCGATCTTCGAGCGGATGCTGGTCGAGGACGGGATCCTGTTGCGCAAGTACTGGTTCTCGGTGAGCGACGCCGTACAGCAGGAGCGCTTCCAGCGCCGCCTGCAGGATCCGCTGCGGCGCTGGAAGCTGTCGCCGATGGACCTGGAGTCGATCACCCGTTGGGAGGCGTACTCCCGGGCGAAGGACGAGATGATGGTGCACACCGACATCGCCGAGGCGCCCTGGTACATCGTCGAGAGCGACGACAAGCGGCGCGCCCGGCTGAACATGATGGCGCACCTGCTGTCGTCCGTCCCGTACCACGAGGTGCCGCCACCGGTGCTGGAGCTGCCGGAGCGGCCGCCGTCCAGCGGCTACGAACGGCCGCCGCGTGCTCTGCAGACCTACGTCCCCGACCACGCGGCGCACCTGTGAACCCGCCCCCGCCACGGTCCGGGCGGGGAATGCGGTAGTCCCGGCCCTGTTCAGCCGTCCCACGACCAGTCCGCCACCTCCGGCAGGTCCGTGCCGTGTTCCCGGATCCAGACGTGGTGCCGCTGCCGGGCGTCCGCCATCCGCTGGCGTACGGCGGCCGCCCGCACCGCCAGACCGGGGACGCGGTCGATGACGTCCATCACGAGGCGGTACCGGTCGAGATCGTTGCGGACCACCATGTCGAACGGCGTCGTGGTGGTGCCGATCTCCTTGTACCCGCGCACGTGCAGGTGCTTGTGGCCCGTGCGCCGGTAGGCGAGGCGGTGGATCAGCCACGGGTAGCCGTGGTAGGCGAAGATGACCGGCTTGTCGGCGGTGAAGAGGCCGTCGTACTCGAAGTCGCTCATCCCGTGCGGGTGTTCCTCGCTCGGCAACATCCTGGCGATGTCGACGACGTTCACCACCCGCACCATCAGCTCGGGCAGCTCGTGGCGCAGCAACTGGGCCGCCGCCAGCACCTCCTGGGTGGGCACGTCGCCCGCGCAGCCCAGCACCACATCCGGCTCGCGGGTACCGTCCTCGGTGCCCGCCCACTCCCAGATGCCGGCGCCGCGCGCGCAGTGGATCTGCGCCTCTTCCATCGACAGCCAGTCGAAGCAGGGCTGCTTGCCGGCCACGACGACGTTGACGTAGTCGCGGCTGCGCAACACGTGGTCCGCCACCGACAGCAGGGTGTTGGCGTCCGGCGGCAGATAGACCCGCACCGCCTCCGGGCTCTTGTTCAGGATGTGGTCGACGAACCCGGGATCCTGGTGGGAGAAGCCGTTGTGGTCCTGTCGCCACACATGGGAGGTGAGCAGGTAGTTGAGGGAGGCGATGGGGGCACGCCAGGACAGGTGGCGCGTGGTGCGCAGCCATTTGATGTGCTGGTTGACCATCGAGTCGACGATGTGCACGAACGCCTCGTAGCAGGAGAACAGCCCGTGCCGCCCGGTCAGGAGGTAGCCCTCCAGCCAGCCCTGGCAGGTGTGTTCGGAGAGGATCTCCATGACCCGTCCGTGCCGGTCGAGGTGTTCGTCGACAGGAAGGGTCGCGGCCTGCCAGGCCTTGCCGCTGGCGCCGTAGACGGCCTGCAGCCGGTTGGAGGCCGTCTCGTCGGGGCCGACCAGGCGGAAGTCACGGCGGTCGGCGGTGGCCGCCATGACGTCCTGGAGCAGGTCGCCGAGGACACGGGTCGGTTCGTGCAGGGTGGCGCCGGGCTTGTCGACCGCCACGGCGTACCGCTCCAGCGGCGGCAGGGGCAGCTCGCGCACCAGGAGCCCGCCGTTGGCGTACAGGGTGGACCCGAGCCTGCGGGTTCCCTCGGGGATGCAGGCGAGTACGTCCGGGCGCGGGGCACCGTGCTCGTCGAAGAGTTCTTGGGGGCGGTACGACCGCAGCCATCGCTCCAGCTGCCGCAGGTGCTCGGGGTTGTCCCGGACCCCGGCGAGCGGCACCTGGTGGGCGCGCCAGGTGCCCTCAACCGGCAGCCCGTCGACCACGGCCGGGCCGGTCCAGCCCTTCGGGGTGCGCAGCACGATCACCGGCCAGCGGGGCCGGTCCGTGGCCCCGTCGTCGCGGGCGGCCCGCTGCAGGGCGGTGATGCGGTCCACGGCGGTGTCCATGGCGGCGGCCATCGCGCGGTGTACGGCCGCAGGGTCGTCGCCGGTGACGTGGATCGGGTCGTGGCCGTAGCCCCTGAGCAGGTCGTCGAGTTCGGTCTCGGGGAGCCGGGCCAGCACGGTCGGGTTGGCGATCTTGTAGCCGTTGAGGTGCAGGATCGGCAGGACGGCGCCGTCGTCGACCGGGTCGAGGAACTTGTTGGAGTGCCAGGAGGCGGCCAGCGGTCCGGTCTCCGCCTCGCCGTCGCCGATCACGCAGGCGACCAGGAGGTCCGGATTGTCGAGGGCGGCGCCGTAGGCGTGTGCGAGGGAGTATCCCAGCTCGCCTCCTTCGTGGATCGAGCCCGGGGTCTCCGGGGCGACATGGCTGGGCACCCCGCCGGGGAAGGAGAACTGCTTGAACAGCCGGGCCATGCCCGGCGCGTCCCGGGTGATGTCCGGATAGGTCTCGGTGTACGACCCCTCCAGCCAGGAGTTGGCCAGCACGGCGGGGCCCCCGTGGCCCGGTCCCCAGATGCACAGGGCGTTCAGGCCGCGGGCCTTGATGAGGCGGTTGAGGTGGGTGTGCACGAGGTTGAGGCCGGGTGAGGTGCCCCAGTGGCCCAGCAGGCGCGGCTTGACGTGCTCCGGCCGCAGCGGTTCGGTCAGCAAGGGGTTGGCCATGAGGTAGATCTGGCCGACGGAGAGGTAGTTCGCGGCGCGCCAGTGGGCGTTCAGCGTGGCGAGCTCCTCGTCCGTGAGCCCGGCGGGCGCCTGCTGCGTGTCGACGGACATCGGGATTCCTTCCGGATCGGACGGCGATCGGGGCGTGACGCATGCCCGGGCGGGCACGGCACCACCCTCCGGCGGACCGCCGGGTGCCCGACAGGGCCGTTCGGTCCACGGCCGCCGGCAAGCCGGTCCCTTCGGACCGGCTCTGGGCTGAGGTCCACCCCTGCGGTCCACCCCGTACAGCGTCCGTCCGCCGGTGAGCGCCGGCCTGGTGGCCGGCTCCGACTGGAGGTGCGCGAACACTCTTGGGGGGACGGCGTCCAAAACACGGACCGATACCTGACGGCCTCGACTTCTCAGTGCAGCGGCCCGCGCAGGGGTGCGCGGGGTGCCCGGCGGAAAGCCGGCCAGGCGTTGAGTTCGAGCAGCCGGACGACCCGGTAGCGGTGTGGCCTGAACGGCTCGTAGAACTCCTCGATCTCGTCGTCCGCCAGCGGCCGGCCGAGCAGGGCCATCCCCGTCATCCGGCCGAGGTGGTAGTCACCCAGCGGCAGCGCATCGGCGTCGCCGAGCGCGCGGTGACCGACCTGGGCGGCCGTCCAGGTGCCGATGCCGGGCAGCCTCGCCATCAGCTCGTAGGCCCGGGCCGGGTCTCCGGCGGCCTGGTCGAGCCGTACGGCGTGGCGGGCGGTCAGGATGACGGTGCGGGAGCGCTGCAGGTCGACGCCGGCCCGGCGCCATTCCCAGCTCGGGAGGGTCCGCCAGACCTCCGGCGAGGGCGGAACCCGCATGCCCACGGGCGCGGGACCGGGCGCCGGCTCCCCATGTGCCCGGACCAGACGGCCGAAGGACGCGGTGGCGTCCAGGCCGATCACCCGCTGCTCGATGACCGCCGGGACGATCGCTTCGAAGAGACGGCCGGTGCACGGCACACGCAGGCCGGGCATCCGCCGGCAGGCGGCCCGGAGGACCGGATGCCCGGGCCGGAACAGGTCGGGCCGGTCACCCGCGCCCAACTCGGTGCGGATGCGGTCGACGAGCTCGGCGGCCCCGGCTCCCCAGGCATCGATCTGCAGGTCGTCCAGGCGCTGCTGCCGGATGCGGTATGTCACCGGTCCGGATGCCGTCAGCGCCGAGCGCCACAGCGTGCCGTCCGCCTCCACGCGGTGGGTGGGGTCGTCGCGTCCACGGCGGAGACTCTCCAGGGTCAGCCGCGCGTCCACGGCGAAGCGGGGCTGCCAGTGCAGGGACCGATCGGGCGCCGGTGCGTGTCGTGCCTGCGTGCGTGAGCGTGAGCCGGTCACGAAGACCATCGTGACGCTACCGCCGCCACCGCTCGAATCGGGATCCCAGCACAGGTCGCAGGGGCGGCCTGGCGGGTGCTGATGGGCAACCGCGAACTACGTCGGTTCACCGGGCCCTCGGCGCCGTGCGATCGGGGGACTCCCGCATGTGGAGGAAGCGGCCGTGCCATGAGTGGTACCAGACCGCGCCGGTGGTCGCGTCGACGGAGAGCATGCCGACGATGTGGTGATCGCGCAGGGTGTGCAGGGTGTAGTAGCCGGGGAACCGATCGGCTTCGGCGGCGTGCAGTCCGGTGTGGTGCTCGCTCAGCCACTGGTCCGCGATCCGTACCGCCTGGCCGGGCCCGACCGCCGGTGCGCCGGTACTGCGGGATGCGGGCATCATTCCGCAGACCGTGTTCCACATCATGGCCGGGCCAAACTCCAAGTGCACGGTGCCGCCCCGGGGGCGACGAGGACTTCGGTGGCGGGGCGGCCGTCGGGGGCGACGAGTTCGGCGTAGAAGCCGTTGCTGAACCGCATGACCTCCCCGACCCGCAGGCCCCACCGGTCGGCGAAGCGCCCGGCGGCACGGTCCGCATCGGCGATGCCGCGGACGGGGCCCGCGAGGGAAACGGCGCCCGTCATCACCCCAGGGCCCGGACGCCATGGCCCGGAACCGACGCCCATGAACCACACGAGCGAGGCGATGAGCGCGGCCACGGCCGCGACCAGCACCGCCAGGAAGAGCGATCGGCGCGTCAGCCCGGTCACCGGGGCGCCGGCTTGTGGGCGGCGAGGCGCCGGCGCGCCTCGGTGTAGGTGTCCGCGTCGATCTCGCCGGTGGCGAAGCGCCGGTCGAGGATCTCCTCCGGCGTCTCTCTCGGCTGCGGAGCGCCGTGGGTGCCCTCGCCACGCGTTGTCGGGTGTTGGGCGAAGCGGATTCCCGCCCACACGGCCACAGCGATCAGCGCGATCCACAGCAACGGCATGAAGGCCATCCACGCCCAGCCGCCATCCCAGTACATCATCGCAGCTCACCTGCCCAGGGGGTCCTGCTCACCACTCTTGCCGGGAGCAGCGAACGGCGGCAGGGGCCCTTCGGCCTCATCGCAGGACCTGTGGGGCACCTCTCCGCCAGGTGCAGGGGATGACGCGGTTCACGCCGCCTCGAAAATACCCCCCGGGGTAATCTGCTACCGTCGACATATACCCCGGGGGGTAATTTCACCGGAAGGGAGTCCCTGTGTTCTTCGTCGACACGATCGAGGTGGCCGGGCTCGGCAACCGCAGCTATCTGGCGGGTGGCGAGCGGACGGCCGTGGTGGTCGATCCGCCCCGTGACATCGACCGGATGATCGGCGCCGCCGCACGGCGCGGGGTGCGGATATCCCACGTCGTCGAGACGCACCTGCACAACGACTACGTCACCGGCGGGCCGGAGCTGGCCCGGGTCACGGGCGCCGCCTACCTCGTCCCCGCCGCCGCCCGGGTCTCGTACGAGCGCGTACCGGTGCACGACGGCGACCACCACGAGATCGACGCCGGCGCCGCACTGGTGCTGCGCGCGATGGCAACGCCCGGCCACACCCCGCACCACACGTCGTACGCGCTGGAGGAGGACGGCACGGCCGTCGCCGTGTTCACCGGCGGCTCACTGCTGATCGGCAGCGTCGGCCGGCCCGACCTGGTCGAACCGCGGCTGACGGAAGACCTCGCCCGGGCCCAGCACGCCTCCGCGCACCGTCTGGCCGCCGAACTGCCGGACGACGCCGCCGTGCTGCCCACGCACGGCTTCGGCAGCTTCTGCTCGGCCGGCCGGGCGGAGGGCACGTCGACCACGATCGGCAAGGAGAAGGCGTCCAACACGGCCCTGATCCGGGATGTGGACAGCTTCGTCGCCGACCTGCTCGCCGGTCTGGACGACGTTCCCGCGTACTACGCCCACATGGGCCCGGCGAACGCCGTGGGACCGGCGCCCCTCGACCTCACCACGCCCTCCCTCGCGGACGCCGACGAGATCGCCGGCCGGCTCGCCGCCGGGGAGTGGGTGGTCGATCTCCGCAACCGGGTCGCCTTCGCCGAAGGGCATGTCGCCGGCTCGTTCAACTTCGAGGCCGAGGGACAGCTCGCCACCTACCTGGCCTGGCTGATCCCCTGGGGCAAGCCGGTGACCCTGCTCGCCGAGTCTGCCGACCAACTCTCCGCGGCACAGAGGGAGTTGGCCCGCGTCGGCATCGACCGCCCGGCAGCCGCGGCCACCGGAGACCCGACGCGCTGGGCACGGAAGGGCGAAGCTCTCGCCTCCTTCCCCCGGGCCACGTTCGCCGACCTCGCGCGGCACTCCGGGGACGGGATCGTCGTACTGGACGTCCGCCGGGACTCGGAACGGGCGTCGGGCCATGTGGCGGGATCGGTCCACATCCCCGTCCACGCCCTGCACCGCCGTCTCGACGAGGTCCCCGGCGGGCAGGTGTGGGTGCACTGCGCGGGCGGCATGCGCGCCGCCATCGCCGCCTCCCTGCTGGACGCCGTGGGCCGTGACGTCGTCGCGGTCGACGACCGCTTCGACTCGGCCGAGAAGGCCGGGCTCACCGTCCACACCCCCTGACGGCGTCCGCCGCAGAGCATCGCAGCCGAGAAGAACAGGAGCGAGAACCACGATGAGCCTCTTCGGACGTGGCCGGGGCGGCCCGGCGCGGGTGACCGCGCAGGAGGCCGCCGCACGCACGGACTCCGCGCGGGCGGCCGCAAGCAGCGGGGCCTGCGTGCTGCTCGACGTACGGGAAGCCGACGAATGGCAGGCCGGCCACGCCCCCGGCGCGGTACACCTGCCCCTCACGGCGCTGGCCGCCGGTGCCCGGCTGCCCGCCGAGGCGCAGGCGCGGCCGGTCGTCGTGATCTGCCGTTCGGGCCGGCGCTCCCGGCGGGCCGCCGAACTGCTGCGGGCCAGGGGCGTCGAGGCCGTCGACGTCATCGGCGGCATGCAGCAATGGGCCGGGGCGGGGCTGCCGGTCGTGGACGCGCGGGGCGGGAACGGGACCGTCGCGTGAGCGCTGTGATACTCGCGCTGATCGCCGGCGCCGTCATCGGCCTGGCGCTCGGCGCCCTGGGCGGCGGCGGCAGTGTGCTGGCCGTGCCCGCCCTGATCTACCTGCTCGGATTCACCCCGGTCGCGGCCACCACGGCCAGTCTGGTCATCGTCACCGTCACCTCCGCCACCGCCCTGACCGCGCACGCCCGCGACGGGCAGGTCCGCTGGCGTACGGGGCTGCTGTTCGCGGCGGCCGGGATCGGCCCGGCCATGCTGGGCGGCGCGCTCGCCGGACGCCTGCCGGCGGCCGCGCTGACCGTGGCCTTCGCCGTGGTCGCGGCCGTGGCCGCGGTACGCATGCTCAGGCCCCGCTCGGACCCGGACGGCACCGTCCACGTACGGCCGGGGCGGGCGGCGGCCGCCGGCGCCGGACTGGGCGCCGTCACCGGCGTGCTCGGTGTGGGCGGCGGCTTCCTCGCGGTCCCCGCCCTGGTCAACGTCCTCGGCATACGAATGCGGGCCGCCGTGGGCACCAGTCTGCTCGTCATCACCGTCAACTCACTGGCGGCGCTGGCGATGCGCACCGGTAGGGCCGACGGCCTGGACTGGTCGGTCATCGGACCGTTCGCCGGAGCGGCGATCCTGGGCGCCTGGGACGGCAAACGCCTGTCGGCGAAGCTGTCCGGGCGAACCCTGCAGCGGGTCTTCGCTCTCGTGCTGCTGGCGGTGGCGGGCCTCATGCTGGTCGATGCGGCGGTGGGATGACCGCGCAACCGCGTTTCCCTACGCCAGCGACAGGAACAGCTTCTCCAGCCGCGCGCGCATCGCCTCGGTGTCCTCACCGTTCTTGCGGCCCGACTCGATGTCGGCCACGCACTGCTGCAGTCCGGTGGCGATGATCGCGAAACCGGCCCGGTCGAGTGCCCGCGAGGCGGCGGCCAGCTGCGTGATGACGTCCTCGCAGTCCCGCCCCTCCTCGATCATCCGGATCACGCCGGAGATCTGGCCCTGCGCACGCCGCAGCCGGTTCAGCACGGCCCTCAGGGACGCGCCCTCAAGCTCCAGTTCCACGCTCACACTCCTCGAAAAATACCCCTAGGGGTACTGTACGTCCCGGCTCGGGGCGGCGGCGAACATCAAGGATCACATCTGCCATGACCACCACTCCCCTCACCCTCGACACCGACCAGGCCCGCGCCCGGCTGGACGAAATCACCGTCATCGACGTGCGCACCCCGGGCGAGTACGCCTCCGGCCACCTCCCCGGCGCCCTCAACATCCCCCTGGACCGCATCCGGGGCGCGCTGCCCGAGATACGCCACGCCGCCGGTCGCGGCGACGTCCTCGTGGTGTGTGCCTCCGGCGCCCGCTCGGAGAGGGCGTGCGGGCTGCTGGCCGAAGAGGGCATTGCGGCGGCCACCCTCACCGGCGGCACCAGCGCCTGGGCCGCCGACGGACACGACCTGCACCGGCCGGCCGGCTGCGACACGCGGGCCGGCTGGAGCATGGAGCGTCAAGTGCGCTTCACCGCGGGCACGGTCGTACTTCTGGGCCTGCTCCTCGGCCTGCTGGTGCATCCGGCCTTCCAGCTCCTCTCGGCCGGTATCGCGGGCGGTCTCGTCTTCTCCGCGCTCACCGACACCTGCGGCATGGCCGTCGTACTGGGCAAGCTGCCGCTCAACCGCCCCCGCCCGGCGGACCTCGCCGCGACGCTCGCGGCACTGCGCCGGGGCTGAGCGCCGCCGCCCTTCGAGGAGTCGCGGCCCGGCCGACTCTCTTGTCAGGCAGTACCGTTGCGCGGCCGGGCGTCGGCGGGCTGCTCGGCCACGCCGACCCGCTGAAGAAGCAGGCGGGCCAGACCGCGTGCCTCGTCCGGGGTGAGTGCCGCCCAGACTCCCGGTTCGCCACCCCGGTCCTCCCCCACGTCCAGGGCTATCCGGCTGACGGGCCGGTCCGGGTGTCCCAGCAGCAGGCGGTGTACTTCGATCCTGCGTCCGCACCTGGTCACCAGAAGCGTCTCTTCGGCTCCGCTCTCGTCGTTCGTGCAGAGCCGGTCCTCCGCTGCCGTCGCCATCGGCCTCACGTCCCTCCGCCGTTCGGTTCCTCCACCGGCGGCCTCTATACCCGTCGGGGTATCAGCAACAGCGCTTCCAGAGGGCGAGTTGTTCCCTCGTGCCCCTCAGCGCGGCTCTGTCAGCCGAACAGGCTGCGCACCCTGATCGTCTCGACGTGCCGCCACGAGCCGCCGGGCAGCAGCAGCCAGTCGCCCTTCGTCGACGAGGCCCTGCGTACGACGGCGGTCCGCTCCGCCCTGCGCGTCGGCAGCCGGGAGCCACAGCTCTGCGCCTTGGCCCGCGGTCGGGCCCGCGCCCCCTTGCTCATGGCTCCTCCCGCGACATGAGGTGCGGCAGGTCGTCCGCGTTCGTCTGCATGAGCACCCACTTCCCGAACATCATCGTCCTTTTCTCGGAGAATCGCCCTCGGACGGCACGCCGTGATCAAGCCCCGCAACTGTCGACAACGCTCGTGATCGGTACACCCGGGAACGCGTTGCCCTGGCGAGAACGCGGGACCACGTGCAGCGTGGAGACGAAGGTGGCCGATCGACGGGGCGGGAAAGCCGCAGGAGAGGTGGGACGCATGGACAGGGATACCTCCGAGCCCCGGGTGGTCGTCGGTGTCGACGGATCGCCGTCCTCGTACGAGGCCCTGCGCTGGGCCGTCCGGTACGCGGGCCTCGTCGGCGCCACCGTGGACGCGGTCGCGGTGTGGGAGCTGCCAGGGCTCCACGGCTGGTCGGCGCCCGCGGTGGACACGGATGTCGACGAGGAGGAGACCCGGCAGCAGATGCGGAAGGAACTGACCGAGGCGCTCGGCGCGGACGCGGCCGGCTCGGTCCACAGCCATGTGGTGCACGGCAACGCCGCCGACGTGCTGCTGCGGGCCGCCGAGGGAGCCGAACTCCTGGTCGTCGGCAGTCGCGGCCGGGGCGGGTTCGCCGCCGCCCTGCTCGGCTCGGTCAGCCAGCACGTGTCGCAGCACGCGAGCTGCCCGGTCGTGATCGTGCGCGCTCAGGACCAGTGACCCGTCTCCGGATCGGTTCGTGGCAGGGCGCGCGACACACATACCGGACTTCCCATGACGGCCCTGGAACCCTGCTCGGGTGCGTGGACGCTCTCGGATGCTCAGGTCCGTGTCGGTGGGACGACGAGGACCGGGCAGCGGGCGTAGTGCAGCACTCCCTGGCTGACCGAGCCCAGCAGCATCCCTGTGAAGCCGCCGTGCCCTCGTGTGCCCACGACCAGGCCCAGGGCGCCGGCGGAGGCGTCGGTGAGGGCCTGTACCGGATGTCCGACGGCCACCTCGTGCCGCAGGTCCACGTCGGGATAGCGGGCATGGCGGCCGGCCACGGTCTCCGAGAGCAGCCGCCGGCACTGCTGCTGGACTCCGTACTCGTCGAAGATCCGCAGCGGTCCGGGCTCCCAGACATACAGTGCCCGCACCTGGGCACCGCGCAGCGAAGCCTCCTCGAACGCCAGGTCCACGGCGGCCGTCGAGTGCTCGCTGCCGTCGACGCCGACGACGTAGAACCCGGGCTCCCCGGTGGCGTGCTCCGCTTCCGGGACGACCACCACGGGGCAGTGCGCCCTGGCCATCAGGGGCAGGGCGACCGCGGCGGAGCCGAACACCTCCTGCGCCCGGCTGAGGTGCTGCGAGCCCAGTACGACGGCGGTGGCGGTGCGGCTCTCCTCGCCCAGCACCCACACGGGGTCGCCTTCGGCGAGTACGGCGTCCACCTCGACCTCGGGATGCCGGTCCGCGACGAAGTCCACGGCCTCGGCGAGAACCTGTTTTCCGCTCCGGTGGAGCTCTTCGTTCCACCCCGCCCAGGACGGCGGGACCTCCGGCCTCCGTTGCCCCCTGGTCGGCACACCCTCGGCGCGGACCGGCCGCAGCGGCACGTGGCGGCGGGCCGCCTCGTCGGCCGCCCAGGCCAGCGCCGCCTGTCTGACGGGGTCCGTCTCCACACCGACCACGATCGGCCGGCGCTCACTCGACCCGGACATGATCGCCTCCAGCCGGGAAGTCGCTTCGCCGCGGTGGCGCGGACCTGCTGCGGTTCCTGCCTCCGCCGTCCGATCCCATGCAAGGCGCGCGCCGTACGAGGTGCCAGGGGCCGTTGGTCCCTGCTTCGGGCAGGTCGGCCCGCCCGTTCGCAAGTCTGCAAAAGGGGCCTTGAGGACCCATGTCATGGGCTGTTCGGCCTCAGCACGGGAACGTCGGGCGCGCTGCACTGAAAGCAGGCGAAGACCGAGGAGGTACGGCCATGGGCACACTCACCCGCAGGCAGCGGATCCCCTTCCCGGACATGCCGGAATGGTTCGAGACCATTCCGAGCAAGTTCGCGATGTCCTCCGTCCGGATCGAGGACTACACGGAGAACGACCGTTACGTCGTGCGTGCCGAGCTTCCGGGCATGTCCCCCGAGGACATCGACGTCGTCATCGGCGACGGGGTGCTCACGGTGAAGGCCGAGCGGACCGAACGGGACGTGGACAAGAACCACAGCGAGATCCGGTACGGCGCGCTGAGCCGCAGCGTGACGCTGCCGACCGGCGCCGACGAGGACGACGTGACTGCCGACTACACCGACGGCATGCTGACCGTCAGCGTGGGCCTCAGCACCGAGAAGGCGGAGGCCAGGCACGTCGAGATCCGGCACGGCAGCTGACGCACCCGTTCACTCACCGGCGGGCTCGATGCGGGCACGCCGGTGCGTCGCACTCCGCGGGCGGCATGCCGAGCCGTCGGCCGTCCCCACAGGCTCATGCGCCTCTCAGTGGCCCGGGCGTTCCCCGTTGCCCTGCGGCTCCAGGTGGGAGGCGAGGACCGCCGCCTGGACCCGGCGCTGGACTCCCAGCTTCGCCAGCATCCGCGAGATGTGGTTCTTGACGGTCTTCTCCGACAGGTACAGCCGCTTGCCGATCTCCCGGTTGGTGAGACCGTCGCCGATCAGGGCGAGGATGTCCCGTTCGCGGGGGGACAGACTCGCCAGCTCGGACGGCAGCGACGGGGCCTGCGCCGGGTCGGTGCGCAGGGAGCGCATCAGGCGGGCCGTGGTCGCCGGGTCGAGCATCGACTGTCCCGAGGCGACGGTACGCACGGCGGAGACCAGGTCCGAACCCTTGATCTGCTTCAGCACATAGCCGGAGGCTCCGGCCATGATGGCGTCCAGCAGGGCGTCCTCGTCGTCGAATGAAGTCAGCATCAGACAGGCCAGCTCCGGCATCCGGCTGCGCAGCTCCCGGCAGACCGAGATGCCGTCGCCGTCCGGGAGCCGCACGTCGAGCACGGCGACATGCGGGTGCAGCGCGGGCCCGCGAGCGAGCGCGTGCTCGGCGGTGTCCGCGTCACCGACCACGGAGATGTCCGGTTCGGCGTCGAGCAGGTCGGCCAGGCCGCGTCGTACGACCTCATGGTCGTCCAGCAGGAACACCCGGATCGGGTTCTGCTCCGTGAAGGTACGTGTCTCGGTCATGACGACCTCTTGTTCCCCGGGAAGGACGGGCCGCGGGCTGCCCACGTGGCCGATCGTCCGTCCGGCAGTGCCGTACGGGCTAGGGCCGATCGGCCCTGCTCACTCCCTGGTCGTCGCGCGCGAGGTCGAACTGCACGTCCACCACGCCTTCCACGGCCCGCACCAGGCGCGCGGCCACCGGGACCAGGGCGGTGTCGCGGATCCGTCCCGTCAGCGTGACGACTCCGTCGTGCACGTCCACCTGGATCGCCGAGGCCGGCGGAGGGAGGAGGTACGCGACGGTCTCGCGCCGGACCTCCTCGGCGATGGCGTCGTCGTCGCGCAGGAAGACCTTGAGCAGGTCGGCGCGGCTGACGATGCCCGCCAGCAGTCCGGCCTCGTCCACCACCGGCAGCCTCTTGACCCCCTCGCGCGCCATGGTGCGCGCGGCTTCGGCGAGGGTGGCGTTCGCCCGGACCGTGACGGCGGGCGACGACATGAGGTCTGCTGCGGTGAGGGCGCCTGCCTTCGCCATGTCGACCGGCCGGCGAAGCCGGAGGTAGCCGGTCTCCGGGTTGTCCCGCAGTTCCTCCGTGGGCAGCAGGTCGGCCTCGGAGACCACGCCGACCACCCGGCCCTCGCCCTCGATCACGGGCAGGGCGCTGACCTGCCAGTCCTGCATCAGCCGGACGATCTCCTTGAAGGGGGCATGCGGCCCCACGGCGGCGACCGTGAGGGTCATGACATCGCTGACGATGTGCGGGGTGCCGTACATGGTGACCTCCGTGAGCCGTGCCGGCCGGTCCGTTCTCAGCATGTGCCGGTGCCCGGGACCCGGCCAGGGGCCACCGGTCCCCCGGGTGGGCCGTTCGGCTCCGCGGATGTACTCGAGGAAGTACACAGGGATGGTGTGCCGGTCCTCGGGGCCGGACGGCCCCCTGCAGGGACGTGCGGCCTCTCACCCCGCCGGCGTGGCGGCGTCACGCTGGAAACCGGATCCTCGTCCCAGGAGGTGTTGCGCGATGCCGGGAACGGTCACGGTAGGTCTCGACGGGTCGCCCGAGAGCAGGGCCGCTGCTGAATGGGCGGCGCGCGAAGCAGCGCTGCGCGGTCTGCCGCTGAAGATCGTCCATGTCTGGGAGTCGGCGCCCGAACCCATGGCCCAGGCCCCGCTGCTCGGCGACGAGACCCAGCAACAGTGGACCGAGGAGGTTCCCCGTGAGGCCGCCGAGGGGCTGCGGCTGCGCCATCCGGGTGTCGAGGTGATCACCGACCGGTTCACCGGGAATCCGGCCCATGCCCTCACCGAGGCGGCGGATGCCGCCGAGCTGATGGTGCTGGGCTCGCGTGGCCTCGGCGGGCTCGCCGGTTTCATGGTCGGCTCGGTCAGCCTGGCCGTTCTCGCCCACGCCGAACGTCCTGTGGTGCTGGTCCGGGCCGGAGAGCAGGCCGCCGACGAGCACAAGCCGGACCCCGCGGGCGTACCGTCCGCCGCGGCTCCCTTCCGGCCCGTCGTCCTCGGCCTCGACATCGCCACCCCCGACGAGACGCTGCTCGGGTTCGCCTTCGACGCCGCCGCCCGCCGAGGCGCGTCCCTCCGGGTCGTGCACGGCTGGAGCGAGCCGCCCACCTCCTTCTACCGCTTCTACGGTGACGCCGAGCTCTACGACGAGCTCGCCCGTGGGCAGGCCAAGGCCCTGACCGAGGTGCTGCGGTCCTGGCGGCGGAAGTTCCCGGACGTGGAAGTGATCGAGGCGAGCCGGTGCGGCGGTGCGGCGCAGGTTCTCGTCGACGCGTCCCGCGAGGCCTCCCTGGTCGTCGTGGGCCGGCGCGTCCGCACCAGCCCGCTGGGCGCCCATATCGGGCATGTCGCGCATGCCGTGCTGCATCACATCGTGGCCCCGGTCGCCGTGGTTCCGCACGACTGATCCTCCGAGAGAGCGGTGAGCACGTTGGACCTTCCGATCGTCGTCGGCGTCGACGGTTCCGAACCGAGCCTGCGGGGCGTCGACTGGGCGGCCGACGAGGCCGCCCTGCGCGGGGCCCCGCTCCGGCTGGTGTACGCCTCCCTGTGGGACCGCTACGAAGGCGCCCTGCTCGCGCAGGAACTCGACAAGCCGCTGGAGGAGGTGATGGCCCGGGATGTCGTCGGTGCCGCGGAGGAGCGCGCCCGACGCCGCAGGCCGCAGTTGAAGATCGCCACCGATGTGCTGCCCGAGGAGCCGGAGCACGGACTCGTACGGGAGAGCGACACCGCCCTCGCCGTGGTGGTGGGGTGTCGTGGCCGCAGCGGCATGGCCGAGGCACTGCTGGGTTCCGTCAGCCTCGCGGTCGCCGCGCACGCGCGGTGCCCGGTGATCGTCCTGCGCGGCAGCCCCGACGATCAGGCTCGCGCCGGCATCCGGGGACGGATCGTGCTCGGGGTGAGCGAGAGGGCGGCCGGCTCGGCCGCCGTTCGGTTCGCCGTCGAGGAGGCGTCCCTACGCGGGGTTTCCCTGGAAGCCGTGCGGGCCTGGCGGCGCCCCGCGCACGCGAACACCGGCCCGGCGCACCTCACGGAGCAGCAGGCCGTCGAGTCGCTGAAGGAGGCCCTTCGCGACGCGCCCGCCGAGCTGCAGGTGGACCGCCGCACCGTCGAGGGCCACGCCCGCGACGCCCTGATCGCCGTCTCCCGTGAGGCCGACCTGCTCGTCGTCGGCGCCCGGCGCAGGCACGGCCCCTTCGGCCTCCAGCTCGGCCGCGTCGCCCACGGGGTGCTCCACCACGCGGCCTGCCCGGTGGCCGTCGTACCGGAACCCGCCTGACATTCCCGGGCCGTACACCGCCGCCGGTGCCGCTTGCGGCCGGTCACCGCTGCGGTGGCGCAGGCGGGCCCTCAGCAGCCGTCCGAGGTCCTCGCTTCCGGCCCGTCCGTCCGGCTCACCCCGTCCTGTGCCCCCAGCGGGGCTCCACCAGATTCCACTCCTGGTCCCAGCGGGCCATGCGCCGCCGGTCGAGCCACACCCGTCCGAGCGCTCCGGCCCCGTACACCGGGGCGGCGACGGCCAGTGCGGCCGCCGTGCCGAAGAGAGCGGCCTCGATCGCGCCCTCGGTGGGGTTCGCCGGCCTCGAGGGGGTGAGGCCGCCCTGGTCGTCCTGCCAGGCCACCACTCCGGCACCGGCCTTCAGACCGCTGTCGACCAGCGTGTCACCGGTACGGGGAGTGCCGTCCGGGGCGGTCCAGCGCACCGGCGCCCGGACCAGGCCGGCCGCCGGCCAGGCGGCCGTGCCGCCGTACGGTGCGTCGGCGAGCAGCACGGCGCGCACGGGATGCCGGTGGGCGCGCTGCGCAGCGAACACATCCCCGGCCGCGCGCGCCGTCAGCACCCCGGCGACCGCCCCGCCGACCACGACCACGATCCAGACGGCCAGGACGAGCCAGGCCTCCACGACGTCCTCGTGTCGCCGCAGCGGATTGCTCCGCCAACGCCACAGCCCGGACTTCGCGTTCATCACGCCGCTCAGCCCTGGGGTCCCGGCAGCGACTGAGGGGGTCGTGTGTGCACCTCGAAGACGCCCCCCAGCCCGGTGACCCGCAGGATCCGGCGGAGGCTCGCGCTCTCCGTGATCAGCCGCAGTCGGCCCTGCCGGGCCAGCATCCGGTTGCGTGCGCGGCACAGGACCCCGAGTCCGGCGCAGTCGATGAACGTGACCGGTCGCAGGTCGAGCACCAGGTCGAGCTCGGGGCCGGTGGTGAGCGCGTCGAGCCGTAGCGAGAGCGCGGGGGCGGTCAGCACATCGATGACGCCGTGCAGGGACACGACGGTCGCTCCGCCGGCCACGCGATGGGCCACGTGCACTTCAGGTGCGGTGTGCTGCCCAGCGACGTGAGCCGTGTCGTTCTCGGACATGACACGAGCGAACCGGGCGGGCCGCACGGGGCGGTAGGGCCATCCGGCCCTGACTGCGGTCCGTACGGGACACTGCAGGACCTCGTGGCGGCAGCGGACCCCGGTGGGCACCGCCCGGCCGCGGGGCGAGGGCCGGACGGCCCAAGCGGCATCGCTCCCCCACTCGCGAAGCTGAAGGTGCGCGCGGCCGTTCCGCCGTCGTGCCGGAAACACGATCCCGCGGCGGACGGACGAAGAGGCGACGAGGAGCTGCCATGAAGGGCTTCGTGTTCCACGGTCCGGGGCAGGCGTCCTGGCAGGACGCCCCGGACCCCGCCATCAAGGAACCCACCGACGCCATCGTGCAGGTCGGCGCCGTGACCATCTGCGGGACGGACCTGCACATCCTCAAGGGCGACCTCCCCGAGGTCCGCACCGGCACGGTGCTCGGGCACGAGGCGGTCGGCGAGATCGTCGAGGTCGGCAGCGACGTGCGCACCGTACGGCCGGGGGACCGGGTGCTGGTGTCCTGCATCACCTCGTGCGGCCGGTGCCGGTTCTGCCGGGACGGCTCCTACGGCCAGTGCCGGGGCGGCGGAGGATGGATCCTCGGCCATCTGGTCGACGGCACCCAGGCCGAGTACGTCCGCGTGCCCTGCGCCGACCTGTCCGTGCATGCGCTGCCCGCCACCGTGCCCAGCGAGGACGCCGTCCTGCTCGCGGACATCTTCCCGACCTCCTACGAGGTCGGTGTCCTCAACGGGCACGTGCGCCCCGGCGACACCGTCGCCATCGTCGGCGCCGGACCCGTCGGACTCGCGGCCGTCGCCACGGCGCGCCTGTTCTCCCCGGAACGGATCATCTCGGTCGACATGGCTCCGGCCCGGCTGGAGGCGGCCCGGCGGCTCGGTGCCGACGCCGTCGCCGACGCCCGCGAGGAACCCGGCCAGCTGGTCGCCGATCTGACCGACGGGCTCGGCGCGGACGTGGTCATGGAGGCGGTGGGTGTCCCCGAGAGCTTCGAGCTGTGCACCCGCATGGTCCGTCCCGGCGGGCACGTGGCCAACATCGGGGTGCACGGCAAGCCCGCGACGCTGCACCTGGAAGACCTCTGGATCAAGAACGTGACCATCACGACCGGCCTGGTGGACACCTACTCCACACCCACCCTGCTGCGAATGGCCGCCGCGGGCCGGCTGCCGACCGGGCAACTGGTGACCCACACCTTCCCGCTCGACCATATGGAGGAGGCCTACGACGTCTTCGCCCAGGCTGCCGAGACCGGTGCACTCAAGATCGTGCTCGGCGGGGAGCAGCACGCGGAAGTGGCCGTTCCGGCGGCATGACGCAGAAGGGACGTGACGGTCGCGTGCCGGCCCGTCCACGCGCGGCGATCGGTTGCCGGATCGCGCCTCCACCCGGCCCGAGAGGGGATACCGTGTGGAGAAACCCATCGGTTCAGCGCCAGGTGCCGATGGGAACTGGAGGACCTGGTGGACGGTTCGGAGGAGCCCCGCGTCAGACTGCCGCAGCTGAAGCTCGACGAGCTGCTCGAGGAGCTGCAGGCCCGGATCAACGCGGCGCGTGGCACGCAGAACCGGGTGCACAGTCTGCTGGAGGCCGTCCTCTCCGTCGGCCGGGAACTGGACGTGGAGCAGGTCCTGTACTCCATCGTGGAGGCGGCCGCGGCGCTCGTGGACGCCGAGTACGCCGCCCTCGGCGTCATCGGACCCGACGGCACCAGGTTGTCCGCCTTCCACACGGTGGGCGTCACCGAGGACCAGATCGCCGCGATCGGCCCCTTTCCGGAGGGGCACGGCATCCTGGGCGAGCTGATCCGGCACCCGCATTCGCTGCGGATCCCGGAGATCTCCCGGCACCACGCCTCGTACGGCTTTCCGCCGGGCCATCCGCCGATGAAGAGCTTCCTCGGTGTCCCGATCCGGGTCCGCGACCAGGTCTTCGGAAACCTCTACCTGACCGAGAAGCGCGGCGGCGTGGAGTTCGACGAGGAGGACGAGTCGGTGCTGTCCACGCTGGCCGTGGCCGCCGGGGTGGCCATCGACAACGCGCGCCTGTACGAGGACGCCCGGCTGCGCGAGCGATGGCAGCGGGCGAACGCGGAGATCGGCCACAGCCTGATGTCCGGCACCGACCGGGCCGAGTCGCTGGGGCTGATCGCCGAGCGTGCCCGGGAGATCTCGGGCTCGGCCCTGGCGGCTGTCGCCATGCCCATGGAGGGCACGAAGTCGCTCACCGTGGAGATCGCCGTCGGAGTGGACGCGGAGGCGCACCGGGGACTGGTGCTGCCCATGGACTCGAGCCTCATGGGGCTGGCGTACACCGCGACCGCCCCGGTCACCAGCGGCGATGTCATCCACGATGCACGGATCACCCCCGAGCCGCCGCGCTTCGAGGGGCTCGGCCCCGCCGTGGCCGTCCCGATCGGCACGGGTGAGCGCGGGGTACGTGGCGTGGTGCTGGTGGCCCGCGAAACCGGCCGGCCGGTCTTCCTGCAGAAGGAGACCGAGTTGCTGCAGGGGTTCGCCGCCCAGGCCGCGATCGCGATGGAGCTGGCCGACCGCAGGCAGGACGCCCAGCAGATCGCGCTGCTGGAGGACCGCGACCGCATCGCCCGGGACCTGCACGACCTCGCCATCCAGCGGCTGTTCGCCACCGGGATGACCCTGCAGAGCGCGGGCCGTTTCATCGAACACCCCGAGGCCTCCGAACGGGTACTGCGGGCCGTGGACGACCTCGACGAAACCATCAAGATCATCAGGTCGACGATCTTCGGGCTGCGGGCCCGTACGGGCACCGCCGACAGCGGGCTGCGGGCGAGGGTCGTCCGCGCGGTCGGCGAGGCGGCCCCCGTCCTGGGCTTCGCCCCCAGCGTGCGCATGGAAGGCCTGGTCGACACCGATGTGCCGCCCGAGACCGCCGACCACGTCGTGGCCGTGCTGACCGAGGCCCTCACCAACATCGCCCGGCACGCCCACGCCGACCGGGCCCAGGTGGCACTGGCGACCGACGGCCGCGAGGTGCGTCTGAGGGTCTCGGACAACGGCGTGGGCATCCCCTCCGGTGGCCGGCGCAGTGGGCTGCTCAACATGGCCGAACGGGCGGAGAACCTCGGCGGACGGCTCGACGTGACCAGCCCCGAGGAAGGCGGCACCGCACTCGACTGGCACGTCCCGCTGCCCGCCGAGTAGGCCGCGCCACTCCTCGGTTCCCTCGCCGCGGAGCGCGCGGGGCCGACGGGGCCTGGGATCGGGACCACTCGGCCCATGCCGCGAACGGATCCGCCGCCGCAGTCTGAAGGTGTCCGCGACGGCATCCACCCCTCTGGAGGACGCGCCATGAACGGCACTCCGGTCCTCGTGGCCGACGTGATGACGCCCCGGGTCGTCGCCCTGCGTACGGGGGCGGCCTTCAAGGACATCGTGAAGGTCATGCGGGAGTGGCAGGTCAGCGCCCTGCCGGTGCTGGACGACGCCGGCCGTGTCGTCGGCGTCGTCTCCGAGGGCGATCTGCTGGCCAAGGAGGAGTACCGGGGCGGTGACATCGGCCGGTACGGGGAGGTTCGGTACCCCGCCGAGGTCCGTAAGGCGGACGCCGTGACCGCGGGCGATCTGATGACCGCCCCGGCCGTCACCGTGGCGGCCGACGCGACGCTCGCCCACGCCGCGCGCCTCATGGCGCGCACCAGGGTCAAGCGGCTGCCGGTCGTCGGCCGCGACGGCACCCTGCGTGGCATCGTCAGCCGCTCCGACCTGCTGAAGGTGTTTCTGCGGGACGACGAGGAGATCGCCGAGGAGGTCGGGCGCGAGGTCGTCGTACGCCTCTTCGGCCCGCGCGCCGCCACCGTCCGGGTGGAGGTGCGTGACGGTGTCGTCACGCTGGCCGGCCGGGTCCGTGAAACGGCCCTGATCCCGGTCGCGGCGCGGCTCGCACGGGCCGTGGCGGGCGTGGTGGACGTGCACTGCGCACTGGCCGGACCGCCTCGCCGTCCGAACCTCGACCCCGACCTCCCCGAGACCGACAGGGTGCGCACGCCCTGACGGACGGCGCCGGCCGCGCCACACGCGCCACAGAAGACGGCGACGCTGACACGGACGGCCGCATTCCTCAGTCGGCACCGGCCGCGGTGAGCCTGCAGTCCACGCCCACGACCCCCTCCACGCCGTGCGTCAGGCGTGCGGCGAGCGGAATCCGCGCGCCGTCCTGCACCCGCCCGGTCAGGGTCACGACGCCTTCGGTGACCATGACGTGGACCGGCTCGACCGGGGCCGGGAAGAGCGGGTCGACGACATCGCGCCGGATCTCGTCGGCCAGGTCGTTGTCCGGCCGCAGGAACACTTTCAGCAGGTCCCCTCGGCTGACCACACCTTCCAGCACGCCCTCCGCGTTCACGACGGGCAGCCGCTTGACATGCCGCAGCGCCATGATGCGTGCGGCCTCGGCCAGCGTGGCGTCGGCGTGCACGGTGACGGCCGGGGTGCTCATCACCTCGTCGGCGCACACGGCCCCCGCCTTGGCGAGGTCCGACAGCCGGCGCAGCTGTGTGAACCGGTCCGGATCGCTGTTCCGGAACTCCTCCTTGAGCAGCAGATCCGCCTCGGACACCACGCCGACCACCCGGCCGTCGCCCTCCAGCACCGGCAGGGCACTGACCCGCCACTGGTCCATGCGCTCGACGATGTCCTTGAACGGAGCCTTGCGGCCCACGGCGACGACGGCTCGCGTCATCACATCGCTCACCCGGTGCGGGCTGCTGTCCATGGCGCTCTCCTCACCGGACCGGGGTCACGTCGGATCACCGCTGCCATAAGGGGCGTAGAGGTCGAGCAGCCGGACCCGGGAGGCATGCAGCCGTTGGGCGACCACCCGCCCCACCCAGACGGCGACCGCCCGGCCGAACTCGGGCTCTTCGGCGCAGACCGCCCGCACGGCCCCGGCGTCGAACTCCCAGGCGCGCACCGGGCTCAGGGCCTCGGCGCCCAGGTGCCACAGGTACGGCGGGAAGTGCCAGGACCAGCCGACCAGTTCGCCCGGTCCGAGGGTCTCGATGAGGGCGGGCCGGCGGCCCGGTACATGCAGGTCGAGGGCGACGGTGCCGGTACGCACGATCCAGAACCGGTCGGCGCGCCGGCCCTCCTCGAACAGGCGGGACCCGGCCTCGAAGGTGACCTCGTGCGGCAGGCGCATCAGCCGTTCGCGGTGGACGGGTTCCAGAGCCGCGCTCATGGTGGTGGTGGTCATCGCACCGGCTCCCTTCGTGGCCTCTGCTTCCAGCGTGGTCGCGTCCGGTCGAGGGCGCCACGGGCCACTCGGGCCGGGCCTGGGGTCCTTCGGCCCCGAGCCGGACGTCCGCGCCGAGCGGGTGTGCGCCGGATCAGTCGCCGGAGTCCTTCGACCCCGTCGCCGTCTTCGAGTAGGCGTCGTGCCAGGCGGCCTTCGCTCCGGAGTCGCCGATCCGGTAGACGTCCACGACCGCTCCCACCGCGACGGCCAGCGAGAGCACGCCGACGACGATCCGTACCGGAAGGGCGGACCAGCGCGTGCCGCTGCCCCGTCCGGGCTCCGCGGAAGCACGCCGCCCCGCCCACCACACGGCCGCCGCCAGCACGAAGAGGCCCAGGGCCCACGGCAGCAGTCCGTCGCCCAGCTCGGTGTGCCGGCGTACCAGGGCGTCGTCGTCCACGTGCCGTTCCAGCCACTCGCCGGCCTGCGTGGTCAACGGCACGCTGACCAGGGCCACGAAGGCGAGGACCGGGAGCAGGACGCCCAGCCGCCGGGCGGCGCGCGGCCAGAGCGCGGCCGTGACGAGGGCCAGCGCGGTGAGGGGTATCAGCACGACGACCACGTGCACGAAGAGGACATGGGCGGGCAGACCGTTGATCAGAGTCATCGAGGGGCTCCTGAGCGGGGTGCGGGCGCGCGCCAGCCTGCCACAGCCACCTCTCAGCCAGCTCTCAGTCAGTTGAGCCACTTGAGTCGCTTGAGTCACCTGTGGAGGCGGTGCGTGTGCAGTGCCGCCGCGTACACGTCTGCCGTCGTCGCCGCGGCCGTGTCCCAGCCGAAGCGACGGGCATGCCGGGCCGCGCCCGCGCCCATCCGGGCGGAGAGTGCCGGGTCGTCGGCGAAGGCGCACAGCGCCCGCGCGTAGTCCACCGGATCGTGCCCTCGTACGAGAACGCCGCTCACGCCGTTTCTCACCGCCACCGGAAGACCCGCCCACCTCGGCGGCGATCACCGGTGTGCCGCAGGCCTGTGCCTCGATGGCGACGAGGCCGAAGGACTCGCTGTAGGACGGCATGACCAGAACGGACGCCGCCCGGTACCAGTCGGCGAGCTGGTCCTGGCCGACCGGCGGGCGGAACAGGACGACGTCGGAGATGCCGAGCCCGGCCGCCAGCTTCTGCAGTCCTTCCGGCTTGGCCCGACCGCTGCCGCTCGGCCCGCCCACCACGGGGACCGTGATGCGCTCGCGGAGCCACGGCCGGTCCGCGAGCAGTCCGGCCACCGAGCGCAGCAGGATGTCGGGCGCCTTCAGCGGCTGTATGCGGCCGGCGAAGAGCGGGATCAGGGCGTCCTGCGGAAGGCCGAGGCGGGCGCGGGCGGCGGCCCGGCCGGCCGCGATGCCGGACGTGTCGGGCCGGAACCGCTCCAGGTCGACCCCCGGGTGGACGACGGCGACCCGGTCGGCGTCGGCGTCGTAATGACGCAGGAGTTCCGCCGCCTCCCTCTCGGTGTTCGCTATCAACCGGTCAGCCGCCCGTACGACTTGTGTCTCGCCGGTCACCCGGTTCGCGGGCTCGGGGGTGTCTCCCGCGGCGAGGGAGGCGTTCTTGACCTTGGCCATGGTGTGCATGGCGTGCACCAGCGGGACGCCCCAGCGTTCGGCGGCCAGGCGGCCGACGTGACCGGAGAGCCAGTAGTGCGAGTGCAGCAGGTCGTAGTGACCGGGGCGGTGGTCGGCCCAGGCCTGCGTCATGCCGTGGGTGAAGGCGCAGAGCTGCGCGGGAAGGTCCTCCTTGGCCAGACCTTCATAGGGTCCGGCGGTCACGTGTCGTACCAGGACTCCTGGTGCCAGTTCGACGCTGGGCGGGAGTGCGGCGGAGGTGGCCCGCGTGAAGATCTCCACCTCGATGCCGATGGCGGCGAGGCGCTTGGCGAGTTCGACGACGTAGACGTTCATTCCGCCGGCGTCGCCGGTGCCCGGCTGGTGCAGCGGTGAAGTGTGCACGCTGAGCATCGCGATGCGCCGGGGTCGGCTGTGCGCGCCGGACGACCGCGGCCTCGGGGGGCGCCTGCGCAGCACGCTTCCTCGCCCGGTGACCACCTCAGCACTCGATGACGTTGACGGCGAGTCCGCCGCGGGCGGTCTCCTTGTACTTGACCTTCATGTCGGCGCCGGTCTCCTTCATGGTCTTGATGACCTTGTCGAGGGAGACGTGGTGGCGGCCGTCGCCACGCATGGCCATCCGGGCGGCGGTCACGGCCTTGACCGCGGCCATGCCGTTGCGCTCGATGCACGGGATCTGCACCAGGCCGCCGACCGGGTCGCAGGTCAGGCCGAGGTTGTGCTCCATGCCGATCTCGGCGGCGTTCTCCACTTGTTCCGGGCTGCCGCCCAGCACCTCGGCGAGGCCGCCCGCCGCCATCGAGCAGGCGGAGCCGACCTCGCCCTGGCAGCCGACCTCGGCGCCGGAGATGGAGGCGTTCTCCTTGAAGAGCATGCCGATCGCGCCCGCGGCGAGGAGGAAGCGGACGATGCCGTCCTCGTCGGCGCCGGGGACGAAGTTGATGTAGTAGTGCAGGACCGCCGGGATGATGCCGGCCGCGCCGTTCGTGGGGGCGGTCACGACCCGGCCGCCGGCGGCGTTCTCCTCGTTCACCGCCATGGCGTAGAGCGTCACCCACTCCATCGCCCGGCTCGCCGGGTCTCCCTCGCTGCGCAGCGCCCGGGCCGCGGCGGCGGCCCGGCGGCGGACCTTCAGACCGCCGGGGAGGATGCCCTCGCGGGACAGGCCGCGGGAGACGCAGGCGGCCATGACCCGCCAGATCTCCAGCAGTTCCGCGCGGATCTCGTCCTCGGTGCGCCAGGCCTTCTCGTTCTCCAGCATCAGCGCGGAGATGGACAGGCCGGTCTCGCGGGCGAGTCGCAGCAGTTCGTCGCCGGTGCGGAACGGGTGGGCCAAGTCGGTGTCGTCGGGCTTGATCCGGTCGGCCCCTACGGCGTCCTCGTCGACCACGAAGCCGCCGCCGACCGAGTAGTACGTCTTCTCCAGCAGCGGGAGACCGTCGGCGTCGTACGCGAAGAGGGTCATTCCGTTGGCGTGGTACGGCAGCGCGCGCCGGCGGTGCAGGATCAGCTGGGTCGAGGCGTCGAAGTCGATCTCGTGGGCGGTGCCGATCTCGGCACCGAGAAGGCGGATGCGCCCGGTGCTGCGGATCCGCTCCACGTCCTGCTCGGCCTGGGTGACGTCGACCGTGTGCGGTTCGTTGCCCTCCAGGCCGAGCAGGACGGCCTTGGGGGTGCCGTGGCCGTGGCCGGTGGCACCGAGGGAGCCGAACAGCTCCGCGCGCACCGCGGCGGTCTGGGCCAGTACGCCGTCCTTCTTCAGCCGGGCGGCGAACATCGCGGCGGCGCGCATCGGGCCGACGGTGTGCGAGCTGGACGGGCCGATGCCGATGGAGAACAGGTCGAAGACGCTGATTGCCACGCCATACTCCGTGGGGTGGGCGGAGCGTGCCGGGCATGTCCTGGTACGCCCCTGGGGGCGGGGTCATGGGTTGGGAAGTCGGCCCACGGAACTCATGAGGTGGCGGGCACGGCGGCGGGGGCGAGGGTGCGGCGGAGCCGGTTGAACAGTTTCGGCTGGTTCAGGGAGAGCACCGCGACCGGCGTGTCCTCGCGCCGGTAGACGGCGGTGAAGGAACGGCTGTCCAGGTCGCCGTCGACGACCTGGGGCTCTGCGCCGGGAGCGACGTGGCCGGCGAGCTGGATGCGCACCTGGTACTGGTCGGACCAGAAGTACGGCGCGGTGACCGGGGCGGGGGCCGACACGCCGGAGAGCAGCGTGCGGGCGGCGGTAGTGGCCTGCTCCGTGGCGTTGCTCCAGTGCTCGATGCGGGCGTGCCGCCCCGTGAACGGGTTGGGGCAGCGGGCGACGTCTCCGACGGCGACCACGCCCGGGACGCCGGTGGCGCAGCCGGCGTCGCACACCACGCCGTCGTCCACCTGGACGCCGCAGCCGGCGAGCCAGTCGGTGGCGGGCCGTACGCCCACCCCGACCACGACGATGTCGGCGGGCAGCACGCGCCCGTCCGTCAGCCGGACGCCGGTCACCCGGCCGTTGCCGGTGAGTCCAGCGACACCGGTTCCGCACAGCAGGCCGACCCCGTGGTCGCTGTGGAGCGAGGAGCACACCAGCCCCATCTCGCGGCCCAGTTGGCGTTCCAGCGGCACGTTCAGCGCCTCGACGACGGTGACGTGGAGCCCGAGCCGGTGGGCGGTGGAGGCCACCTCGGCGCCGATGAAGCCGGCGCCGATGACGACGACGCGGGGCAGGCCGTTCAGCAACTCGGTGCGCAGGGCCTGGGCGTCGTCCAGGGTGCGCAGCGTGTGGACGCCGCCCAGTCCGTCCGCGCCGGGGAGCGTCCGGGGAGCGGCGCCGGTGGCGATGACGACGCCTTCGGTGCGCACATCCCGCCCTCCGGCCAGAGTGACGGTCCGGGCGGCGGGGTCGAGTCGCACCGCGCGCTCGCCGAGCAGCCACTGCACATCGAGGTCCTCGTATTCGTCCGCGTCGCCGAGCGCGAGCGCGTCGGCGTCGAGGTCGCCCTTGAGGAAGTCCTTGGACAGCGGCGGGCGGTCGTAGGGGGCGTGCCGCTCCTCCCCGACGACGACGATCTCGCCGTCGTAGCCCTGTGCGCGCAGCGCGCGGACCGTGCTCAGGCCTGCCAGCGACGCGCCGACGACGGTGATGCTCCTCATGCGGGCTCCCCGAGGAAAGTGCCAAGCGTCTCGGATGACACAACGGCAATCGCTATACGCAACATGCTTTCTGCGGCTTCGGGGCACTGTCAAGGGGACGGGACACACCGGTCGCCCATGGCGAAGAAAATTGCGCAATGCGCAACAGTGCGGCCTGCCCAAAACGGGCGAGGGCCCGGTTCAGAGGGCAGAGTCGTCCCACTGGTCCAGCAGGGCGTCGCCCATGGCTTCCTCAGGCCCGCCCCCGGCGGTTTCCAGTGCCTGTTCACACCAGATGACCTTGCCGCGAGCGGCGTACCGGACCCCCCCAGCGGCGGGCGAACTGGGCCACGAGGAACAGCCCTCGGCCGCCCTCGTCGGGGGTGGCCGCGCGGCGCATGTCAGAGTAGGAGATCTCGTCCAGCCCCCAGGACTCCAGGCGGCGAGCGCAGGCGGCGCGCAGGGGAGCGATGGCGGCGGGATCGGCGGGTACGTCCCAGTCGGCGACGCGATCCGGATCCGTGAGCCGGGTGCGGGCGACCAGGAGGGCGATGTCGTCGCTGGGACGGTCGGGCAGCAGCGCGTCGAGCACGGCCTGGCAGTCCCCTTCCGGTGTCCGGTCGGGTCCGGCCAGCGCGCCGGCGAGGAGCCGGAGGCCGGTGTCGAGGTCGCGGTCGCGGTTCTCGACGAGTCCGTCGGTGTAGAGAGCGAGCCGGGTGCCCTCGGCCACGTGCAGTTCGGCGGTCTCGACGGGGAGACCGGCACAGAGGCCGAGCGGCGGTGCGACGGGAACGTCGGGGAACGTGACCGTGCCGTCCGGGCTGACGAGGGCGGGTCCCGGATGACCGGCCGGGGCGATGCAGCAGCGGCCGGAGACGCGATCGTAGATCGCGAACAGGCAGGTGGCACCGGTGATGCCGGCGCCCTGGTCCTCGGCGGTCTCGGTCTCGTCGATCTGTGCGACCAGTTCGCCCAGATGGCTCAGGAGTTCGTCGGGGCATTCCGGCAAGCACCGCACCCCTGCACTGACCTCGTGGCCATACGAGTCGGCGTTCCGGACAGACGCCGACAAATGCGACGAAGGCCTGCGGGTGCCGGCAGAGGCTGCCTTCGTCCCCATCATGCGGCCGTGCCAGGGGACGGACAACCGGCGGCTCGCCCGCGCCGCACTCAGGAGCAAGGCCCCGAACGGCAATGGCCGGGACCCAGCCGCATCCGGCCAGCCTAGCGTGCCTGTCCCGCGTGAAAACCCGAGTTCGGGCCCCTGATCAGGACGTTTCTCTGCGGGACGGTGATGGACCGGGGCGTGATCGAGATCCATGCGGTGGTCATGGATCTGTCCGCTGACGCGCGGGTCGCTGGAGCCGGCGGGCCTGCGGCTGCCGGGCAACGCGGCCAGGGACGTCGAACTGCTGGGCTGCGACAGCAGCTCGCTGTGCTCCAACGCCTGCTCGGTGAACCGAGGTTGGAACCGGCGGACCGGGCCCTGCCGGCGGCCCTGTCACGTCCGCTGCCCAGACAGAGCTGGAGCAGCCTCTTCGTCACCCCCGGCGACGCTGCTGCGCCGGCACCGAGAGCTGATCGCCGGCAAGTGCCCCCACACACAAGAGCCCCGGTCGGCCGCCGAGATCGGAGGAGACGCGGGAGCCGATCCCGCGTCTCGCGCGGGAGGGTCCGACGTGGGGACACCGCAGAGTGCTGGCACGCAGTCATCTCCGAGGCAGGCCCGCCGACACACGAAGTTAACGCCCCGGACTCGGGTGTGAGACCGGTCCGGCCGACGATCGCAATACCTATCAAGCGACAGGTATCTGTCGACCGATCGGAGGTGCGGCGATGAGCCGGCCCGAACTCCCCCTTGTGCAGAACCCTGGCGGCGGTGGCACGACCGGCCACGCCCTCTTCGGCTACCAGCAGGAACTCCGCCGCGGCGTAGGCAGCTTCGCGTCATTCGCCGCGGGGTTCTCCTTCGTGTCGATCCTCACCACCGTCTTTCAGCTGTTCGGGCTGGGCTTCGGTCTCGGCGGCGCCGCGTTCTTCTGGACCTGGCCGCTGGTCTTCGCGGGCCAACTGCTCGTCGCACTGTGTTTCGCCGAACTGGCCGCGCGCTGGCCCATATCCGGGGCGATCTACCAGTGGTCGAGCCGGCTGGCCGGCACCACGACGGGCTGGTTCGTCGGCTGGATCATGATCATCGGGCAGATACTCACGGTCGCGGCGGCCGCGATCGCGGCACAGGCGGTGCTGCCGGGCATCTGGTCCGGGTTCCAGATCGTCGGCGGTCCGGGCGCCGATCCGTCGGTCGGCTCACCGACCGGCGCACAGAACGCGGTCCTGCTGGGATGCGTCCTGCTGGTCATCACCACGGTGGTGAACATCCTGGGCATCCGCCAGATGGCCGCCGCCACCAGCTTCGGCGTCACGGTCGAGATCATCGGCGTGCTCGCACTGGTGCTGATCCTGTTCTTCCTGCCCGAACGGGGTCCGCAGGTGGTGGCCCACCCCACCGGCTGGGCCGGTCACGGCGGCTACTTCGGGGCCTTCCTCGCGTCCTCACTGATGGCGGCGTACGTGATGGTCGGCTTCGACTCGGCGGGCGAGCTGGCGGAGGAGACCCACAGCCCGCGCCGGACCACTCCCCGGACCATCCTGCGGGCCCTGATCACCTCGGGTGTCGGCGGCGCGTTGCTGATCCTGTCGGGGCTGATGGCGGCGCGAAGTCTGACCGACGGAAAACTGGCAGCCGGTGGTCTGTCCTGGGTGCTCACCGACCGGCTCGGCGGGGTTCTGGGCCGCCTGCTGCTGTGTTGCGTGGCGGTCGCGGTATTCGCCTGCACCCTGGCCGTGCAGACCTCCGGGGCGCGGATGATGTACTCCATGGCCCGCGAAGGCGCCCTGCCCTTCCACCGGCACCTCGGCAAGGTATCGGCCCGCACCGGTACGCCGATCACCACGTCGATCGTGGTGGGCGTCGGCGCCGCGATCGCGCTCGTGGTCAACATCCGCCAGTCGGCGATCTTCACCGCCCTGTCCAGCCTCTGCATCGCCCTGCTGTACCTGGCCTATCTGGGCGTGACGGTGCCGCTGCTGGTCACCCGGATCCGGCAGCGGGGCAGCGGCGGGCTGCCGACGGGCGTCGACGAGACCGGCCGGCCCCTGTTCGCGCTGGGCCGATGGGGAGTGGCGGTCAACACGCTCGCCGTGCTCTACCAGGCCGGCATGACGGTCAATCTGATCTGGCCCCGTGCGGAGATCTACGACCTCACCGGCGGCACGTGGTGGCTGCGGTGGAGCGCCCCGCTGTTCATCGGGCTCAGCCTCGCCGCCGGCGCCGGCTACTTCCTCGCCCGTCGGCTGCACCGCCATATCGAGCTGAGGCACGTACCGCACACGCACACCGAGCCGACCCTGAACGCGCAGGCCGTCGCCGAGCCCGCCTGAGGGCCCGTGTGACACGAGCGGACGCACCGATGGCGTACCGACGAAGGGACGACGGGACATCCATGACCACCACCGAGAGCTCGACGGCCGTAGCGCAGCACGGCCGCTACCCGACCGGGCAGGCTCCCGCCCGCACCCGTGATCTGCACCTGACCGACAGCGTCCGAAGCGCCCGCGACGACGCCCGCGCCCAGGGCGGGCAGGCCGGCGCGTGGATGCCGTACCTTCCGGCGTCGGACAGCCCGTACTGCCCGCCGGGGGTGAACGCGGCCGCCCTGGTGTGGGCGGAGACGGTGGCACCCGGCGGCTACACGCACAAGGTCCTCGCCCGCGGTACGCGGCTGCGCTTCGACGACCCGAGCGGTGACGCCTGCGCCCACCTGCTGCTCTTCAACGCCCTGGAGCCGGTGGAGCGGCTCAACGTCGCCGACACCCAGAAGGTGCCCTGGCAGGCCTATCCGGGCCAGGACCACCCGCTGCTCTCCGGCGACGGCCGGATCCTGGCGGTGGTCAGCGCCGACTCCTCCGGTCGGCACGACGCCTTCTGCGGCACCACCACCGACGCCTGGAACGAGAGCAAGTACGGTGACGCCCGCCCCGAGGGGCCGTCGCCGTCCGGCCGGGGGCTCTTCCTCAAAGCGGCCGCCAAGCACGGTCTGAGCCGGCGCGACCTGCCACCCAGCCTGTCCTTCTTCCAGGGCGTGCGCGTCGAAGCGGACGGCACCCTGGCCTGGCAGGGCAGCGCGGGGGCGGGCACGCATGTCGAACTCGTCGCGGAGATGCCCCTGTTGGTGCTGGTCGCCAATGTCGCCCATCCGCTCGACCCTCGTCCCGGCTATGTGGTCGGCCCACTGCGGGTGCACGCCTGGCGCGGTGCCCCGACCGGCCGGGACGAGCCGCGGTTCACGGCGACTCCGGAACTGCACCGGGCGTACCTCAACACCGTCGACTACTGCGAAGCCCGGGGGTTGTGACATGGCGACCACACGGACCGAGACCACGCCCGTCAGCTGCCCGACCGCCGCCGGCGGCACGGTCGCCTCCACCGTCCCGGTCGGCGCCGTTCACGCGGAGGGCTCCACCCTGGACTGGGGTGCGAGCCTGGTCGAAGGCGAAGTCGTCCTGGACGAGACGGTGGCCCCCAACGCGCCCTGGTCGGCGGTGGTGCGGACGGGGCACGTCCTGACGATCGTCGACGTCGGCGGCAACCAGTCGGCCGACTGTCTGCTCTACAACGCCGACGATCCCGAGGAGCGCTACAGCGTCCCCGACACCCTGGCCTGGCAGGGCAACGCCTATGTACGCACCGGCACCGTGCTGCGCAGCAGCGAGGGCCGCCCGTTGATGACCGTCGTCGCCAACGAGGTCGACCGCCAGGACACCATCGGCGGCGCGTGCGGCAAGGAGTCCAACACCCTGCGCTACGGCCATCATGTGATGTTCCAGCACGGCTGCCGGGAGAACTTCCTCGCCGAGGCCGGGCGGCGGGGCCTCGGGGTGCGGGACATCGTCTCCAACCTCAACTGGTTCATGAACGTGCCCGTCGAGGCGGACGGCGCGCTGGGCATCGTGGACGGCATGTCGGCGCCGGGCCGCCGGGTCGCGGTGCGCGCCGAGACGGACGTGCTGGTGATGGTGTCCAACTGCCCGCAGATGAACAACCCGTGCAACGACTTCAACCCCACTCCGCTGCGGATGATCGTCGTGGAGCCGGCACCGGTCGACGTCGACGCACGGTCCACGGAAGCCGCTCGCACCGCGAAGGAGGGCGCGTGATCCGCCCCACCGCCGTTCTCGTCGCCAACCGCGGTGAGATAGCCCGCCGTGTGATCCGCACCGCCAGGAGGATGGGCCTGGGCACCGTCGCCGTCTTCTCCGACGCCGACCGGTCCGCCCCGCACGTCCGCGAGGCCGATCACGCGGTCCGCCTCGGTCCGGCGCCCGCCCGCGCGTCGTATCTGCGCGGGGAGGCGATCATCGAGGCCGCGCTCGCCCATGGCGCGGGCATCATCCACCCCGGCTACGGCTTCCTCTCCGAGAACACCGTCTTCGCCCGTGCCGTGGAGGACGCCGGTCTGCGTTTCGCGGGACCGACCGCCGACCAGATCACCGCCTTCGGCGAGAAGCACACCGCGCGCGCCCTGGCCAAGGCCGCCGGAGTGCCGCTGCTGGCCGGGACGGAACTGCTGGCAAGCGCCGAGGAGGCCGTCACCGCGGCCTCCTCGATCGGGCTGCCCGTGATGGTCAAGGCCACCGGCGGTGGCGGCGGCATCGGCATGCAGGCCTGCGCCACCGCCGACGAGGTACGCGAGGCCTTCGCCCGCGTCGCGGCGCTCGCGGAGTCCAACTTCGGGTCCGCCGGGGTGTTCCTGGAGCGCCTCGTGCGCCCCGCCCGCCATGTCGAGGTGCAGGTCTTCGGCGACGGCACCGGCCGGATCGCCGTCTTCGGCGACCGGGACTGCTCGTTGCAGCGCCGCAACCAGAAGGTGATCGAGGAGGCCCCGGCCCCGGCCCTGCCTCCTCGTGTGCGGGCACTGCTGCACGACTCCTCGCGCCGGCTGCTCGCCTCGGTCGGCTACCGGGGCGCGGGGACCGTGGAGTTCGTCTACGACCCCGTGCGCGAGGAGGCCGCCTTCCTGGAGGTCAACACCCGTCTCCAGGTCGAGCACCCGGTGACCGAGGAGACGTACGGCGTCGACCTCGTCGAACTGATGCTCGCCCTGGCCCGCGACGGCTGGGTCGAGGACGCGGTGTTCGAGCGGGAGTGGACGCCCGCCCGGCATGCCGTGGAGGCCCGCGTCTACGCCGAGGACCCCGGCAAGGACTCGCTGCCGTCCTCGGGCCTCATCACCCGGTTGGCCTTCCCCGGCCAGGGCGCCGACAACATGCCCGGCGTGCGTGTCGACGGCTTTGCCGAAACCGGTCTGGAGGTCTCGCCGTACTACGACCCCATGCTCGCCAAGGTGATCGCGAAGGGCCCCACCCGGGAGGCCGCGTTCGACGTGCTCGGCCAGGCTCTGGCCGCGAGCCGGGTCGACGGCATCGTCACCAACCTGGGCCTGCTGCGCGAGCTGACCTCGCGGGGCGAGGTGCGCGAGGCCGTGCACAGTACCAGCACGCTCGCCACCACGGCCGACCCCGAGCCGCGCATCGACGTCCTGGTGCCGGGCGCGATGACCACCGTCCAGGACCTTCCGGGCCGGCTCGGCTACTGGAACGTGGGCGTACCGCCGAGCGGCCCCTTCGACACCGTCTCCTTCGCCGAGGCGAATCTGGCCGTCGGCAACCCGGCCCAGGCGCCTGGCCTGGAGGTCACCGCGGGCGGGCTGACCCTGCGCTTCTCGGCCACCACCGTGGTCGCCGTCACCGGCGCTCCCGTCCCGGTCACGGTGGACGGCAGCGCGGCAGCCCTGTGGGAGCCGGTCACGGTCCCGGCCGGCGCCACCCTGGTGCTGGGCGCCTGCCAGGGGCCGGGTCTGCGCACCTACGTGGCCGTCCGGGGCGGCATCGACGTACCCGAATACCTGGGCAGCGCCTCGACGTTCACCCTCGGCGGCTTCGGCGGGCACGGCGGTCGGGCGCTGCGCGCTGGGGATGTGCTGCGACCCGGAGCTTCGGCGACGGCCGGTGGCGGCCCGACCCCGCCCGAGCGCCGGCCGGCGATCACCTCGCACTGGCGAATCGGTGTCACCGAAGGGCCGCACGCGGCGCCCGAGTTCTTCACCCGCGAGGACATCGACACCCTCTATGCCACGGACTACAAGGTCCACCACAACTCGGCCCGCACCGGCGTCCGCCTGATCGGGCCCAAGCCGCGGTGGGCGCGCCAGGACGGCGGAGAGGCGGGCCTGCACCCCTCCAACATCCACGACACGCCGTACGCGGTGGGTGCCCTCGACTTCACCGGCGACACGCCGATCATCCTGGGCCCCGACGGGCCGTCCCTCGGCGGGTTCGTCTGCCCCGCGGTGGTCGCCAGCGGCGAACTGTGGAAGCTCGGCCAGCTCCGCCCCGGTGACACCGTCCGCTTCGTACCGGTCAGGGAAGCCGAGGCGGCCGCCCTCGATGCCCGCCGCTCCTCCCCCACGCTGATCAGCACGGGCGGAGACGGCGACGACGGCGTACTCGGCCGCCTGGAGGCCACCGATGCCCGCCCCGCCGTCACCTACCGCCGGGACGGCGACGACAACGTCCTGGTCGAGTACGGCCCCATGGTCCTCGACCTCGGCCTGAGGATGCGGGTCCACGCCCTGCAGGAGACTCTCGCCGGCCACGCGCCCGAAGGCATCCTCGACGTCACCCCGGGCATCCGCTCCCTCCAGATCCACACCGACGCCCACCGACTCAAGGCCCGTGACCTCACCGCCCTGCTGCGCGAGCTGGAGGACGAAGTCCCGCCCAGCGACGAACTGGTGGTCCCCTCCCGCACGGTGCGGCTGCCGCTCAGCTGGGACGACCCGGCCACCCGGCTCGCCATCGAGCGGTACATGGCCGGGGTGCGCGACGACGCCCCGTGGTGCCCGTGGAACATCGAGTTCATCCGCCGTGTCAACGGCCTTCGGACCGCCGACGACGTCTACCGCACCGTCTTCGACGCCTCCTACCTGGTGCTCGGCCTCGGCGACGTCTATCTCGGCGCCCCCGTCGCCACCCCGCTCGACCCACGGCACCGCCTGGTGACCACCAAGTACAACCCGGCCCGCACCTGGACCGCGGAGAACTCCGTCGGCATCGGCGGCGCCTACCTGTGCATCTACGGCATGGAAGGCCCCGGCGGCTACCAGTTCGTCGGCCGCACCGTGCAGATCTGGAACCGGTTCCGTAAGGGTGGCCTGTTCCAGGACTCGCCGTGGGCGCTGCGCTTCTTCGACCGCATCGAGTGGTATCCCGTCACCGCGGAGGAGCTGCTCGAACTGCGGGCCGAGACCGACGCCGGGCGCGGTGACTTCGCGACCGAGGAGGGCACCTTCTCGATCGCCGAGTACAACGCCTTCCTCGCCGCGGAGGCCGACTCGATCGCCGCGTTCCGCCGGCGGCAGAGCACCGCCTTCGACGCCGAGAAGCAACGCTGGCGAGCCGCCGGAGAGTTCGACCGCGACGACGATCCCGAACCCGTGACCGCCACTGCTGCCGTCACCCTGCCGGACGGGGCGGTCCCGGTCACCGCGCCGTACACCGCCACCGTCTGGCAGATCGCCGCCGAGCCGGGCGCCACCATCGCGAGCGGCGATGCGATCCTCTCCCTGGAGGCGATGAAAATGGAGTCCAAGGTGAACGCCCCCACCGCCGGGACACTGCTGGAGATCTACGTCAAGCCCGGGGAACAGGTCGCCCCCGGCCAGATCCTCGCGGCGGTGCGGGCATGAACGCCATGACACCGTCCGCACGCGTCCAGGCCGCCTACGACCGGATCGAGGACGTCGGCCGGCCCGAAATCTGGATCCACCTCAGGCCGCGCGAGGAGGTGCTCGCCGAGGCGGCCGGTATCGACCCGGCGCTGCCGCTGGCCGGCCTGGTGGTGGCCGTCAAGGACAACATCGACGTCGCCGGGCTCCCCACCACCGCGGGCGCCCCGTCGTACGCCTACGAACCGCAGGCCGACGCGCCGGCGGTGGCGCGGCTGCGCGCGGCCGGCGCGGTGGTGCTCGGCAAGACCAACCTGGACCAGTTCGCCACCGGCCTGGTCGGCACCCGCAGCCCCTACGGTGCGGTGCGCAACGCCTGGGACGCGGCCCGCATCTCCGGCGGGTCGTCCTCCGGATCCGCCGTCGCGGTGGCGCTGGGCATCGCCGACATCGCGCTCGGCACCGACACGGCCGGCTCCGGGCGAGTGCCCGCCGCCCTCAACGGCATCGTCGGCGTCAAGCCCACCAAGGGTCTGGTGCCCGTGACCGGGGTGGTCCCCGCCTGCTACACGCTCGACTGCGTGACCGTCTTCGCCCGCGATCTGCAACTCGCCCGCACCGCCGCGGAGTTCGTCGAGGGCCCCGACCCGGCCGATCCGCTCTCCCGCACCGGCACCCAGCTTCCGCCGCCCCCCGCGCGCCCGCGGATCGCCGTACCGGCCGGGGAGCATCTGAAGGGCATGGCCGGTGGCTGGCACGAGGCCTTCGACGCCGCCGTCGCCCGCCTGGCGGGCACCGGGGCGGAGATCGTCGAAACCGACATCACCCCGCTGCTTCAGGCTGCGGAACTGCTGTACGGCGGCGCGTTCGTCGCCGAGCGGTACGCCGCCGTGGGCGCGCATCTGGAGAAGCACCGCGATCTGATCGGGGCGGACCTCGATCCGACCGTCGCCGCCATCGTGCTGGCAGGCCGGGAGAAGACCGCCGCCGACTGGGCCGCCGACGTCGCCAGGCTCGCCGCGCTCGGTGCCGCCGGGCGCGCGGTGCTCGACGGCTGTACAGCTCTCCTGACGCCGACCACCACCTGGCATCCCACCCTCGAGGAGGTGGCGGCCGACCCGCTCGGCGCCAACGCCCGGTTGGGACGGTTCACCAACTTCGCCAACCTGCTGGACTGCGCCTCGCTCGCCGTTCCCGCCGGGTTCGTGGACGGCCTTCCGTTCGGCGTGATGTTCACCGGACCGGCCTTCTCCGACCGCGCCCTGGCCGCGCTGGCCGAGCGGTTCGCCAACCCCGGGCTCGACCTGTTCGTGGTCGGCGCCCACCTCACCGGTCAGCCCCTCAATGCCCAGTTGGTGCAGGCCGGCGGCACCCTCACCGGCCCGGCCCGCACCGCGGGCGGCTACCGGCTGTACGCCCTGGCCACCGAGCCGCCCAAGCCCGGCCTGCTCCGGGTCACCGAGGGCGGGCGGGACGCCGGCGCCGGGGCGGGTCACGCCACGGCGTCAGGCGGCGACGCGCGGACGGGCGTCGAGGGCGAGATCTGGCGGCTGCCCGCTGCCGGGTTCGGGGCGTTCACCGCCGCCGTGCCCGCGCCGATGACCATCGGGACCGTCGAACTGGCCGACGGGCGGCAGGTCTGCGGCTTCCTCGTCGAGCCGTACGCCGTCGAGGGCGCGCCCGACATCACCCGCTTCGGTGGCTGGCGGGCGTACACGGCGTCCGCGTGACCGGAGGCGGCAGGGCGGACGCCTGGTGGCAGGATGGGGTCATGACGACGACGCGTCCCCGTCAAGGTAGGCCCCGGCACACGCCGCCGTCCGACCCCGGCACCTCCGCCCGGGAAGAGATCCTCGACGCCGCCGGGGCGCTCTTCGTCGACCATGGGGTCAGCAGCACCAGCACCCGCATGATCGCCGAGCGGGTCGGCATCAGGCAGGCCTCCCTCTACTACCACTTCGCCACCAAGGAGGAGATCCTCGCCGAGCTGCTGGCGACGTCTGTCCGGCCCAGTCTGCAGATGGTGGACCGGATCCGGGCGCTGGTGCCCGAGCGGGCGAATCCGGCCGCCGCGCTGTACGCCGTTGCCGCGATGGACGTACGCACCCTCTCCCGCACTCCGTACAACATCGGCACGCTCTATCTGCTGCCGGAAGTGCAGGCCGAGCGGTTCGACGCCTTCCGGGCCGAACGGGGCCGTCTGCAGTCGAGCTACGGCACGCTGGGCGCCCTGGCGGCGACCGAGGACGTCGCGCGCGGCCTGCCGGCCGAGCGGCTCGGTGAACTGCTGATCCAGCTGGTGGAGGTCGTCATCCAGATACGGCGCTCCCGTGAGCCGGATGCGGCTGACACCGAGGCCATCGCGTCGTCGTGCCTGCGCCTGTGCGGGCTCGGAGAGCCGGCGGTTGCCGCCGCCCGGGAGGAGGGCCGAACGCTGCTGAGCAGCCTGGACCGACCGCCGGCCCTGTAGGTGCCAGTAACCTCACCCGTGCTGGTCAGAACGCGCGTGAGCCCTGTCGTGAGTCCCTGCGCTCAGGGGTGACGATGGGGGGCCTCGCTCGGTGATTGCCCACTGGCTCCGGGCGACGCCCGGATGGTCCGGTGCTGCTGCGACTGCCTTACGTGGCCCTGACGAGCGTGTTCACCTTGATACGCCTCCTGCCGATGGGCGACCGAGACAAGGACGCCGAGAACCTGGCACTGCGCCACCAACTGGCCGTGCTGCAGCGGCAGATCGACAAGCCCAACCTCACCTGGCCCGACCGCGCGCTGCTCGCCGCGCTCCGGCACCGCCCCCCGAGCACGACTTGGTACGACTCCAATTGATCGTCTCCCCCGACACGCTGCTGCGCCGGCACCGCGACTTGCGGCGCCGCCGCCACGCCAAGGCCTCACGCCCCAAGCGTCCCGGTCGACCACGCACCGTGCGCTCCGTCCGCGCTGTGGTGCTCAGGCTCGCCAGCGAGAACCCGAGCCGGTGCAGGTCATCGGTCCTCACCGGGTGGGAGCGGGCGGAAGCTCACCCAGCGCACGCATGAGGGCGATCTGCGCCTGGTCCCGCTGAGATGCGAGTTCCTCGATGGGTCGGTCGCCGAGGTAGGCCTCGGCCTGCTCGCTCAGGAGTTTGACGGTGGCTTCGTCGAAGGTCGGGCTTCCCAGGAACTTCCAACTCTGTTCCATCGCGGGAGCGAAATGCGAGAGGAAGTGAGCAAATCCGCCGGAACCGCCGCCGAGATGGAAACTCTGAAAGGGCCCGGCAACCGCCCAACGCGGGCCGATCGAAGAAGTGACGAGTTCGTCGAGTTCCCGCTCGGTCACCACTCCCTCGGCCACCAGATGGACGCACTCGCGGAAGAAGGCCGCCTGCAGGCGGTTCGCGACAAACCCCGGAACTTCCTTGTGCAGGACCTGGGGCTTCTTGCCCAGGGCGCTGTAGAAGGCGCGCGCCTGCTCAACGGTCTCCTCCGAGGTGAGCCTGCCCGGAACGATCTCGACAAGAGGCACCAGGTGCGGCGGGTTGAAGGGGTGCCCGACGATCAGGCGCTGGGGCTGCTTGAGGACCGTGGCGATCTCGCTGGCCGGAAGACCCGAGGTCGAGGTGGCGAAGAGCGCATGGGCAGGAGCGTTCTCCTCGATGGTGGCCCACATCCGGTGCTTGATCTCCAGGCGCTCCGGGCCGTTTTCCTGCACCACGTCGGCGTGGGCCACCGCGGCGGCCAGATCGGCCTCGAAACGCAGCCGGGCAGTCAGGTCGTCCGTCCGCATGCCCAGCTCTTCCAGCGTGGGGGCGATGTCTGCCAGACCTGCGCGGACCTGGCTCTCCGTCGTGGGAGCCGGGTCGCTGATGGTGACCTCACAGCCGTGGGCGAGGCACAGGGCTGCCCACGACATGCCGATGACGCCGGCGCCGACGATGGTGACGTTACGGAACGATTCCGCGTTCGCAGTGTTCATGGTGTGCGATTCCTTACGGGTGGTGAGCGTCGCACCGCGACATTGCATGAAGTGTTTGAGGGCTGCCGCGGGCCTGCCATGCTGACGGATGGCGTGCTTGATCTCTGTTGCCGAGAAATCGCAGGCAAAGTACGCATGGCGAATTTTCCGAGTTCCACGCCTGCCCCTCTCGCGCTTCTCGACGGTGTCGGCCCCGTACGAGCCG
Organism: Streptomyces sp. NPDC002076; assembly: GCF_053593835.1. NCBI lineage: Bacteria > Bacillati > Actinomycetota > Actinomycetes > Kitasatosporales > Streptomycetaceae > Streptomyces > Streptomyces sp. NPDC002076. Next base: position 163,753 of record NZ_JBSFDI010000005.1, read on the forward strand.
ACACCCCCACGTCACTGCGCCGGCACCTGCATGCGCCGGCTCGCGTCGATCACGGCATCACCATGGTCTTTCTCGACCTCGACATCGAGAACGGTGCAGACCCGTCCGAAGGACCAGTAGAACCCGGTCACCTGCATGATCTCGAGGATCTCGCGTGGAGTGAGGCGCTCCTTCACCGCGGAGAAGATCTCGTCGGAAACGGTCGGGGCGGCGACGACCGCGGCCACGAAGCGGATGATTGCGCGGTCGTCGCCGGGGAGCTCCGGGGCGTTGAAGTCCTTGCGCTCGATCGCGTCCCGTACGGCGTCCGACACACCGACGGACGCTGAGATCGGCACGTGCTGGGTGAACTCATATGCGCAGTCCGTGGCGCTGGCCGTGGTCAGAATGGTCAGTTCACGGTCTCGCGGGGAGAGCGCCAGCTGGGTGAACTGCGCCTGGCCCTGCCGGAGGAAGATCTCGACGGTGGCCTGCGAGTGCGACAGCATGTCGAATGCCGCGTGCTGCGGCAGCTGGTCGAGGAACTCACGCAGTTCCTTGGGAAAGTCCTGCCGGTCGGGGTAGGTAAGACGGGACACAACGGCTCCTTCTGGGAATGCGACGGTGAAGTGCTGCTCTGCGACGGCAGTGGATGGGCCACTCGGTATGCCGGGCCGTTAGGCCGCATGCCATATCGTCTCCGCGTCTTCGAGGTCCACACCATTTCGAATGGTTGGCCACCCTCGCCGGACTGCGGGGCGATTGCCTGCATTTGCCAATCTAGGCTTGCGTGACCGTGACGCACCGAAGCTCGACTACAAATTCTCGTAGTGCTTACGCCAATCGGCATGGAGTCGCATTCCGGTCAGAGTGCTACCGCGGGCGCGGGCGAGGCTGTTCGGCTCGATGGAACATTCGTGCCGACCCGCCGTCGACCCTCGCCGTGATTGTCGTGAGCGTTCCCCGCAGGCATGCCCTGCTCTCAAGTCGGCACCCATGCGCTCGGTCCGCCCGCATGCCTCGGTCCACGTGCGGCGCACACTCCACGGCACACAAGGATGACGGAATCCCCCATCACGTCTGATAGAGACGGAGCGCGACCAGGGACGCGACGAGTCCGTCGCCGCTACGCGGATCGAGTCCGGTGAGTTCGTGCCACCGGCCGAGCCGGTAAGCCAGCGAGTTGGGGTGCAGGTGCAGCCCGCGGGCCGCGGCGGCCACCGACAGGCCGTGGTCTGCGAATGCGACCACGGCCTGGGCCAGGTGGGGGTCCGTGCGCGCCGTGGCCACGGCCTTGGTGAACAGCGGAGCCAAGCGGGTGGCCTGCCCGCCGAGGCCGGCGGCGAGCCAGGCGTCGGCGAAGTACACGACACGGCACTGTTCGCCCGTCCGGGACAGCGCCTGGGTCGCGTCGGTGATGCTGTCCGCCGCCCCGGCCAGGCCGGGGCGGGACAGGCCGACGCCGATCGCGGTGGCGTCCCGCCGCGGCGGGATGGCCGCGGCGGCTGCGGCCACGGCGTCCGGGTCGTGCCGCTGCCCCAGGACCAGGAGCCGGGTGCCGGCGGTGGCGCAGTGGAGTTCGCCGGTCAGGGCGGTCAGCCGAAGGCGCAGCTGTTCGGTGCGGTCGTCCTGCCAGTCCTCGGCGGGCAGGCACAGCGCCTGGAACTCGCCGTCGATTCGGTAGCCGAGCGCCTGGGCCAGGGGGGCCGACGCCTCCACCTGGACGGGTTCGGCGGTGAGTGCGGCGAACAGCCGGTGGGCGAGCGTGACCCGGGTGACCTGAGCGCGCCGGAGTTCCTCGCCGTAGGCCTCGGATGCGTTGCCGGTGAGGACCCGGATCCAGGTCCAGATGAGCGTGACCAGATGCGTCAGGTCGCCGACGTGCTCGGGGTGGTCGGCCGTGGCCCGCTGCAGGATCAAGTTCCACGCCTCGCGAAAGGTGACGTGATAGGCCCCGAGCATGAGTTCGATGGGCAGGCCCTGCTCGGCGCGCCGCCGCCCCAGCTCCCGGGCGTGCGCAATCTGCTCCTCCCCCGGCGGCCGCTGCTCGGCGATGCCGGCGAACAGCATGCGGCCCTGGTACAGCACGAAGTCTCGGTGTTCCTCCGTAGGCACGACGGCGTAGTCGGGGATCTCGGCCCGGATTCGCCGGACGACCTCGAGACTGATCACCGGCAGGTCGTCGGTGATGTGTGCGCAGATCTGAGCAACGGCGTTCCGGGCCGCGCCCGTGAGGGGCGTCGACAGTGCCGGGTTCTCGGATTCCACGAACCTGACCCTAGCATTTCCGGATTTTCACCGTAGATCCAGAGCGCCGAGTGGTGAAAATCTCAAATCTCGGACAGAAGATCGGTCCGCGGGGAGGTGCCGACACGGGGAACCGTGAGGTCGAAGGGTGAGCGGCGAACGGTTGGCCCGACAGCGCCGGGGCTCGTGGATTCCACAAATCCTGGCTCAGCATCTCCAGGTTTTCGCCGTAGTTTTGTCCGTTATGTAGTGAAATGCTCGAACCGTTAGCGGAAATCCCGTGGAACAGGCGCATCTGCCGGAAACCGAGGTCAGACATGACAGGCGACTACACCGTTGGCGACCACCTTCTTGCCAGGCTCGACGAGATCGGTGTCCAGCACGTGTTCGGCGTGCCGGGCGACTACAACATGGCCTTCCTCGATCGCATCGTCGAGCACGACCGGATCAGCTGGGTCGGCAACGCCAACGAGCTCAACGCCGCCTACGCAGCCGACGGCTACGCCCGCGTCAACGGGGCCGGCGCCCTGCTGACCACCTACGGTGTGGGCGAGCTCAGCGCGATCAACGGGATCGCCGGCGCCTACGCCGAATACGGCCCGGTCATCCACATCGTGGGCGCACCGTCCACGGCGGCGCAACAGGCCGGCGCGCTGCTCCACCACACCCTCGGTGACGGCGACTACCGGCACTTCGCCCGGGCACACGCCGAGGTCACCGTGGCCCAGGCCTACCTGAGCGCGGGCAACGCGATCGCCGAGATCGACCGGGTGCTGGCCACCAGCCAACGGGAACGGCGTCCCGGTTACCTCGTACTGCCCACCGACGTGGCCGCGAGCCCGGCTGAGCCGCCGTCGCAGCCGCTTCTCGTACCCGCGCCAGAGGCATCGGCCCGGGTGCTGGCGGAGTTCACCGACGCCGCACGCACCATGCTGGCCGAGGCCGACACACTGGGTCTTCTCGCCGACTTCCTGGCCGACCGGTTCGGTGTCCGGGCCGAGGTGGCCGAGCTGGTCGCTGCCGGCCGGATCCCGAACGCGACGCTGTCCATGGGCAAAGGCGTGCTCGACGAGAGCGCCCCCTCTTTCACCGGCACCTACAGCGGCGCCGCCAGCCACAAGCGTGTGCTCGCCGCCATCGAGCAGGCCGACGTACTGCTGTCGGTCGGTGTGCGGTTCAGCGACAGCACCACTGCGTTCAGCCACCGAATCGACGCGGAGCGGACCATCGACATACAGCCCTGCGCCACCCACATCGGCGACCGGGTGTTCGCTCCCCTGCCGATGCGCGACGCCGTGCGTGCGCTGATCGGGGTGCTGGCCGAGTCGGGCCGGTCGTGGGCGCGCCCGGATCTTCCGCCGGCCTCAGCCGATGACCTGGCCGACGAGACGCCCTCCGACAGCGCGGAAGCCTTGCGTCACGCGACGTTCTGGCCGGCGATCCAGAGCTTCCTGAGGCCGGGCGACATAGTGGTCGCCGAGCTGGGCACCTCGCTCTTCGGAGCGCAGGCGATGCGGCTGCCGGCTGGGGCGACTTTCATCGGCCAGCCGTTGTGGGCCTCCATCGGGTACACCCTCCCGGCGACCCTCGGCGCACAGCTCGCGGCGCCCGGGCGGCGCACGATCCTGCTCATCGGGGACGGCTCCGCACAGGTGACCGCTCAGGAGCTCGGCACCCATCTGCGGGAAGGCTGCACGCCGATCGTGCTGCTGATCAACAACGGCCGCTACACCATCGAGAACGTACTCCACGGTGGGGAGCGTCGCTACAACGACATTCCCCGATGGAACTGGAGCCTGCTCCCGGCGGCCATGGGAGGCAAGTCGGCGGCCACCATGCGGGCGAGTACACCGGCCGAGCTGAGCGCGGCACTGGCCAGCGCCGCCGATCCGGCCGACCTGGTGCTGCTGGAGGCCGTACTGCCCCCGTCGGACGTTCCGGAGGTGCTCATGCGGGCCACGGAGCAGTTGCTCGCCGCTGCCCACGATGCCGGCGCGGGCCGCTGAACACCGATGACACCCGGACCGACCATCGAGACACCCCATCGGCGGAAACAGCACTATGGATCATTTTCTCCCCGGCACGCGGCATGGAAGCACGGCGGTAATGCCGCGGGCCTGGACGGCCGCGCTGCGAATGATCAGTACGGTCCGTGCGAGAGAGAGTGAGTACGTCCTGCGCCATGGCGTGAAGAGCCTGGCCGCAGCGGTGCTCGCGTGGCAGCTCATCGCCTTGTGGCTACCGGGGCAGCAACAGTTCCTCGGCGTCGGCACGGCGTTGGTCATGGCCAATGCGTCCACGGTGTACAGCTCGGTGGTCCATGCCGCGCGCCGGGTGGCGATCCAGGTGTCAGGTGTCTCCCTGGCTGTCGCCGCCGCCTGGTTGCTGGGGGCCACCGCCGGAGCCATCGTGGCCGTCCTGATCGTGGTGCTGTTCACCGGTGGACGTCGTAACGGTGAGGACCGGCTTCAAGTCGCTTCGACTGCGGTGATCAGCCTGACGGCCGCCGCAGCGGCTCCGGTCGGGCATGTGGTCGTCCCCGCGGTCTCCACCCTTGCAGGCGCCACGGTGGGAGTCGCGGTCAATGCCTTGGTCTTCCCACCGACGTATCTCAGCCAGTCCGACGCCGCCGTGCGCGGCCTGGCCCGCTGCACGGGCACGTTGCTGCGGGACATGGGCCGTGACGTGAGGGAAGGACGGTCTGCGAGTCACGCGCACCTCTGGCTGGAGAGGGCACGAGAGCTGGAGCGGCAGGTCTCGGACGCTCGCGACGAGGTGCAGAAGGCTGCTGAGAGCCTGCGCTGGAACGCCCGCGCAGCCGCGCACCGACAGCACATGTCCGCAGTCTGCGAATACACCTTCGAAGCTCTCCACGGGGCGTCGTTCCAGGTGCGAGGTATCGCCAGGACTCTGGCCGACAGCCTCGGCCAGGACAGCACCGACCACGGCCTGAAGCAGGGATTCGCAGTGCGATACGGGGAGGCCCTCGAGTTGGCAGGGCAGGTCTTCCTCACATATGCCGCTCTCGGTGTGGCGGCCGACGCACGTCAGGACGATGCCCGGAGGCAGTTGCGGACAGTGATCGATCGCATGCTGACCTGGCATGCGACGGTGACCGATCTGCTCGAGCGCGGCGCACTGACCGATCTGAACGCGTGGCAGGTCTACGGTTCGCTCGTCGCCGACGTGGAGCGACTCCTCACTGATCTGGACGGCATCGAGCCACCCGAAGAAGCAGATACGGCTGAACTTGTCAGCGTTCGTGGCGTACTGAGTCGACGATCGGATCGAGCATCTGTCTCGAACGTCTGTCGTGAACATCTGTCGTGAGACACGGAGAGTAGACATGTCACGTGAGCCGAGAGCGAGGCGCGCAATGTCAGCTGGGTCAACCGATGCCGTCGAAGCCTGGTGGTCAGGGGGCGAGTACGTCTCTCTCCGCCTGCGCGGCGTCGAGCACATGATCTTCGTACGCCGGATGGGCAGCGGGTCCCCGCTCACACTCCTGCACGGATACCCGGCGTCGTCCCACCAGTGGGCCAAGATCGCACCCGAGCTGGCCCGCAACCACACCCTGGTGATGCCGGACTTCCTCGGCTTCGGCGCGTCCGCCAAGCCGCGCGAGCACGACTACTCCCTGATGGAGCAGGCCGATCTGGTGGAGGCACTGTGGGCGCACGACGGCTTGAGTGCCACCCGGGTCGTCGCTCACGACTACGGCAGCTCGGTCGGGCAGGAGTTGCTCGCACGACGTTCGGAGGGCTCGCTGTCTGTGGCTCTGGTCGACATGACTCTGATGAACGGCGGCATCTACCCCGAACTGCACCGGCGTACCGACGCGCAAAGCCGGCTCCTGGACCCCCAGCTCGGCCCCGTGCTGAGCGCGCAGGTCGACCTGGACCGATTCGTCACCGCCCTCGCCGTCACGTTCGCACCCGCCTACGACGCGTTGACCGACAGCCTGGAGATGTGGCGGACGTACAGCCGTGACGACGGACATCTGAACTCCCATCTGCTGCTGCGCTATGTCCGCGATCGGGAGATGTACCGCGATCGCTGGGTCGACGCGCTCGAGGGGACAGACCTTCCGCTTCAGTTCGTGTGGGGTCTTCAGGACCCGGTCTCCGGCGCGCACATCGCCGAGCGGATCCGCCAACGGCTGCCCGGGGCACGGCTGCTCGAGCTGCCGGACGTGGGCCATTGGCCGTCGCTGGAGGTGCCGGAGCGAGTGATCTCGGCACATGAAGACAAGCGCTATTGATTGCGCATCGCGTTATGGGAGGCGACTGGTCCATGATCAATGAACCCGAAGAATGGACCGACCTCCGACAGGAGATGGCGGTCTGGCGGAACCGGTTCCTGCGGCTGCTCGACCGGTCGCCGGCGCCCACTGCGATCAGCCAGTCCGATGGATTGCTGGTGATCACCAATCCCGCATTTTCTGCCCTGTGGGGCCTGACGCCGGGACATATGCGTGATCTCAACCTGCTCGATCTGCTGGTCTCTCCGGACGAGGAGTCACTGCTCAAGATCTCGGAGGGGCTTCGAATCGGGCGTCGTTTCCGCTACCCGATTCGAGTCGAGTGGGACGCCGTGGGCGTGACGAGAACCGGCCAACTCACCGTGGAACCGGTCAGCGACGAAGTCATCACTCCGACGCTGCTCATGGTGTTCCTGCACGTCGACCCGATGGCGCACGGGGCAGAACCAAATCTGGCGCAGGAGTTGTCACCGAAAGAAGAACGCATCCTGGCGTTGGTCGCGTCCGGAGCCACCTCCGCGTTGATCGCCCGGTCGGTCGGCCTCACGGCGGACGGCGTCAACTACCATCTCTCCCGGATGTGCCGCCTGCTCAAAGTGCCGAACAGAACCGCACTGGTCGCCAAGGCGTATATCCTCGGCCTTCTGAACCCCACGTCCTGGCCCCCCGACTCGGAAGAAGGCCAGTGACGTCTGGCGGTGCCGCCAACTCTGACCGGGCGAAACGGCGGGCGAAACGGCGGAGGCGCCGGACGACCGCTCATCACACCGGAACCGTCCCGCTCGGTCCACTCAGTACGACGTCGTGGCATCGCGACCTGTCGCCTATCTGGACGATGGCGGCGTGAGGCTGGTGGTCGTTCGCCGTTGCAAGAAGCAGGCAGGGTCCGGATGCCGGCGAATCAATTTCGTAAGAGCCATCGGATTGCGTGGCGATCCGGCGCAGTTGGCTCCCATGCAGCGAGAGAAGGGTGATGGCGGCCAGGGACACAACGTCTCCGTAAGAGTTCCGTACCCGGCCGAAGACGCGGGGTGCTGCCTGCGAGGGAGGGGTTGGCTCGGTGGCGTTGCGCCGGTCGGGCGCCGCAGTTCGGGGAGCAGGCCTTCCACCGGATTCGTGCTGTGTACCGCCGGCTGGGGCCGCGAGGGAGACCGTGGAGCGGAAGTGTGCATGTGCGGCAGTGATCTGGTGGCTCGTGAGCCGCTGGTGACCGCCGCTATCACGGATCCACGCGACGATCAGGCCCAGGGCCAGGCCGACGAAACATCCCAAGGCGATCATGATCCAGCCACGCGTCAGGCCGGCATCGCCTCGAGCGTCGAAGTAGAGGATTGCGCGAACGCCGTCGTCGATCTGCCGCATGGGTTCGAACCCGGCGAGCCACCGGTAGGGGCTGGGAACGGTCTGGAGGGGGAAGCTCCCCCCGGACGAGGGCACCGCCAAGGCGACGAAGAAAAGCATGCCCACCAGCGACCCGAGTCCTCCGACCAGCGAAATGATGGTCTGCGCGGTCACCCCGACGGCTATCGAGGCGCACACGGAATAGATCCATAGCAGACCGAAGTGGGGTGTATCCATATGAAGGGTGAATTCACACGTGAGCAAAGTTGCTGTCGCGGTGACCGGTGACAGGACGGCCGACATGGCGGTCTTGGCCACCAGTGTTTGGGTGCGGGTGATCGGGACCGGCAGCTTGCTGGACCAGCGACGTCCGCGCTCGGCTGACTGATATCCGAGAGCGAAATCGACCGAGCTGCTGACGACACCCGCACCCAGATAGGCGCCAAGAGTGAGGACGAGGCTAATGTAAAAAGCGCTGAGGCCGAATCCGGAATGGTTGCCGAGAGGGCGATGCTCGCTCGTGTGCAACGTGACGGGGTCGGCCAGCAATATCTTCTCGGCGGTCGGGATCGCCTGGCGGTTCGTGTGGTGCGCGGGCCCCACGTGTGCCACGTGCGCAGCCAGCGTCGCGGCGATACGACTCGATACGGTGTGGGTCGTTCGCTCTCCGACGGCTTGAACCGAGGAGGTGGCCACACTGCCGGAACGGGGGTTTGTGAGCAGGTGGACACTCGGCTGCCGCGGAGCCGTCCCATGGGGCGCGACGGGGCCGGTCAAGGACAGGACGCCGCTGCTGAAATCAGCTGGAATGATCAAGGCGCCGTAGACTGCGTCTTTGTCCATCTCGGCTTCTGCCTCGCGCAGACTCAGCGTCTGCCATTCCACGCGTTGACCGGAATCCGACGCGGTCGTGATGCCTCGGACGATCTGCGGACCGAGGTGCACCTTCCGGCCGTCGACGTGCACCGCCTGGTCCTCGTCGACGATGGCGATCGGGAGGTGGTGGAGGTTGCCCGTGGGGTTGATGATGCCTCCGATGTAGGACAGCGACACCACCACGCTGACCGCGATCATGACGAGCGTCGGGAAGAACCAGAGGTTCGGTCGGCGCAGCAGATGTCGGGCGGTGGCCTTCGGCACGCCGGGAACATTGATCCTCATGGGTGTCGGATGCCTTTCGGGTTCCAGGTGGAGCTGCGGGACGAGACCTGAATGACGGTCTGCGGCTCGGTTTACGCCGCGGCCTGAGCGATGTCCGTGCGAGCCGATGCCTGTGCGGAAGTGCCGCGTGCGGTGCGCACGCCTTCCGATGCGATGCGGTCCGTCTCCGCGAATTGCCGCGCAGCGACTCGATGCGGATCAGGACCGGATTTCGATGATGACGTGCGAAGCGGCTCGATTCGCCGGCACGGCCTACAGGAATTCGTAGTCGAGGGCGCGGAGCGGTCCGCCGCCGCGTTCCCCGGCAGCTGCTCCTCGGGGGGACGGCAGGCGCCGCGTCCGGTCGGAGAGGACGCGGAACGGGAGCGTGGAGTCCGGTGTGGTGGACCTCTGCGACGACGTGGCGTCAGTTCTGTGGTTCGGCCCAGATGTCGGGCGTGACGACGCCCGTGGAGCGGCCGTAGGGGTCGAGCAGGCGGCCGAGGAGCTTGTCGTGGCGCAGGGTGATCACACGGTCGACGATGTCGAGGCCGGGGTGGGTGGTGGCGAGCTGGGTCTCCAGGCGCAGGGCGTCGTCCACGGAGTGCAGGCTGGCCTGCACGATGAGGTTGTGGGGGCCGGTGACGGCGGCGCAGTTGCGTGTTTCGGGCAGGCGGATCAGGGCGTGTCCGACGGCGGGCAGGTCGGCGGGCGGCACCTTGGCCCAGAAGGTGATGGCGACGGGCCAGCCCCCGAGGGGGCGGGCGAAGTCACAACGGAAACGCAGGACGTCGAGCCGGGTCAGTTGCTCGACGCGGCGCTTGGCGGTCGACAGGCTCACGCCCAGGTCGGTGGACAGGGCCTGGTACGAGGCGCGGCCATCGTGTGCCAGGCGGGCGAGAAGAGCGCGGTCGAAGGCGGTGATGTCTCCGCCGCCGTGCCGGGCCGGCTGGGGCGCGGCCGGTGCGGTGAGCTGCGCGCGTTGGTCGGGAGCGAGGGCCGCGATGCGCCATCGGCCGCCCTCGGTGAACATGTGGGTGACAATCCGGACGTCGACGGCGGTGATGCCGGGAACGTGCGGGAGCAGGTCGAGGGTGTAGCGGGACAGCGCGAGAAGGTCGCTGGTGGCGACGGTGGCGAGGATGTCGTGGCCACCGGCGGAGCGTTCGATGGTGAGCATGTGCGGATGACCGCTGAGGGCCTGGACGACGGAGGCGGTCGCGCCGGGGGCACAGTCGATCTGGGCGAAGGAGAGGCACATCTGGTCGAACATGCGCGGGCCTGGTGACAGGCCGACCCAGGCCATGCCGTGCTCAGCGAGGCGGTTGAAGCGACGGGCGACGGTGACCGGATCCACCCCGAGGACCCGGCCGAGCTCGGACCACGAGGCTCTCGGCCGGAGTTGCAGCGCGTGGATCAGCGCGAGGTCGTCCTCGCTCAGCCGCTTGCCATCTTCCTGCATCAGCACTGGCCTCATGGCGAGAATCCTGCGTTCTCCCGCTTCCTGCTGACCAGTCTCGCACTGTGGGTCGATGAGCTCGCATCTGCGGGCGGGAGCGGGAGGACCAGATCATGGCGTTCGCCGACTATCAGAACGAGATCTACTTCGCTGGTCTGCACGGGGTGGTGCCACGCCTGCCGATGACCCACGCCGACCTTGAACCGCCGGCTCAAGCCGCGATGACCCCGTCGGTGCGGTCCTACGTCGCCGGCGGCGCAGGGGACGAGCATACCCAGCGGGCCAATGTCACCGCTTTCGAGCAATGGGGTCTGGTCCCGCGCATGCTGGTCGGAGCGAAGGAACGGGACCTGTCGGTCGACCTGTTCGGCATGCGCCTGCCCTCGCCGCTCTTCATGGCCCCGATCGGCGTGATCGGGCTGTGCGCCCAGGACGGCCACGGCGATCTCGCCACCGCCCGCGCCGCTGCCCGCACCGGCGTGCCGATGATCGCTTCCACCCTGACCGTAGACCCGATGGAACAGGTGACCGCGGAGTTCGGCGGCACCCCCGGCTTCTTCCAGCTCTACACCCCCACCGACCGGGATCTGGCGGAGAGCCTGGTCCACCGTGCCGAGAAGGCCGGGTTCAAGGGCATCGTGGTCACCCTGGACACCTGGATCACCGGCTGGCGTCCCCGCGACCTGGCCATCAGCAATTTCCCTCAGCTGCGCGGAAATTGCCTGGCCAATTACACCAGTGACCCGGTCTTCCGCTCCCGGCTCGCCCACAGCCCGGAGGACGACCCGCAGGCCGCAGTCGCCGAGTGGGTGCGGATCTTCGGCAACCCCCTCACCTGGGACGACCTGCCCTGGCTGCGCTCGATCACTGATCTGCCACTGATCCTCAAGGGCATCTGCCACCCCGATGACGCCCGCCGCGCCAGGGACGCGGGTGTGGACGGCATCTACTGCTCCAACCACGGCGGACGCCAAGCCAACGGCGGCCTGCCGGCCCTCGATGCCCTGCCAGAGGTGGTCGAGGCCGCCGACGACATGCCCGTTCTGTTCGACTCGGGCATCCGCACGGGAGCCGACGTCATCAAGGCCATCGCCCTGGGCGCCACAGCCGTAGGCGTCGGCCGGCCCTACGCATACGGCCTGGCCCTGGACGGCGCCGACGGCATCGTCCACGTGCTGCGTTCCCTGCTTGCCGAAGCCGATCTCGTCATGGCCGTCGACGGCTACCCCACCCTCGCCGACCTCACGCCCGGCACACTCCGCCGCATCCGCTGACAGGATTTCCGGGGACGGCCCGCCACGGTCGTGCAGGGCCGCCCGCGGCGGATGACGCCGTCAGTCGTCACGACACTATGACGACATCACGCTCAGGCCAGGGCACAAAGCTGGTGGGCCAGGTCGCGTACCGGCTTCGCACCGAGGGCCACCACGAACCGCACCCGACCGGTACCCCGCGCCAGAACGTCTGCTGTCGGCTGTGCACCCGCGTGGTGCAGCGTCGCCACCCCGTGGGCTCACAGGGCACTGCCTCGCCATAAGTACCACGGAGGGTGGGAGGCGGGCCGCCCCGCGCTGGCTGTGCGTCCGGTGTGCGACCCCAACTCGGCAGTCCGTGTCGAAACCATCCGCCGTCATCTGATCGTGGGCCTTCTGCGGCTGGGTGATGTCGCGCCTGACCGGCAATGCCCCGCCTCCCTTCACTCTGGTGAGCCAGAGCGCTCGACAACAGCGGGCCGAGGCCGCAACGGCGGCAGCACGTCCGCCAACTCTCGCAATGTGCGGGAGCGCCACACAGGCGCCAGGAGCAGGCTGGATGGTGGAGGTGGGTTGCCATGGCGCAAGACGAAGCCATTTCGCCCGTCGCGGGTGCCGCGGTACTGGAAGCGCTGTTCCACCAGTCCCCTACAGGGCTGCTGATCCTGGACACGGAGCTGCGAATCCTACGGATCAACCTCACGAGGCCGGTTCTGCACGCCGCGCCCCCTGAACAGATCATGGGCCGACACGTCACCGAGGTGTATGACCTTTCCGCGCCCGGTGAGGTGGAGGCGATGCTGCACGGCGTGCTGGAGGACGGCACACCCGCGCGGGGGCGACTCGTGGGGGTGCGTCCGAAGGGCGGCGCGCCGGGGCCGGAGTACCTGTTCTCCGTCTCGGCATCTCGCCTGGAGGACTCGCAGGGGCGGATCTTGGGGCTGCTGACGGAGATGCTCGACGTCACCGAACGCGAAAAGGTGGACGCCCGTCTGCGTGTCCTCGACTCCGTACGCGAGCACGTGGGACAGACCCTCGACGTGGTGGCCACTTGTGAGGAACTGGTGCAGGCAGTGGTGCCGGACCTCGCCGACATCGCCGTGGTGGAAGTCGTGGACGCAGTGGTACGTGGCGAGGAACCTCCGCTGAGCCCCCTGGGACCGGTACCCCTGCGCCGTGCCGCCTACGGCCACCGCGGCGGCGGCGAGCAGATTCAGGCACATCCCGTGGGCGACGTGCGCGCTCTGCCCTTTCCGACGCCTTACGCACAGACGCTGACCGACCTCAAGCCCCGCCTCGTCGCCCTGAGCCCCGACGCGCCATGGCTGGCAGCCGACCCGCCCCGCGCCGAGGCGATCCGTGTATCCGGTGCCCGCTTTCTCATCACAGCACCCTTGACACTGCGGGGAACCGTGCTCGGGCTGCTGAGCCTGTACCGCACCGACCAGTCCGACGTCTACGACGAGGACGATGTCACCCTGGCCCTCGCAGTGGCCGCTCACACCGCGCTGTGCATCGACAACGCCCGCCGCTACACCCGCGAACACGCCATCGCCTCGACCGTCCAGCGCCACCTACTGCCTCCACACCCTGCGCCCCGGACCACCGTTGAAACAGGGCACGTGCACGTGCCGTCCGAGGTGGGGGGAGGCGGTGGGTTCGACACCTTCGCCCTGCCCGGCGCCCGCACCGCACTGGTGGTCGGCGAAGTCGCCGGCCAAGGCATCCATGCGGCCACCACCATGGGACAGATACGGACCGCCGCCCACTCCCTGGCCGCACTCGACCTGGAGCCCGACGAACTACTCGCCCGCCTCAACGACACCGCCATCAGCCTGGCCCAGGAACGCGCAGCCCTGCCGCCCGACGACCCCATGCCGCTCACGGGGAGCTGCGCGTACGCGGTCTACGACCCGCTCCCCCAGACCTGCACCATCGCCCTGGCCGGCCATCCTCCACCCGTCATCGCCCATCCCGACGGGACCACCGAGATCCCCGACCTGCCCGCCGGACCTCCTCTGGGCACCGCGGAGGGACCCCCCTTCGCCGCCACCACCGTCTCTGTCGCCGACGGCAGCGTCCTCGCCTTCTACACCGCGTCCCTGCTGCACACCTCACCGTCTCCGGACACCCTCCAACGGGTGCTGGCCCACTCTGAGCGGCCACTTCAGGATCTGTGCGATGACGTGCTCTACCGGCTGCGGAACGACATCCGCCACGGCGACGTGATCCTCCTCCTCGCCCGCACCCACCCGTTCCCCGCCGACCAGGTCGCCACGTGGCATCTCGACCACGACCCCAAAACCGTCGCCACGGCCCGCACCCGCGCCCGCCACCAGCTCATCCGTTGGGGAGTCGATGAGGAGACGGCGTACACAACCGAAATGATCGTCAGCGAACTGGTCACCAACGCCGTCCGCTACGGCACCCCGCCTGTCCGGTTGCAGCTCATCAAGGACGGCACACTCACCTGCGAGGTCCACGACAGCAATTCCCTCGCGCCACGGCTGCGCCACGCGAAGACCATCGACGAAGGCGGGCGCGGCTTGTTCATCATCGCCCAACTCGCACAGAGCTGGGGTGTCCGCTACACGCCCGACGGCAAGACGGTCTGGGCCGAGCAGACTCTCCCGCCCGCAACCACAGCCCGCCCCCAACAGCGGGCATAGGTATGTCACGACACGCATCACTCCGCGCCCGCCCGGAGTTCCCGCCGGACCGCGCCATTGAGATGCCGGGCTACCCGCACCCCCCAAGCCCACCTGCCAACGGCTACTCCAGCCTGGGGCCGGGCCTATTACGAGCTGTGGAGCCTGGCGAACGGCATGTGGCTGAGGAACGACACGAGCAACGGTCCGTTCGGTCCCCCGCACAGTCAGATTCATCTACGGCCTGCGCGCAGAGCTTGCCAAGGTCGTCACCGAACTCCTCGACGCCTTCTGAACTACTGGCCTCCGCGGTTTCGCGTCGTTGGAAAATCACGCCGGCCTGAGCTGTGCGTTGTCGCGGTGCTGCGGGCCGCGAGGCCCGTAGTCGATGTCCGCGCCGGTGTTGCTGCTGGTCATGACCGCGGCGGGAGCATCGTAGGGATCCATGACCGCTTCGATGAAGATCAGCGTGTCGTTGGGGGCGCTGAGGGCCTCCGTCAGGTCCGCAGTGGTCTTGACGACGAACGATCGCGCCGTGGTGTCCGGGCGGAGCACTCTCGGGAGATCCGCGTAGGCCCAGGTCGCGATGTCGTTGTACTGCTCGGTCTTGCCGAGGCAACCGCGTTCGATGGTGTATCCGCCGTTGTTGATCAGGAAGATCACCGGCTTGTGGTCGTGCCGCAGGATGGTCGACAGCTCCTGCGCGGTCAGCTGGAACGAGCCGTCGCCCAGGAACAGCAGGTGGCGACGGTGTGGTGCTGCGGTCAGCGTGCCGAGCAGGGCTGCGACCGAGTAGCCGATCGAGCCCCAGTTGATCGATCCGACGAAGGTGCAGCCCGGTGGCAGTCGCAGGCCGAGGAGGGCGTACGACGTGCCGTTGTCGAGGAGGAGCACGTCCCCGGCCCGGAGGTAGCCCTGGACCCCCCAGCTACTCGCAGAGGTCGCTCAAAAGCGATCGCCGAACTGCCCGGCCGACCTCACGGTAGGTGCCGACGGCTCACGCCCGACGGCTTGTGGCCCGCCCGGGACAACATGCGATGATCGACCGGGGCGGTCCGAGGAGGGTGCGCATCGCTGGACCGCGCCCGCGCCAGCTGGCACGTAGAAAACTCCGCGCCGTGCTCCACCGGGCGCGGAATCACGATCCCAAGCGCTTCCAGGCCGTACCCGACACCGCACAGCAAATCGAGAGAGAAGCCCCCTGGCGCGCGGCCGCCCAGCAGCGCGCCCAGCAAACCGCAGGCCTACGCCATCAGGCCCCGGGCCCCGTATTCATCACGAACGTCACACCTTCGGCGGGCAACTCGTGTCCGTCGTCGTCGAGGAACCCCACCCGCACGGCCTGACCGGTGGAACGCAATCGCCGCAGGGAAGAGGGTCCCGACGGGCGAGGGCGGTGCTGGTCACCCCACTGCTGGAGAGCCGCCAGCACGAGTTGCAGCTCCTGCCCGGCCGGAGTCAGGTGGTAGCTCTGCCGATGCCGACTGCCCGGCTCCTGGTACGTCCGCGTGCGCAACACACCGGCCTCGCTGAGAAGCTTGAGCCTGTCGCTGAGCAGGTTCGGCGCGATGCCGAGGGACGACTGGATTTCGGCGAACCTGTGCTTGCCCGCGAATATGTCGCGCAGTACCAGCAGAGTCCAACGCTCGCCAAGCACTTGCAGGCTGCGCTCGATGGAGCAGGCTGGCGAATCGTCCATGGGACCGGACACTTTCCTCGTCGATGGCACTGACACCCCGCCTTCCACATCTCTGCCGGCTTCCCACGTATGCCACGCGACTGCACGGCATGACCGAATTGTATACCTGCGTATCGGATCACTATCCAGTGTGCCGCTTGGACCGTGTCCCACATGACGGGTTTGAGGAGTCGTACGTCTGCTGACGTCCCTGCCGCCGTCTCATCGTCCGGCATGCCTCCCTGTGCCTGTCCCCACTCCTCGGCGCGGCGGGCTTCGCGGCCTTCTCCTTGTTCTGGGCCACGCTGGCCTTCCACCTGGCCCAAAAGCCCCTCGGCTCGGACCGGCCGCGGCCGGCCTATTCGGTCTCGGCAGCGTGCCCGGCGCCCTGGCAGCCCGCTACTCCGGCCGACTCACCGACCACTACGGCCCCGACACCGTCAACGCCATGACCCTGACGTCCGCCGGCACCGCCTTCGTCGTCTTGCTGCTCGCCGACGGGTCCGTGGTGGCGCTCCTGATCGGCTGCAACCCGCCGGGCTACGGCATCACCGGTGCACAGATAGCCAACCAGACCCGGATCTTCACCGGGCCCGTCGCCCTACGAACCAGGCTCAACACCGTCTACATCTTCGCCTTGTTCACCAGCGGCGCGATCGGCTCCGGCGTCGGCATCGCGCCCCTCCAAGCACATGGCTGGACAGCGATGGTCTGCGAGGGGATGGGCTTCCTCGCCGTCGGAGCGCTGTCCGTACCGGTTCATATCGTCAGGAAGCGACGCACACCCGGGGTGCAGAACTCCGCAGCAACCATCGACGTGATGCGTCGCACACACTCAGCCATTCGGAGACGGTAGGCAGTGGCGCGCACACCAACCCAGTGAAGCGCCTGTGTGTCGCCTCGCCCGCCTCGTCGGCGAAGGTGACTGAAGCCCGCGGCGAAGGATGCCGGCCTACTGGACAACCACCTCGCCGGGCCACGGGAAAGCCCATACTTGACTTTAAGAAGAAAAGTCAGGTGAGATTGCTACCGCCGATGCCAGTGCTCGGACCGCGTGCGACACCGAACGGATGGGACATAGACATGCAGATTCACGGCAAGACCGCCTTGGTGACGGGCGCCAACCGGGGGATCGGCCAGGCGTTCGCCCGAGAGCTTGCCGAGCACGGCGCCACGGTCTACGCCGCCGCACGCCGCCCCGAACTGATCACCGACCGCGGGGTGGTGCCGATCCAATTGGACGTCACGGACCCGGCCACCATCGCCACGGCGGTCGAGGCGATCGGGGACCTCTCGATCCTGGTCAACAACGCCGGAACCGCCCTCGCGGCGCCGGTGCTCACCGCGTCACTGGCCGACGCCAGGCGCGAGATGGAGGTCAACTACCTCGGCACCTGGGCTGTGACCCAGGCCTTCGCTCCGGCGTTGTCCCACAACGGCGGCGGTGCCGTCATCAACATGCTGTCCGCTGCATCCTGGCTGGCCCTGGAGCAGGCGCCCGGATATGCAGCGAGCAAGGCAGCGCAGTGGTCGCTGTCCAACGCCATGCGGCTGGCCCTGCGTGCGCAGGGCACCCGCGTGATCGGTGTGCACGTCGGGTATGTCGACACCGACCTGTCCGCCGGTGTCGACCAGCCCAAGATCAGTCCCGAGGAGGTCGCGCGGACCGCGATCAAGGGACTCCTCACCGGCGAGGAGGAAGTGCTCGTAGACGAGTTCAGCCGCCAGATCAAGTCCGCGCTGCCGAACGACATCGCCGAGCTGTACTCGGCCCAGTGATGGACAGCGGACTCATGAGCGACCCGTGACACATACTGCGCGGCAGTTCTGCCTGTCGATCCCTGCAACGAGGCGTCATCAGCAGCGCCCGGCCACGTGCCACTCGACACACACACACACCGAGCATGGCCTCTAGTGGGGTGCAGGGGCGCTGATCCATGCCGACGTACGCGAGGTGGTCGCCCGGCCCGGCACAGCCTTCTGTTTGTCGAACAGCTGCGGTTCGGCGACTCAGGGGCGGGTTAGGTGTTCAACGACTGCCGGGTCTCGCCTCGATCATTTACGTGCGTGCGAGAAACTCCGCGTCCACGACGAGCAGGCCCGGGACAACGGCGCCCGCATCGTCGTGAACAACAGACGAGTACTGTGAACGGCCATACACCGTCGAAGACCTTGCGAGTCACGTCTCTCCGACCACGACGACGTCCGTCAGATCCCTGACCAGCGCCCAGGAGGTTGCGATTGACCGGCCCGAGGTACGGCCGACCCGGGCGGTCATTGGGACACGTCATAGTCCTGGCCAGTCGCCGCTGCGCTACGGGTTTTACGGGCGACGCAGAGGATGTGATCCAGCGGACACCGAGCAATACGGCTCGATCCGCCACCGACTGAGCGGGGGTTGACTGTGTAAAGCCGGAACACCATGGACAGCACTGCGGCGGCACCTCGCGCAAGGTTCAGCACGTTGCCCGAGCGTGTCCGTATCGGCGTGGGCGGCTCGCAGCGCCGGTGTGGCAGCGAGCGCGTCCTTCGTGAGGCCGTCGCTCAGTTCCCGTATCTCTGAGAGGCCGAGTTCGTCGCCGTGGCTGGACAGTTGCTTTCGGACAAACGCCTTGGGGTCCAAGTCCTGAGACTCGAAGTTCTGGAATTCGGTGCCCAGTTCGTCCCGGATCTCACGCTTGGTGCTGTCGGAGAACTCCCGACTTGAAGATGCGAAGGGACTTGCCCAGTCCTCGCGCGGCGTCAGGGAGGCGCTTGGCTCCGAAGAGCAGCAGCGCGACAGCCGCGAGGATGATGGTTTCCATGGTGCGGCCGGTGGGGCCGAGTGGGTTGGGGCTGAGCCACTCGGCCCCACCGAGCGGGCCATGTGCAGAGGTCCGAACCGGTCATCTACCGGGGCGACGCGGCAGTGTGCGCCGCGCGTCCCTGGTCGCGGTACGGGGCCAGGAACGCCGTCAGCGCCGCCAGCATCTCCTCGGGCGCCTCTTCGGCGACCCAGTGACCGCAGTCGGGGATGACCACGGTCTGGACGTCGTGCGCGGCAGCCTTCATGGAGACCCCGGCTGCGCTACCGATGCTCAGCGCTCCACCGATCGCCAGGACGGGCATGGTCAGCAGGCCGGCCTTCTGGCGTTGCGCGTTCTGCGCCACCATGGTGTCGAACGCGCGGTAGAAGCCGAAGCTGCCCCGCAGTGCGTCGCGGTGGGAGGCAAGGGTGCGGATGTAGTACTCGGTGGCGTAATCGGGCAGCTTCTTCGCGGCCTGGATGTCGAACTCGTAGCCGAAGTAGATGTCTTCCCGTCCCCTGACGAGCAGCTCGTTCAGCTCCGCGAGCCGGTTGAAACCGATATGCCACGCCCGGTTGTTGAGCCCTTCGGGGCCGAAGAGCGGCGGCGAGACGCTGATGCCCGGGAGGGGTGCCTCGGCGACGGCCAGGCGGTCGACCCGCTCCGGGTGGTCGGCGGCGAGGGCGTAGGCGATCGGCATTCCGGTGTCGTGGCCGACCACGGCGAACCGTTGGTGACCGAGTGCGTCCATCAACGCGACCAGGTCATTGGCGAGGGTGGCGGTGTCGTACCCGTCCTGCGGCTTGTCGGTCAGGCCGATGCCGCGCTGGTCGACGGCGATGACCGTGAAGTCCTTGGCCAGCGCGGGCATCAGAAGGCGCCAGGCGTACCAGGTCTCGGGCCAGCCGTGCACCAGCAGAAGCGCTGGGCCGCTGCCTCCGACGACCACGTGCTGGCGCAGTCCGCCGGCTTCGATGAACCGGCTGGTGAACGTCTTGGTGAACCCTGCCGGGAGACTTGGCGCCTGTGAGACGGAGCCGAAGCCTTCCGCACTCCCGCCCGCCGGCCATCCGCGGCCCGTTCCCCCTTCGGCTGCTAGAGCCGACTGTGCAGGGAGCACGAGGGATCCGGCAGTCACTGCGATCGCCGCTGCGGCCGAGGTGGAGAGGAACTTCCGCCGAGAGTGCGGCAGGATCATTTCAGACATGGTAGGCCTCTTGGGTTGTTTGGCTTGTATGTATGGGCGAGACGCGAGGGGTGAGAGCGCCGGCGGCTCATCGGAGCGATGAGTGCTCATCGTTGCGACTTCGAACGCACTCACTTTTGAGCAGTGAAGGTGCTATCCGACCCCGATGAGGTCCGTCGCCCGGTGCGCAGTGCACCCCATCGGCGGCCTTGGCTGGATACCGGGGAATCAGAGCGTCAACGTGGCCGACAGCAGGGCGACTGCCGCGGCGATGTCACCGCTGATCCATTCCGGTCGGGCGGGCTGCCGCTTCCACAGGGCGAGCAGCAGCTCGGCGGCGGTGGCCTCCACCGTGGCCGCCGCGGGCCCGGAGTCCGCCGGCCGAGCCCGCGGCATGTCGCCCGGCTGGATCAGCCAGCTGTGACCCGTGTCAGTGGTACGCAGCGCCACGGGCGCCGGCAGCGGCTTCTGCTCGCTGCTGCCCCAGACCCTGGGAACCATCACGGCGAACACCTCGTCCACGCCGTCGGCTGCGATCAGAGGATCGACGTGCACCTCGGCCCCGGTGGCCAGCTGGGCATCGACCAGGTGGACCGCCGTGTCCTGGGCCACGCGCCGGAACCAGAGCGCCGCCACTGCGTCCTCCAAGCCAAATGCCCAGGTCGGAGCCATAGGGTCGGTCTTCTCCAGGGTGGCGAGCACGCCGGCCGCGCCCTCGGCGTACCAGTCGGCGATCTGCTGTCCGGCGGGCGGTGCGAACTGGTCGCGGGGCAACTCCCCGGTCTCCAGCACGGCTGCCGCGAAGCGGGACGCCTGGCCCAGATGGGTACCCAGGTCGTGCATGCTCCAGCTGCCGCAGGTGGCCACCGGGACGCTCGGGTCCGCGGTGCGCAGCAGCCGCTCGAGTGCCATCGCCTCCTCATGCAGTGTGGCCAGATAGGTGCCGGTGGCGAGAGGAAGCGGAGCGGGGGGCTGATTCACAGTGACCTCCGGAAAGGCGGGGACTGATGGCGGCGGTTTGCCGCGGCGGCCTGGGAACGTGACATGCGTTCAGGAGGCGATCGTGTGAGCGCCGCCCCCTAGGGCCGAAGGAAGCATGCACGGCAGGCTAGTCTTTTACAAGTCAGACTCCCCCGGCTTCGCGCACACGGAAGGCCACTCGGCGCCCCCGATCGACCCGACCCAGGCTTGCAATCTGACGCTTCGTCACCAGTTGGCCGTGTCCGCACAGCACAACCGGCGCCACCGGCACCCTGCCGCAAAAACCGCCGGACCGCACCCTGGCAGCGCAATCCGCCAGCCGACGACAACGGCGGCGGATGTATCGCGGGCAGGTGCGCCGTGTGCACCGCGTCGACGGCGACCAGCACTTGGACGCCTGCCCCTCACTGCATGTTGACTTTTGATTTTCTAGTTAGCTAGCGTGCGGCGCATGACAAGCACACAGCAGTTCCACGTGACCGAAGTGTCGCCGTCCTACTGGAAGGTGACCTTTTCCAACGGCCCGATCAACCTGATGGACGTGGACACCATCGAGCAGCTCGCCGCGCTGGTGGAGCGCATCGAGCAGGCACCTGACCTGACGGTGGTCGTCTTCGACACCGACAACCCCGACTTCTTCATGGCGCACTTCGACTTCCTGGCGGATAAATCGCGCATAGCCGCCATGAAGCCCGGCCCCACAGGGCTCCACCCCTACTCGGACAACTTCATCCGCCTCGGCAAGGTCCCGGCCGTCACGATCTCCGCGCTCAAGGGGCGCACCCGCGGAGCGGGAAGTGAGTTCGCGCTGGCAACAGACATCCGTTTCGCCGGACACCGCGCGATCCTGGGGCAGTTCGAGGTCGGCATCGGGGCGGTGCCCGGCGGCAACGCAACGGGGCACCTGGGCAGGCTGGTGGGCCGGGGCCGCGCGATGGAGATCCTGCTCGGGGCCGATGACTTCCCTGCGGAGCTGGCGGCAGAGTACGGCTACGTCAACCGCGTCCTCCCCGAGGACGAGCTGGACGATTTCGTCGACGCCTTCGCCCGCCGTATCGCAGGGTTCGACAAGGTCGCCGTGGCCGGAACCAAGGCCCTCATCGACGAGAGCACCCGGATTGCGGACGAAGAGTTCGGATCCGCCCTGTCCACCTACTTCCAAACGGTAGGACGGCCCGTGAACGAACACCGCGTCCGGCGCCTCTTCGAGGCAGGCCTGCAGAAGCCGGACGGCGTCGAACTCGACCTCGGCAAGCAGGTCGCAGAGGGGAACCGGAACTGACGCCTGCGACACAGCGCCCAGAGCGGGACCTGGCCCTCATCAAAGCCGGCGAAGTCCGGCTCGGGTGAGCACGCCAGGCGACTTGGAATCCACAGCGAGGACAGCACCTCTCCGAGATCGCCGTAACCAGTCCTGGCCGGACCCCGGGCAGCCTGTCTTGATCGAGACGCTTGAGCCGGGGCATGGCGCTGTTCAAGAGCCGTGGTGCGTGGTCAGCAGTCGCGTCTCTGCGGCCGCTCGTTCCCTCTGCCGCCAGGTTCCGGGCGGTTCTCCGTGGTGGCGGCGGAAGGCGGCGGCGAAGGCGAAGGGCGAGCCGTAGCCGACGGCGTCGGCGATCTGGGGCAGGGTGAGATCGTCGGCGCGCAGGTGGTCGCGGGCTATGGTCATGCGCCATTCGGTCAGGTACTGCATGGGGGCCTGGCCGAGTGCCTCCCGGAACACACGCGCGAAGGCGGCCCGGGACAGGCCGCTGATCGCGGCGAGTTCGGGGACCGTCCACGGGTGGGCCGCGTTCTCGTGCATGGCTTGTAGCGCGGCGCCCAGCCGCGGGTCCGCGGATGCCCGGTACCAGCGCGGTGCGGTCGTACTGCGGCGGAATTCGCTGCGGATGGCCAGGACGATGAGCAGGTCCAGGAGGCGATCCAGGACGATCTGCTGGGCGAGTTCGGTCCGGACCAGTTCGCGGGACAGCAAAGTGATCACGTCCCGCAGGGGATCGTCGTCGGCCGCCGAGAGGGTCATGACCTGGGGCAGCGCGTCCAGCAGCCCGCTGCCGACATCGCCGGAGAACTGGTAGGCGCCGCACAGGAACACCGTGGCCTGCGGGTTGTCCCCGGGCTCCAGCTGGGCGTGGTGTGCCCGGAACTCCTCCGGCTCCAGGCATTCGGCGCCCGGCTCATGCCCGATGTAGTGGTTCGGCCCGCCGCGTACCAGCGTGACGCTTCCCGGTATGAGCTCCACGGCGCTGCCGGGGGTGTCCAGCCAGAGGTAGCCCCGACCGCGGACGACCGTGTGCACCGACAGCTGTGTCGAACCGCTCAGCCGCAGTCCCCACGGCGGTTCGGCGACCGTCCGCGCGAATACCGCGCCGGTGGCGCGCGCCCGCAGCAGGTGGTCTGACAGCAGGTCCATGGGATCAGCTTGACCAGCACGAGTATCAGGGTCAAGGCCTGAGAGTTTCACGTAAAAACTCGAGCGGAGCACGCATGGATTGTCTCGCCCAGAGCTTCGAGCATGGACTCATGAACAACGAAGCACCCACCGCACTGATCCTGGGCGGCACCGGCCGGACCGGTTCGCTGCTGGCCGACGGGCTCGCCCAGCGAGGAATCACCCCCCGTACCGCGGCGCGCAGCGGAGCGGACGTCCGGTTCGACTGGGACGACCCGGCCACCCACGCGGACGCCGTGGCCGGCGTTGACCGCCTCTATCTGGTGACACCCACCATGCGCGTCAGCTACGCCGGCCAGGTCGGCGTCTTCCTGGACCTCGCCGAGGCGGCCGGCGTGCGCCACGTCACCTACCTGAGCGTCTACAACGCCGACCAGGCGCCGGCGGGGATCGATATCGCGGCCGTCGAGGCCGACCTGGCCTCCCGGCACGGCATCACGCACTCGGTCCTGCGCCCCGCGTGGGTGATGCAGAACTTCGCCGACGACCACCTCCCGGTCATCGACGGAGTGATCACGGCCCCGAGCGCCGGCGGCAGGGAGGCCTTCGTCGATGCGGCCGACATCGCGGCGGTCGCGACCGAGACACTGCTGGCACCCGAAACCCACGCCGGCGCAACCTACTCGCTCACCGGCCCGCAGGCCCTCACCTTCCAGGACATCGCGGACACCATCGCCTTCGTGAGCGGCCGCCCCGTCACCTACAGCGACATCGACCAGGAAGCGTGGATCAACGGCGCGCTCGCCGCGGGCGTCCCCGCCGACTTCGCGGTGATGATGCGCTGGCTCACCGGCGCCATCGTCGCCGGCAACGGCGCCACGCCCACCGGCGACATCGAGAAGGTCACCGGCCGGCCGGCCACCACCTTCCGCGAGTTCGCCGAGCGCACCGCCCACGCCTGGACCTCGGAGACGAAGTGAGCAAGACCGTCGACGACAACACTCCCCTGGTCGGGGCGAACAGCCCGTTCTTCCGCATCATCAAGGAAGGGCTGGACGGCCTGGTCGACGGGGAGGACTACTACGACTTGCTGGCCGAGGACGTGGTCTTCGAGTACGTGATCACCGTGCCGGGGTACCCCCGGCGGGTCGAGGGACGCCAGGGGATCATCGACCTGTACAGCGGCTACGGCGACTACGTGGAGCTGCACAGCGCGGACAATCTCCGCGTCCACCGGGACCCCGAGACCTCGGTGGTCGTCCTGGAGTACGAAGTACACGGCACGTCGGTCCAGACGGGGCGGCCGTACGACAACCGCTTCGTCTCCGTCGTGACCATCAAGGACCGCAAGGTGACTCACTGGCGCGACTACCTGGACCCCATCGCCGTCTTCGACGCACAGGGATGGCCGCAAGAGCGGCGCTCGTAACAGCCGGCACACCCGTCGAGGCCGCCGGCGCCCAGGCGATCGGCTCCCTCACCAAGGCACTCAACGCCTGAGCCCCGTCGCACGCCCGCGTCTGCCGCAAGCCGACGCGGGCGTGCGGCCTTCAAGCGACACCGAGTCACGCACCGGCGCACATCATCTCCCCAACGGCCCGGAGATATCCGTGAGGCACATATGCTTCCGGTCACTTTCCCTCACGTACCTGCAGTGCATCCGGCGACCCCCAGACGACTGCCGAGGAGCCCCCTGGTAGGCGAGTATCCGCCCCGTGACTTGCTGAGCGTGCGGTCCGGATGTGCCGGACCTCCGATCCGAAATCCCAGATCGAGCGTCGGGTCACCCGCGGCCTCATCTTCTTCCGCGGCTCCGGCAGAGCCGAGACGACGGCGCGACATCACTCTCACACGGAACGAGGCGTTCGCACTGCTGAGCAATAGCCGTTCGCGAAGCCCACCTACAAAGCCACCCAGTCCTGCGGCGCGGCCGCATTCGCACCGTGCGGCGGCGCAGCCTACGGCAGCGATCACTCCGCCTCCGGTAGCACAAGTACGGCAGTTTCCTGGACGAATTGCGACACAGGCCGAACTTCCCCGGCAACGGGCAGGCGATCTGGCAAGTGCATCGGCCGCATTGGCAGGCGTGGATCTGGTAAGGGAACGTAGGCCAACGCCGGTTGACGACCTGTCAGGAAGGGATATCGGCATGTCCTTCGCCAAGATCATGC
This sequence comes from Streptomyces sp. NPDC002076, assembly GCF_053593835.1. Classification (NCBI taxonomy): domain Bacteria; kingdom Bacillati; phylum Actinomycetota; class Actinomycetes; order Kitasatosporales; family Streptomycetaceae; genus Streptomyces; species Streptomyces sp. NPDC002076. Next base: position 189,275 of record NZ_JBSFDI010000005.1, read on the forward strand.
TGGCCAAGAAGGCCAAGAAGAAGGAGTGCGGCGCTGCCGGCGACGCCCAGCACCACAAGAAGAAGCACCACCACCGCAAGCACAAGAAGGCCGCTGCCAAGTAGCACGGCGCCGCGGAACGGAATCACACAGGCAGACCGCGCCGGGATCTGATCGTGCAGCACAGGTGCGCGACGGATCCCGGCACGCCGTCGGATCGGGTAGTGCCCAGGAAGCGCCGCCATGCACACTGCAGCACCCGCCACCGTGCCCGTGGCCGAATCCGGGGCGGGCCCCGCGGCCGGCGCCTCGTCCCGGATCCGGCACGCCCGTATCTCGCCTTTGGCCGCGTTCCGGACGTTCTGGCCGCTGGTCAGCGTCAACCGCGCGGCCGTGCTGGCGTCCGCCGTGCTGCTGCTGGTGTCCGCCGGGTGCGACGCGGGCGCGATCGGGATCGTCGGTGTTCTCACCGACGACGTGCTCACTCCCGGCGACCTCGCCGACTTCTGGGAGCCTGCCGCCCTCTGGCTGGGGCTCGCAGTGGCCGGCGCGGTCGCCTCCGCGGCGGGCGGCTATCTCGCCGGCTGGACCAGCGAGCACTTCCTGCTCGGCCTGCGCGACCGGGTCTTCCAGCATCTCCAGCGGGTCCCGCCGGACGCCCTGGACCGCTTCGGCACCGGCGACCTGGTCTCCCGGCTGACCGGAGACATCGAGTCCCTCGGTCCGGTCAACCTCCAGAAGATCCACGTGGCGCTCCCTGAGGGGCCACCCGCCATGACCGACCCCGTCGCTACTGCCCTCCTCCGACTCCTTCGGGTGGCAATCACCGATCCCGACCAGCCACACGCCGACCCCGGAGATGCCTAGCAGGGGCACGCCCAGCTGGCCGCGGACGATCGCCCCCGGGAGTGCCGGGGGCGATCGTCTTTCACATGCGGCTGGACTCAGCTGCCGATCAGTCGATGCGGTCGCTCAGGCCCACCACCTGCGGGTGGTCGCCGGGGAAGTCCCCGGGCATACCCCCTACGTGGATGGTGCGCCTGTACACGCCGGCCAGGAACTCGACGGCACCGACCGGGAACTCCGACCAGTCGCCGTTGTCTCCGCGGACGACCACCGGCCATGCGTCCGGGTTCGCGGGGCTCGTCCTCCAGTAGACGGCGTCCCCCGCATTGGACTCCGCCCAGGGGATCAGGCCACCGGGCTGCGGGTAGGGAACGTAGTCCTCGGTGTCGCCCATCTCGTACAGATCCTGAAGGATCTCGTCCTCCCTGGCCTCGGCCGCCCATGACGCCTCGGTGCCGGGCACGGGAACGGACACGCTCAGGAAGTGGTCGATGACCAGCACCGGGTACGCCTCCGCCAGGGAACGGAAGTCGGAGGGCAGCGCTGTCCCGAGGTCCGCCTCGAGGGCAGCCCAGTCCACGCTACGCCCGCCGGGCACACGCCACCGTGTCATCGAGGGAAGCACCGCTTCCAGCTCTTCGATCCTCAGCATGTCGTCTGCCAATCCGGGCTGTTCTGGACCACGACGTCGTCGAGCAATACTCCGTCCTCCGTGTAGGCGGACATTGTGATGCTGTCCGCGCAGCCCGTGGTGTGGCTATGTCGGCCAGCGCCCCGGTGTACATGTACCGCGTAGTGAAGCGGTTGAGGCCCGGGTCGTAGTCGCGGAAGCCCATGTCGTAGGTGCCGGACTGGGCGTCCCAGCGCTTGCCGTTGTAGCGGTAGGGGTTGTAGTCCTCCTTGGTGGGGTCCTGGGCGTCGGGCTTGTCGATGCCGGTGAACTCGGAGGTGTCGTCGCTTCCGTAGGCGGTGTAGCCGTGCGTGGCCTTGGTGTCACCGTTCTTGTCGGTCAGCGCGTCAACGTCGGTGTGGCCGTTGTAGCTGTAGTACGTGTCCTCGGTCGTGCCGTCGGTGTTGTGCTTGACCTGGGACAGGCGCTCGCCCCACGGGCTGTACTGGTAGGACTTAGACAGCTGGCCGGCGACCGTCTCGTCCAGGACCTCGCTGGACAGTCCCAGGTAATCGAAGTCCGTGGTCTTGCCGTCAGCGGTCTTGGACAGGGTGCGGTCGAGCGGGTCGAAGGTGCACGTCGTGGACTTCATCGCACCCGTCGAGTCCATCTGCTGGGACTCGATGACGTGGTCGAAGCCGTCGTACACATTGCGCCCGACGATCTTGCCGTTGCTGGTGACCGAGTCCTGGCGGCCGAAGGGGTCGTAGTCGTACTGGAACGCCGTACCGCCGACGGACGTGCTCTGCAGTCGGTTGCGGTCGTAGGTGAAGGTCGTGGACGTGCCCTGGACCGTCTGGCTGATGACGTTGGCGTTGTCGTCGTGGATGTAGGTGTCGGTCGACGCGCCGTTGCCGGTCTTGACCGACTGGGCGAGCCGGTCGACCGGGTCGTAGGTGTAATCAGTGGTGGAGTCGAGGTACGTCGAGTGGTTGTCGGCCTGGGCCGGCGTATGCCGCTGCACCCCACCTCCAGCGGCAAGGTGCTGCTGGCGCATCTGCCTGAGCCCGAGCGCGGGAGACGGCTCGCGGCCCCCCTGGAGCGCTACACGCCGCACACCGTCACCGACCCCTGCTTCCTTCGGGCGCAGCTGACGAGCGTTCTCGCGGCCGGCTGCGCCTACAGCCTGGAGGAGCTCGAAAGGGGGCTGAACGCGGTGGCGGCGCCGGTCGTCGCGTTCGACGGGCAGGTGGTGGCCGCGCTCAGCGCGTCGGGGCCGTCCTTCCGGCTGAGCGTGCGGCGACTGCGTGAGGTCGCCGCTCTGGTGCGGACCGCTGCCCAGGGCATCTCCGGCCGGCTCGGCCACCTCGGCTGACCCTGAGGCCGGTTGTTGCGCATGGCGCATCTTCAGGCGCCTTTGGGAACCAGCCTCTTGACCGGCCGCCGTCCACACCGGACGATGTTGCGTATCACTCTCATCGTTGCGTATTGCGCACTACGGAGGATGCCATGTCCCCTCGCCCGCAGCCCGGCCGCGAGTTCGTCCTCACCCTCTCGTGCCCCGACCGGGCCGGCCTCGTCCACGCGGTGACCAGCTTTCTCGTGAGCCACTCAGGCAACATCCTGGAAAGCCAGCAGTTCGACGACCGCCTGCAGGACCGCTTCTTCATGCGGGTGCACTTCGAGGTCTCGCATCCGGCCACGTCCCTGGAGCAACTGCGCACCGACTTCGGCCCGGTCGCCGAGGCGTACCGGATCACCTGGCAGCTGCACGACGCCTCGACGCCGACCCGCACGCTGATCATGGTGTCGAAGTTCGGCCACTGCCTGAACGACCTGCTCTTCCGCCAGTCCACGGGCTCGCTCAACATCGAGATCCCGGCGATCGTCTCCAACCACCGCGACTTCGAGCCGCTGGCCCACAACTACGGCATCCCCTTCCACCACATCCCGGTGACCCGGGAGACCAAGGCCGAGGCCGAGGCCCGGCTGCTGGAGCTCGTCGGCGAGCTCGGCATCGACCTGGTGGTGCTCGCCCGCTACATGCAGATCCTCTCCGACGACCTGTGCAAGCGGCTCGACGGCCGGGCCATCAACATCCACCACTCCTTCCTGCCGAGCTTCAAGGGCGCCCGGCCGTACGTGCAGGCGCACCAGCGCGGGGTCAAGCTCGTCGGAGCCACCGCGCACTACGTCACCCCCGACCTCGACGAGGGCCCGATCATCGAGCAGGACGTCGTCCGGGTGAACCACTCCCACACCCCGGACGAGCTGGTCACCATGGGCCGCGATGTCGAGGCCCGGGTCCTGTCGCGCGCCGTGCAGTGGCACAGCGAGAGCCGTGTGCTGACCAACGGCAACTGCACGGTCGTCTTCCGCTGACACCCCCGGCCGCACGACCCGCCGGACCCACCGACGACGACGGCTCCCCGGCCCGGGGAGCCGTCGTATACCCTCCCTCTGCGAACCACGGGACCCGGTGGCCGGCAGTGCGTATAGTTGCGCTATGAGCAACTACACCGCAGATGGCGAAACATCAGCTCCGGCGGTGAGCGGGGTGCAGTCCGTCGACCGTGCCGTCAGCGTTCTGGAGATCCTCGCCCAGCGCGGAGAGGCGGGGGTCAGCGAGGTCGCCGCCGAGATCGACGTCCACAAGTCGACCGCGTTCCGCCTGCTCGGGGCGCTGGAGGCGCGCGGTCTCGTGGAGCAGGCGGGCGAGCGCGGCAAGTACCGGCTCGGCTTCGGGATCGTGCGCCTGGCCGGCGCGGTCACGGGGCGCCTCGACATCACCCAGCAGGGCCGGGAAGTGTGCGAGCGGCTCAGCGAGGAGATCGGCGAGACCGTCAACATCGCCGTCCTGCAGGAGCACTACGCCGTCAACCTGTACCAGGTGCGCGGCCCGGGCGCCGTCGGCACCCACAACTGGGTCGGGCAGCTCACCCCGGTGCACGCCACGTCCAGCGGCAAGATCCTGCTCGCACACCTGTCGGCGAACGAGCGCGCCGAGGTACTCGCCGCCTCAGGGCTGCAGAAGCTCACCCCGCACACCCTGACCGCCAGGGCGAAGCTGGAGAAGAACCTCACCGAGGCCCGGGAACGCGGGTACGCGGTGACGCTGGAGGAGCTGGAGGTCGGGCTGCACGCCATGGCGGCCCCGATCCGTTCCCACCACGGCGAGGTCGTCGCCGCCCTCAGCGCCTCCGGTCCCGCGTACCGCTTCACCGAGGAGCGCATGCACGAGCTGGCACCGCTGCTGCTCAAGGGCGCGGAGGAGATCAGCCACCGGATGGGGTACGTGGGCTGAGTCGCAACCTCGACGTGCCGAGGAACCGCCCTCACACGCCCAGGCGTTGCAGGGGCAGCGGCGCTCTGGCCGACACCTCGGCGCCCCAGCGGGCCGTCACCCGTACCGCGTCGAGGGTGGCGCCCACGTCGTGCACACGCAGGCACCAGACGCCCTGCGCGGCGGCGAGCACGGACACCGCGGTGGTCGCGGCGTCCCGCAACGGCGCCGGGCGCGGCCGTCCCGTCGTCGGATCGGCCAGCACCTGCCCCAGGAACGACTTGCGGGAGGCGCCCACGAGCACGGGACGGCCCAGCGCGCGGACCTCCCCCAGCCGGGCCAGCAGCTCCCAGTTGTGCCCGGGCTCCTTGGCGAAGCCCAGCCCAGGATCGATGATCAGGCAGCTGGGCGGGACTCCCGCTTCCAGCGCGGCGTCGATCCTCAGGCGCAGCTCGTCGACCACGTCGGTGACGACGTCGTCGTAGCGTGCGTTCGCCTGCATGCCGGCGGAGTGGCCGCGCCAGTGCATCAGCACGTACGGCGTGTTCGCCCGGGCCATCAGCGGCAGCATCGCCGGGTCGGCGAGTCCGCCCGAGACGTCGTTGACCATCCGCGCACCGGCGTCGAGGGCCTGTGCGGCGACCTCGGCCCGCATGGTGTCGACGCTGACGGTGGCGCCCGCCGCCGCGAGTTCTCGCACGACGGGCAGGACGCGCCGCAGCTCCTCCTCGACCGGCGGGCGAGCTGCGCCGGGGCGTGTCGACTCGCCGCCCACGTCCACGATGTCGGCCCCCTGGTCCAGCAGGGCGAGCCCGTGCGCGACGGCAGCCTCCGGGGCGAACGAGCGCCCGCCGTCGGAGAACGAGTCCGGCGTGACGTTCACGACGCCCATGACCAGCGTACGGCCGGGCCGCGGCAGTCCGTGCGGATGAACTTCCGGCGTTCCGACACGGGTTGGGGCGGTGCCGCAGTCGGCCGCGTTCACGGTGCCGCCCGCTGTGCCGCCGCCACGGCCGGCCGCCGACGGCCGCACATGAACGGCCGCCCCCGGTCCACGCCGGGCACGGCCACCGCCACGTCCCTCACGCACCGCCTCCGCTGATCGCGACGCCTCCGAGCCGGGCGGCGACGCAGGAGGGCGGAAGGTTCGGCGGGGCGTCGGAGAGCTTGACGTAGATCATGCCGTCCTCCACGAGGACCTGGTGGGTGCGTACGGGCAGCCGGGCCGGCGGAGCGTCGACGCCGCCGGTGCGCAGATCGAACTTCGAAGCGTGCAGCGGGCATTCGACCTCGCACCCCTCCAGCCAGCCGTCGGCCAGCGAGGCGTCCTGGTGGGTGCAGGTGTCGTCGATCGCATAGACCTCGCCGTCCTCGGTGTGGAACACGGCGACGGGCGGGTCGTTCTCGAGCCGGAACGCCTCGCCTCGGGGCAGATCGGCGATGGGGCACACGGGAATCATCGGGACCACCTCGGTGCGCATTACGAAACATGATGCGTTAAACGCAACGTCAGTCTGAGGTGGGCCCCAACCGTTGTCAAGAAGTCGCCCAGGCTTCCATGTGAGTTCGCCGCCCCGCCGGTGCCGAAGCGCAGCACACCCTCGGCGCGGTCGATGCCGCCGCAGTACGACCCGCGCGGCGCCGTCTCCAGCTCCTCGATGATGTGCAGGGCACGGGACTTGGGCACGGCGGTGACCGAGCCGGGCGGGAAGGCGGCGGCCGGCAGCTCGGGCCTCCGGTGCGCCGAGCACACGGCAGACACCGGGGCGGGCACCGGCGCCTCGCGTACGTCCGCGAAGCGGGCGCAGGTCAGCCGCCCCTCGAAGTCCCGCGCAGACGGCCCAGAAGCCGGTGGAGCCCAGGGCGGCGGGGGGACGATGTCGCGCACGGCTGGGAGCCCTTCTCGTGCTCGTTCCTTCGGGCAGGCTGCCGGCCGGGGCGGTGCGTACGGAACGGCGGTGCCGGGCCGACCGTCCGCGTCGGCCCGGCACCGCCGGGTCATCTCAGCCGCCCTCCCGGGCCGCTCACCGGTATTCGACGGCCGCGTCCAGCAGCCAGTCCACCAGGTAGCCGGCGAACGAGGAGCGCACCAGCACCCAGAAGCCGGCCCGGGGTTCGTCGCGGGCCACCAGGACGACCTGGGTGCGGGCCACCGTCGTCTGGGCGCAGCGGCCGGGGCCGAAGGCACGCGGGTGCAGGTCCAGCGAGCAGCCGTGGGCCAGCAGGTCGCGCGCGCGGGGTCCGCCGACCAGCAGGGTGGTGCGCTGGGCGGAGACGTCGGTGACGGAGACCGGCTCGTCTCCCGCCGCCGCGCGGATCCGGCTCTCCAGGTCCCGCTCGGTGCCGCGCAGGCCCACCACGAGCCATTCGTCGGGGCCGAGCCACACCACGGTCACGTCCCCCGCGTGCACGACGGTGTTGGGTTCCAGGGGCAGTTGGAGGTCCAGGGCGAGTCCGACGGCGTCCGCGGCCGGGCCCTTGGCGTCGAGGCGGACGTTCACCTGGGCCAGGAAGGGGAGTTCGGCCAGCCGGATCGCGCCCCGGGAGGCGCGGGTCGCGGCGGCCAGGCGGTGGGCGGCGTCGGCCAGGGGGCTGCGCTGCCGTGCGGTCAGGGCGGTGTCAGCCATCGCGGCGGGCTCCCTCGGGGTCGTAGAGGACGGGGCTTGCGACGGTCACCGGGACCAACCGGTCGCCGACGGGTGCGTAGAGACGTTCACCGATCCGGTCCCGGCCGCCCTTGATCAGAGCCAGCGCGAAGGTCCGGCCGAGCGCCGCGCTGCGGTAGCTGGAGGTGACATGACCGAGCATCGGCACGGGCGGCGCGGGCAGTTCGCCGTCGGCGACCAGGTGCGTGCCCTCCGGCAGGAAGGCGGTCGGGTCCTCGGTGAGGAGCCCGACGAGGTGCTTGCGGTCGGGGCGGACGGTGTCCGCGCGGGCGTAGGAGCGCTTGCCGATGAAGTCGGGCTTCTTCTTGGAGACCGCCCACCCCATGCCGAGGTCCTGCGGGGTGACCGTGCCGTCGGTGTCCTGGCCGACGATCGGGTAGCCCTTCTCGGCACGCAGCACGTGCATGGTCTCGGTGCCGTAGGGGGTGATGCCGTACGGGGCGCCGGCCTCGTACAGTGCCTCCCACAGGGCGAGGGCGTCCCAAGGCGACACGTTGATCTCGTAGGCGAGTTCACCGGAGAAGCTGATCCGGCACACGCGCGCCTCGATGCCGGCGACGGTCGTCTCCCGCCACGCCATGAACGGGAAGTCGTCGTTGCCGACGGCGAGTCGGGGCGCGAGCGAGCCGAGGACCTCGCGGGACTTCGGGCCGACCAGGGCCACCGTGGCCCACTGCTCGGTGACCGAGGTGCAGTGGACCCGCAGTTCGGGCCACTCGGTCTGCAGCCACTCCTCCATCCAGTCCAGGACGGCCGCCGCGTTGCCGGTCGTGGTGGTGACCAGGAAGCGGTCCTGGGCGAGCCGGATGACCGTGCCGTCGTCGAAGACCATCCCGTCCAGGCGGCACATCACGCCGTAGCGGATCATCCCGACCTTCAGGGTGCTCATCATGTTGGTGTAGAGCCGGTCGAGGAAGAGCGCCGCGTCCGGGCCCTGCACATCGATCTTCCCGAGGGTGGAGGCGTCCATGAAGGCCACGCCCTCGCGGGCGGCCCGGCACTCGCGCAGCACGGCGGTCTCCATGTCCTCGCCGCCTCGCGGGTAGTACCAGGGCCGCTTCCACTGGCCGACGTTCTCGAACAGCGCCCCGTGCGCCGCATGCCACGCGTGCAGGGCCGTCGTGCGGACCGGGTCGCTGAGCGCGCCGCGATCGCGCCCGGCGAGGGCGGCGAAGGAGACGGGGGTGTACGGCGGCCGGAAGGTCGGCAGGCCGAGCGCGGAGATGTCCACGCCGAGGAGTTCGGCCACGACCCCGCTCGCCAGGACGCCGGCCGTCCTGCCCTGGTCGCCCCCGGTGCCGGCGGTGGTGTAGCGCTTGGTGTGCTCCACCGAGCGCAGGCCCGCCCCCGTCGCCCGCGCCAGGTCCTCGACCGTGACGTCACGCTGGAGGTCGACGAACCGGGGGGCGCCGGTGCCGGTGGGGACGGTGAAGACCTGCATGGGCGGGGTGTACGGCTGTGCGGCCACGGCCGGGAGAGCGGGCGCCTCGGCGGTGTAGCCCTCCGCCTCGACCGCGCGGGCGCCGGCCGCCGCGCCCTGTGCGAGGACCGTGGCGAGATCGAAGGCGCCGTTCGCGCTGCCCACGACCTCCACTGCCTGCCGGCCGGTGTCGGGCACGAACGCGCCGAGTGCGTCGTCGTGGCGGAGCCTGCCGCCCGCCTGGCTGAACAGGTGCGCGACCGGGTTCCAGCCGCCGGAGACCAGGAGCAGGTCGACGGCGAACTCCCGCTGCCCGGCGGACTGCCGGTCTTCGGCGGACTCCCCGTACGGGGCGACCGTCACCGCGGTGAGCCGGGCTTCGCCCTCCGTGCCGGTGACCGCGTGCCCGGCGAGCACCTCGATCCCGGCGGACCGGGCGCGCTCGGCCCATTCCCCCGGCTCGGGCCGGGTGTCGACGATCGCCGCGATGTCCACGCCCGCGGCCGCCAGGTCGAGTGCGGCGGCGTAGGCGCTGTCGTTGGTGGTGAACACGGCCGCGTGCCGGCCGGGCAGCACGGCGTACCGGTGGAGGTACGTCCGGGCCGAGGCCGCCAGCATCACGCCGGGGCGGTCGTTGTCGCCGAACGCCAGCGAGCGCTCGTGGGCGCCGGTGGCGAGCACGACGTGCCGGGCGCGGATCCGCCAGACGCGTTCGCGGGAGACGTTCGCCGGGGCCTCGGCGCCGAGGTGGTTGGTGCGGCGCTCGACGGCGAGGAGGTGGTTGTCGTCGTAGTGGCCGAAGACGGTGGTGCGGCGCAGGACGCGCACCTCGGGGGCCGCTTCGAGGCGCGCGCGGGTCGCTTCGACCCAGTCGAGGTGCCGGCCGGTGCCGAGCAGGCTGCCGCCGAGTTCGGGCTGGTCGTCGGCGAGGACGACGCGGGCGCCGGTGCTCGCCGCCGCCGCTGCCGCCGCGAGCCCGGCCGGGCCCGCGCCGACGACCAGCAGGTCGCAGTGGGCGTGTACGGCGTCGTAGCGGGCGGGGTCCGGTGCGGTGGCGAGGCGGCCCTGGCCAGGGAGGCTGCTCGCGACCAGGCCGTCGTAGAGCTCGACCGTGGTCGCGGGGAGCATCGGCTCCGGGAAGGGGGCCTCGATCTGGACGACCGCGTTGGGTTCCTCCACGCCGGCCGAGAAGATGCCTCGGGGGCGGCCCAGCTTGATGCTGGTGGCGGCCTGGATGACGCCGTTGGCGAGGAGGGCGGAGGCGAGGGTGTCGCCCCGGTAGCCCTGGTATTCGGTGCCGTCGAAGGTGAAGGTGAGGGGGCTGTCGCGGTCGATTCGGCCGCCGGTGCGGGTGCGGAGCGTTTCGTCCCCACCGCCCCTGCCCGTCCCATCCTGAGGGGGCTCCGCCCCTTCGGCCCCGTCAGGGAGCTCCGCCCCCTGGACCCCCGCCGGCCCTGAACGGGCCTTGTCCTCAAACTCCCCCAGAGGGGGTACCCCCAGACGGGCTGACACAGCCGAAGCCGCAGGTCGCTCCACCGTCTCCGGACGCGACTCCCCCACCTTGTACACGGCGAGGATCTCGTTCGTCGCCGTGTTCCGCACGGCGTTGAACCACTTGCGGCAGCCCGCAGCATGGCTCCACCGCTCGGCGAAGGGGCCCTTGGGGTTGTCGCGGAAGAACAGGTACCGTGCCCACTCCTCGTCGGTGAGGGAGGCGGGGTCCTCGGGATAGGGGACGTGGGCCTGGCCGCCGTAGTGGAACTCGGCCTCGTCGCGGGGCCCGCACCACGGGCAGGTGATGAGCAGCATGGTTCGGCTCCCTAGTGGGCCACCGCGGCCGCGCCGTGCTCGTCGACGAGCGCGCCGGTGGTGAAACGGTCGAGCGAGAAGGGGGCGTTCAGGGCGTGGGGGGTGTCGTGGGCGATGGTGTGGGCGTAGACCCAGCCGACACCCGGTGTGGCCTTGAAACCGCCCGTCCCCCAGCCGCAGTTGAGGTAGAGGTTGCCGACCGGGCTGAGGCCGACGATGGGCGAGGCGTCGGGGCTGACGTCGACGATGCCGCCCCAGGTGCGCAGCACGTGGGCCCGGGCGAAGACCGGGAAGAGTTCCAGGGCCGCCGACATCTGCTCCTCGATGATGTGGAACGCGCCGCGCTGGGTGTAGGAGTTGTAGGCGTCGATGCCCGCGCCCATCACCAGTTCGCCCTTGTGCGCCTGGCTGACGTACACATGCACCGCGTTGGACATGACGACCGTCGGGTGCACCGGCTCCAGGAGTTCCGACACGAGTGCCTGCAACGGGTGGCTCTGGATGGGCAGTTCGATGCCGGCCATGGCGGCGAGGACCGAGGTGTGGCCGGCCGAGCACAGGGCCACCTTGCCCGCGGCGATCGGCCCGAGCGTGGTCTGTACGCCGACCACCCGGCCGCCCACCACGTCCAGTCCGGTGACCTCGCAGTTCTGGATGATGTCGATGCCGGCGGCGTCCGCGGAGCGGGCGAAGCCCCAGGCCACGTAGTCGTGCTTGGCGATGCCGGCGCGCGGCTGGTAGGTGCCACCGAGGACCGGATAGCGCACGTCGGGTGAGGTGTTGACGATCGGGCAGACCTCTTTGACCTGCTCGGCGTCGAGCCATTCGGCGTCGACGCCGTTGAGCCGGTTGGCCTCGACCCGCCGGACGCTGTCGCGCACGTCCTGCAGGCTGTGGGCGAGGTTCAGCACGCCGCGCTGGGAGAAGAGGATCGGGTAGTCGAGCTCCTCCTCCAGGCCCTCCCAGAGCTTGAGCGCGTGCTCGTAGATGCCGGCGCTCTCGTCCCAGAGGTAGTTGGAGCGGATGATCGTGGTGTTGCGGGCCATGTTGCCGCCCGCGAGCCAGCCCTTCTCCAGGACCGCGACGTTGGTGATGCCGTGGTTCTTCGCCAGGTAGTGGGCGGTCGCGAGGCCGTGACCGCCGCCGCCCACGATCACCACGTCGTACGACGGCTTGGGCTCGGGGGTGCGCCAGAGCCAGTCCGGGTGGTCGGGCAGGTCTGCGCCGGGGGTGCGGGGGCTCATCGGGCGTCTCCGTCGTGCGAGAGGTGCGGGTAGAGCGGGTGCCTGGCGGCCAGCGCCTCGGTGCGGGCACGCAGGGCGGCCACGTCCGGCTCGGGCTGCAGGGCCAGCGCGATCACGTCGGCGACCTCGGCGAAGTCCTCCTCGGTGAAGCCCCGGGTGGCAAGGGCCGGGGTGCCGATGCGCAGGCCGGAGGTGACCATGGGCGGGCGCGGGTCGAAGGGGACGGCGTTGCGGTTGACGGTGATGCCGATCTCGTGCAGCAGGTCCTCTGCGCGCTTTCCGTCGAGTTCGGAGTCCCGCAGGTCGACGAGGACGAGGTGGACGTCCGTGCCGCCCGTCAGCACCTTCACTCCGGCCGCGGCCGCGTCGGGCCGGGTGAGGCGTTCGGCGAGGATGCGGGCGCCGGCCAGGGTGCGGGCCTGGCGTTCGGCGAACTCGGGCGACGCCGCGACCTTGAAGGAGACCGCCTTGGCCGCGATGACGTGCTCCAGCGGGCCGCCCTGCATGCCGGGGAAGACCGCCGAGTTGATCTTCTTGGCGAGGTCGGCGTCATTGGTGAGGATCACGCCGCCGCGGGGACCGCCGAGCGTCTTGTGCGTGGTGGTGGTGACCACGTGTGCGTGCGGGAGGGGGCTGGGGTGCAGTCCGGCGGCGACCAGGCCCGCGAAGTGCGCCATGTCGACCATGAGGAGGGCACCGACCTCGTCGGCTATCCGGCGGAAGGCCGCGAAGTCCAGCTGCCTGGGGTACGCCGACCAGCCCGCGATGATCAACTTGGGCCGGTGCTCCTTGGCGAGCCGCTCCACCTCGTCCATGTCGACGAGGTTGTCCGCCTCGGAGACGTGGTACGGCACGACGTTGAGCATCTTGCCGCTGTAGTTGAGGCGCATGCCGTGGGTGAGGTGACCGCCGTGCGCGAGGTCGAGGCCGAGGACGGTGTCGCCGGGCTGGAGCAGGGCGAAGAACACGGCGGTGTTCGCCTGCGCGCCCGAGTGCGGCTGGACGTTGGCGAAGCCCGCCCCGAACAGGGACTTGACGCGCTCGGTCGCCAACCGCTCGGTGACATCGACGTGTTCGCAGCCGCCGTAGTAGCGGCGGCCGGGGTAGCCCTCGGCGTACTTGTTCGTCGCGACCGAGCCCTGCGCCTCCATCACGGCGGTGGGCGCGAAGTTCTCGGAGGCGATCATCTCCAGGGTGGACTGCTGGCGGTGCAGCTCGGCGCGGAGGGCCTCGTGGACCTCGGGGTCCAGCTCCGCCAAGGGCGTGTTCAGCGCGTTCATACGGTGGTCGCGTTCCTCTCGGCGGCCTCGACGACGTTGGCGAGCAGCATGGCTCGGGTCATGGGTCCCACTCCCCCGGGCATCGGCGCGAGCCATCCGGCGACCTCGGCGGCCTCCGGGTGGACATCGCCGACGAGCCCGTGCTCGGTGCGGGTGATGCCGACGTCCAGGACGGCCGCGCCGGGGCGCAGCATGTCCTTGGTGATCAGTCCGGGCGAGCCGGCCGCCGCGACGACGATGTCCGCCTCGCGTATGTGCCAGGCCAGGCCCCTGGTTCCGGTGTGGCACAGGGTGACGGTGGCGTTCTCGGACCTGCGGGTGAGCAGGAGTCCGATGGGCCGTCCGACCGTGATGCCCCGGCCGACCACGCACACCCGCGCTCCGGCGAGCGGCACGTCGTGGCGGCGGAGCAGTTCGACGATGCCGCGCGGGGTGCACGGCAGGGGCGCCTCGACGCCGAGGGTGAGCCGGCCGAGGTTGACCGGGTGCAGTCCGTCGGCGTCCTTGGCGGGGTCCATGCGCTCCAGGACGGCGTTGGCGTCCAGGTGGCGGGGCAGCGGCAGCTGCACGATGTAGCCGGTGCAGGCCGGGTCGGCGTTGAGTTCGTCGATGACGTCCTCGACCTGCCGCTGGGTGGCGTCGGCGGGCAGCTCGCGGCGCAGGGAGGCGATGCCGGCCTGCGCGCAGTCGCGGTGCTTGCCGGAGACGTAGGCGTGACTGCCCGGGTCGTCGCCGACGAGGACGGTACCCAGGCCGGGCGGGCGGCCGGTCAAGGCCGTCAACTTAGCGACATGCTCGGCGAGTTCACGCCGGATGGCGGCGGCGGCGGCCTTGCCGTCAAGGAGTTGTGCGGTCACGTGCGGTACTCCCCTGGAACGCTCAGCCGCGAAGGCGGGACATGGTCGGGTCGAACAGCGGCTCCTCGGCGACGACCGCCTCGATCCGCTGGTCGAAGTAGCCGATCTGCACGGTCGTACCGGGATCGGCCAGCTCCGCAGGCAGCCACGCGTAGGCGATCCCCTTGCCTACGGTGTAGCCGTACGCGGCGCTGGTGACATAGCCGACGGCGCGGTCGCCGTCGTACACCGGCTCCTTGCCCATGACGACCGCCCGCGGGTCGTCGATGGTGAGGCAGCTCAGCCTGCGCCGCACGTCGGTCTTGCGCCGCTCCAGCGCGGGCTTGCCGAGGAAGTCGCCCTTGTCGAGCTTGACCGCAAAGCCGACGCCGGCCTCGTAGGGGTCGTGCTCGTAGGTCATGTCGGTGCCGAAGGAGCGGTAGCCCTTCTCCAGACGCAGGCTGTTGAAGGCGCCCCGGCCGGCGATGATGCCGCCCAGCGGCTCGGCCGCGGCCCACAGGGTGTCCCACAGCTTCAGGCCCTGGTCGGCGGTGGTGTACAGCTCCCAGCCCAGCTCGCCGACGTACGACAGCCGCATCGCGGTGACCGGGACACTGCCGACGTAGGCGTGCTTGGCGCGGAAGTACTTCAGGCCGTCGCCCGAGAAGTCCGAGTCGGTGAGCGGCTGCAGCACCTCGCGGGCGAGCGGGCCCCACAGGCCGATGCAGCAGGTGCCGGCGGTGATGTCGCGGACCTGGACGCGGCCGTCGGCGGGCAGGTGGCGGGTGAACCAGTCGAGGTCCAGGTTGCCGTTGGCGCCGACCTGGAAGAGGTCGCGGGCGAGGCGGGCGACGGTGATGTCGCTGCGGATGCCGCCGTTGTGGTCCAGGAGCAGCGTGTACGTCACCGAGCCGACGGACTTGGCGACCTTGCCGGTGACCAGGCCCTCCAGGAAGTCGGCGGCTCCGGGGCCGCTGACCTCCAGGCGCTTGAGGGCGGTCATGTCGTACAGGGCGACCTTTTCGCGGGTGACCTGGGCCTCGGCGCCGACGATGGGCGACCAGTAGCGGGCGGCCCAGTCGTTGGGGGTGGGGATGTCTCGGCCCTCGACCAGCGCGGCGTTGGCCTCGTACCACTGGGGGCGCTCCCAGCCGATCGCCTCCAGGAAGAACGCGCCGTGTTCCTGCTGGCGGACGTAGAAGGGGCTGGTGCGGATCGGGCGCGGCTTCCCGGCCGGCTGGAGGGGGTGAAGGATGTCGTAGACCTCGACGAAGTTCTGGCAGTCGCGCGCCAGGACGTACTCCGGGGAGAGCTGGTGCGGCTCGAAGCGGTTGACGTCGCACTCGTGCAGGTCGAAGGAGGAGCAGTAACCGTCGACCAGCCATTCGGCGACGGCCCGGCCGACGCCCGCGGAGTGGGTGACCCACACGGCCTCGGCGACCCAGAAGCCCTTGACGTCCGGGGACTCGCCGAGCAGCGGATAGCCGTCGGTGGTGAAGGAGAACAGGCCGTTGATGCCCTCCTGGACCTTGGCCTCCTTGGTGGCCGGGAGCAGGGACTGGGTCTCGGTCCAGGCGTCCTCGAAGTCCTCCTCGGTGAACTTCAGCACCGAGGGCATCTCCTCGGCCTCGTCCACGGAGAGGATGTCGTCGGCGGAGACCGGCATGGGGCGGTGGCCGTAGTAGCCGATGCCGAGGCCGTCGTAGCGGTCGCGGTAGTAGAGGTCGGCGTCCTGGTGGCGCAGGATCGGGCGGACCGCCTCCTCGGTCTGGCCGGCGAGGGCGGGGACCGGGCCGGTCCAGGCGAGCTGGTGGGCGAGCGGGGTGAGCGGCAGGTTCATCCCGACCATGCGGGCGATCTTCGGGCCCCAGATGCCGGCGCAGCACACGACGATGTCGGCTTCGATCTCGCCCTGGTCGGTCACCACCGCGGTGACGCGGCCCTGGCTCTGCGTCACGTCGAGGACTTCGTGCCGGGCGAGGAAGCGCACGCCGCGCTCGGTGGCCCGGCGGATCTGCGCCTCGACGGCCAGGACGGCCTTGGCGAGGCCGTCGGTGGGGACCAGGAGGCCGCCGAGGACCTTGTCGCGGTCGACCAGCGGGTGCTTCTCCACGCACTCGTCCGGGGTCAGCAGGCGCGCCTCGATGCCCCAGGCGGTGATCCAGCCGTGGCGCCGCCGGAGTTCGGCGAGCCGCTCGGGGCTGGTCGCCACCTCGAGGCCGCCGACCTGGAGGAAGCACGGCTTGCCGTCCACCTCGAGGGAGCAGAACTTCTCGACCGTGTACCGGGCCAGCTCCGTCATGGTCTTCGAGGCGTTCGTCTGGAAGACCAGGCCCGGGGCGTGCGAGCTGGAGCCCCCGGTGGCCGGGAGGGGGCCCTGGTCGACCACGGTCACCTCGGTCCAGCCGCGCGCGGAGATCTCGTCCGCAAGGGCGGCTCCCACGACGCCCGCTCCGATGATGACCACTCGGGGTCCCGCCATCGCCCAACCTCCGAACTTGAGACCGGTTCAGTTGCTTGTTGCGCAACGTGATTCAGGCTGCGCAACTCAATGTGCCTGTCGCCATGGAGGGTGTCAAGGGGTCGGTGACGTCGGAAAACGGCCTGGAACACGGCAATGCCCGGCGGGCGGTGCGCACAGGTGCACACCGCCCGCCGGGCGTCCTCAGCCGGCCTTTCCGACCCCGTGCTACTTCAGCCAGGCGTCGACCTTGTCGCGGTTGGCGTCGACCCACTTCTTGGCCGCCGCGTCGTCCGACATCTTGTCCACGGCGATGTACTTGGCCACGGTGTTCTGGTCGTCGTTCGTCCAGTGGAAGTTCTTCACCAACTGGTACGCCGGGCCGCCCGACTTGGCGAACTGCGCACTGACGATCTTGTCCAGGTCGTACACGGGATAGTCACAGGCCACCTTCGCCGCGTCGGCGTCGCAGCCCTTCGTGTACGCGGGCAGGTTGACCTTCACCAGCGGCACTTCCGACATGAACCACTGCGGTTCGTAGAAGTAGCCGACCATCCATTGCTTGTTCTTCTCGGCGGTGCGGTAGGCCTGGATGAGCGCGGTCTCGCTGCCCGCGTACACCACCTTGAAGTTCAGCTTCAGGTTCTTGACCAGAGCGGCGTCGTTGGTGACGTACGACGGGTCCCCGTCGAGCAGTTGGCCCTTGCCGCCCGACTCGGAGGTCTTGAAGTTGGCGGCGTACTTGTTCAGGTTCTTCCAGTCGGTGATGTCCGGGTGGGCCTTGGCCAGCCACGGCGGCACGAACCAGCCGATGACGCCCTTGTTGCCGGTCGAACCCGCCTCCACGGCGGTCTTCTGCTCGGTGATGTACTTCTTCTTCAGATCGTCGTGGCCCCAGTTCTCCAGGACGGCGTCGACCTCGCCGGTCCCGAAGCCCTGCCAGGCGATCTCCTCCTTCAGGTCCTTCTTGTTGACCGTACAGCCGAGGTCGTGCTGCGCCACGTACGCGACGACCGCCGCGTCCGCCTCGTAGCCGACCCACGGGTTGACGGCCAGGTTGAAGGCGCCGCACTTGCCGCCCGAGGACTTCGCGCCGGCGGAGGTGCTGTCGCCGACCTTCGCTCCCGAGCAGGCCGTGAGGGTGAGGCCGAGGACGGCCAGGCCGGCCGCTCCAGCTCGCCAGTGTCTTGCCATGGTGTCGTGCTCCTTATGCCCTGGTGCGTCGCGCCGCAGCCTGCGTGATCCGGTCGAACATGACTCCCAGCAGTACGATGGCGAGCCCTGCCGCCAGCCCCTTGCCGTACAGCTGTCCCTGCGAGAATCCGGCCACGACGTCGTAGCCGAGGGCGCCTGCCCCTACCAGGCCGCCCACCACAACCATCGACAGCACATAGATCAGACCCTGGTTGGTCGCCAGGGTCAGGGCACTGCGTGCCATCGGCAGCTGGACCTTGGTGATGATCTGCCAGGTGTTGCACCCGGCGGAGGTGGCCGCCTCCACGGTGGACTCGGACACGTTCCGCACACCGTCCGCGATGATCTTGATCGCGACGGGCGCCGCGTAGACGACGGCCGCGACGATCGCGGTGAACCGGGTGGCGCCGAAGAGGGCCAGGAACGGCACGAGATAGACGAACGGCGGCATGACCTGTGCGGCGTCCAGGCTGGGCCGCACGATCCGGTCCACCAGTTGACTGCGCCCCATCCACACGCCGAAGACGACGCCGAACAGCATCACCAGCACCGTGGCCACGGCGGTCGAGGCGAGGGTCGTCATGCTGTCCGACCACAGCCCGGTGCCGACGAGCAGCCCGACGCACACGGCGGCCGTCACCGCGGCGAGCCGGCCTCCGAGCACCGCGCCGAGCGCGACCAGGGTGATGCCGACGAGCCACCACGGGGAGTCCGTGAGCAGTGTCTGGAACGGGTTCAGCAGACCGTTGGTGATGATGTCCCGGACGCCGTTGGTCAGTCCCGAGAGGTGGTCCTGCAGCCAGGTGGTCGTCGTGTCGGCCGCGCTCGCGATGTGGCTGCCGGTGCTGCCGTTGCCGGGGAACTCCGCCGCCCAGACGTAGGTGTGCGACAGGTAGACCAGGACGACGGCCGCGATCCCGCCCGCCACCAGCAGCGGACGGCGCCACTTCCGCAGCCGGTCACCGCTGCGCCGGGCCGTGTCGGCGCGTGCGGCCGCCGCGGTGGTGACCCGGTCCAGCACGATGGCCATGACGACGATGGCGAGGCCCGCGTTGAAGGCCGTGCCGACGTCGAGCGACTGCAGGGCCTGTACGACGGTCTTGCCGAGGCCGGGCGCGTCGATCAGGGCGGCGATGGTCACCATGGCCAGGGCGGCCATGATGGTCTGGTTGACGCCCATGACCACGGTGCGCTTCGACATCGGCAGCAGCACTTTCAGCAGTTGCTGCGACCGTGTGGTGCCGAGCGAGTCCGCAGCCTCGACGGTGGTCTCGGGCACCGAGCGGATGGCGTGTGCGGTGATCCGGATGGCGGGCGGTGCCGCGTAGATCACCGTGGTGATCACGGCGGAAGCCCCGCCGATGAGGAAGATCAGGGTCAGCGGGGCGAGGTAGACGAAGGTCGGCATCGTCTGCATGAAGTCCAGGAAGGGCGTCATGATCCGGTTGAACCGGTCGGAGAGCCCGGCCCACACGCCCAGCGGGATGCCGATGAGCAGCGCCACGAGGACCGCCGACAGGGTCAGCGCCAGCGTGTCCATGCTCTCCTGCCACAGGCCCTGCAGCCCGAAGAAGGTGAACCCCGCGACCGCCAGCAGCGCGACCCGCCAGTTGCCCACGGCCCAGGAGACATAGCCGGTGAGTCCGACGACGCCGAGCCAGCCGATCTGCGGGACCGGGCGGGTGCCGGTGGGCTGGGAGATCAGCGACTGGACGAAGGTCACCAGGTTGTCGATGGCCAGCCGGATCTCGTTGAAGAAGTACAGGAAGAGCGGGTTGGAGTTGCGGTTGGCCCCGATGCTGTCGTTGACGTCGTTCAGCCAGCGGTGCAGGCCGGTGAGGTCGGCCGCGGCGAGGGCCAGCGTCTGCCGGCCGCGCAGCACGGCGAAGAGCACCAGCCAGGCCAGCAGGATCGCCGCCACCACCATGGGACGGCTGACCCGCTCACGTATCGTCGCGACCGGCGCGGTCGCGTCGGCGGCGACGGCCATCACGCACCGCCTTCCTGACCGGCTGCCTGTCCCGCGACGACGGAGAGAATCTCCTCGTCGCCGACGATGCCGAGCAGCTTGCCGTTCTCGACGACCTTGACCGGCTTGTGGGCGGCCAGCACGGTACGGGTGGCCTCGCGCACCACGACGTCCGGTCCCAACTCGGGTCCGTCCAGGGCGTCTTCGGGCTCCACCGGGCGCATGATCCAGCGCAGGGTGAGGACGTCGCCGCGCGGCACGTCCTTCACGAAGTCGCGTACGTAGTCGTCCGCCGGGGCGCCGACCAGTTCGTCACCGGTGCCGCACTGGACGGTCTTGCCGTCGCGCATGATCAGGATGCGGTCGCCGAGCTTCAGGGCCTCGGAGAGGTCGTGGGTGATGAACACCATGGTCTTGCCGACCTCGTGGTGCAGGCGGATGACCTCGCTCTGCATGTCGCGGCGGATCAGCGGGTCGAGCGCGGAGAACGGCTCGTCGAAGAAGAGGACGTCGGGGTCGCCGGCCAGGGCGCGGGCGAGACCGACGCGCTGCTGCATACCGCCGGAGAGCTGGTCGGGGTAGGAGTTCTCGTATCCGGCCAGGCCCACCAGTTCGACGGTCTCCAGCGCGCGCTTGGTGCGCTCGGCCTTGCTCATGCCGCGTATCTCCAGCCCGAACGCCACGTTGTCGACGACCTTGCGGTGCGGCAGCAGGCCGAAGTGCTGGAAGACCATGGAGAACTTGCTGCGGCGCAGTTCGCGCAGCCGGCGGGCGTCGGCGCCGCGGATGTCCTCGCCCTCGAAGACGACTTCTCCGGCGGTGGGTTCGATCAGCCGGGTCAGACATCGCACCAGGGTGGACTTGCCGGAGCCGGACAGGCCCATGACGACGAAGACCTCGCCGGGCGACACCTCGAAGTCGACGTCCCGTACGGCGGCGGTACAGCCGGTGCGGTCCATGAGCTCGCGGCGGGTGAGTCCGCACAACTCCGCGGAGCCCGGCACCTCGTCGGCCTTCGGCCCGAACACCTTCCACAGCCGGCGCACGGAGATGACCGGGGTGCGGTCCTTGGGATGCTGGGACGTGTCGCGCCGCTGCGACACCTCGGTCTGTGCTGGGGTCATGATCGACCTCTTTCGGCGTTCAGCCGCGGAACCAGTGCTGCGGCCGGGGTTGGATGTTCTGCCAGACGTGCTTGGGCTCTCGGTACTCGTCCAGGCCGGTCGGTCCCAGCTCACGGCCCACGCCCGAGTGCCCGAAGCCACCCCATTCCGCCTGCGGCACATAGGGGTGGTAGTCGTTGATCCACACGGTGCCGTGGCGCAGCCTGCGGGCGACCCGCTGGGCCCTGCCCGCGTCCTGTGTCCAGACGGCTCCGGCGAGGCCGTACTCCGTGTCGTTGGCGATGCGGACGGCGTCGTCCTCGTCGTGGAAGCGTTCGACGGTGAGCACGGGTCCGAAGGACTCCTCGTGCACCACGCGCATGTCCTGCCGGCACTCGTCGAGGACGGTGGGCGGGTAGTAGAAGCCGTCCGCGAGCGCGGGGTCGTCGGGGCGCGCGCCGCCGCAGCGCAGTACGGCGCCCTCGGCCAGGCCTGCGGCGACGTACGCCTCGACCTTCTCGCGGTGCTGCGCGGAGATCAGCGGCCCGGTCTCGGCCTCGGGGTCGAAGGGCCCGCCCAGGCGGATGCGCCGGGCGCGGCGTACGACCTCGTCGACGAAGGCGTCGTGGATCGAGTCCTCGACGATCAGACGGGCGCCGGCCGAGCAGACCTGCCCGGAGTGCAGGAAGACGGCGGTGAGCGCGAAGTCGACGGCGGTGGCGAAGTCGGCGTCGGCGAAGACCACGTTCGGATTCTTGCCGCCGAGTTCCAGCGCGACCTTCTTCACCGTCGCGGCGGCCGTGGCCATGATGTGCCGTCCGGTCTGCAGGCCTCCGGTGAACGACACCATGTCCACGGCCGGGTGCTCGGCGAGCGGCGCGCCCGCCTCGGTTCCGGCGCCGAGCACCAGGTTGGCGGCGCCGGCCGGGAGGCCCGCCTCCTCGAGCGCCTTCATCAGCAGGACGGAGGTGGAGGGCGTCAGCTCGCTGGGCTTGAGGACGACGGTGTTGCCCGCGAGAAGAGCGGGGGCGACCTTCCAACTGGCCTGCAGCAGCGGGTAGTTCCAGGGCGTGATCAGTCCGCACACACCGACGGGCTCGTAGGTGACCCGGCTGAGGGCGTCGTCGCGTCCGGTGTCGACCACTCGTCCCGCGCTGGTGCCGGCGATGCCGCCGTAGTAGCGGAAGCAGGAGACGACGTCGGCGATGTCGTACTCGCTCTCGACCAGGCGCTTGCCGGTGTCGAGGGACTCGGCGCGGGCGAACTCCTTGGCGTCGCGCTCGATGATGTCGGCGGTGCGCAGCAGCAGCGCGCCGCGCTCACGCTCGGGGGTACGGGGCCAGGGGCCCTCGTCGAAGGCGCGCCGGGCGGCGGCGATCGCCGCCTCGGTGTCGGGGCGGGTCGCCTCGGGAACCGTCGCGACCAGCGTGCCGTCCGCGGGGCAGCGGATCTCCCGGTGGCCGCCGGCCACCGCGGCGCGCCATTCTCCGTCCACGTACAGATCTGTCACGGCCGCGCCCTTCGAAGAATTCGTTGCGCATTGTGCATTGAATTGCTTGTGGTGGAACACCCTGGCCGAATCGGCCGAGACCCGTCAAGGGGTCGGTGTATCTCGATTTGGCCGCCGCCGCGTCGCCCGCCCGCGTGCGTCAGCCGCCCAGCCGGTCCAGTGCCGCACGGCGCCAGCGCTCCGTCTCGGCGATCTGGTTGAAGGTGAAGAGGTGGAGGCCGGCCACGGCGGCCGCGGCCCCGGTGAACGCCTCGGCGCCGCGACCGAGCAGCCGCTCGGGAGCGTATCCGCCCGGTGCCGCGAACCGCAGGAACCAGGAGGGGTGCCGGGTGAGGAAGCGGGTCGACTCCCCCACGCCGATCTTCGTCGCCATCGACAGCAGCTTCGCCCGCTGGACGGGCCCGGCGACGCCCACGTACACGGGCAGGGTGATGGCACGGCGCCGGATCCGGGTGATCCAGTCGCCGAGCGCACGCGGGTCGAAGCACAGGTTGCTGACGATGTACGTGGCGTGCGTCCGCTTGTCCCACATCGACTGGATGGTGATGTCGTCGTGGATGAGCGGATGGCTCTCCGGATAGCCGGTGATGCCCAGCTCGGCGAAGGGTCTGCCCAGGTCGCTCAGGGCGCGCAGCACCGCCAGCGCTCCGTCGTACGGCCCGGCCGGCGGATCGGCGTCACCGGCCGGCACGAAGACGTCGTCGACACCCGCCGCACGCAGCCGCTCGGCGATGTCCTTCAGGTGTGCGTCGTCCCGCAGCAGCCGTGCGGGCACATGCGGGACCACGCGGTATCCGTGCGCCGCCAGCCGCTCGGTGAGGCCGAGCGTCGGCTCCAGCCCCTTGACCGGCGACGCCGTGACCGTGACCACGACGTCTCGCGGCACATGGGCGAGGACCTTCTCCTCGGTCGTCTTCGCCGGCAGCACCTCGTAGCGGACACGGGTGAGCAGCTCCCGCACGGCGTCGGCGCCCATGGCTCACCCGGCCTGCTTCTGGGCGTCGCGGTGGCGGTAGTACGCGGCCTTCGACGGCTCCAGCGGCTCCTTGCCGAGGATGAGGTCGGCCGCCTTCTCGGCGATCATCATCACCGGCGCGTAGATGTTGCCGTTGGTGACGTACGGCATCACCGACGCGTCCACCACGCGCAGCCCGTCCAGTCCGTGCACCCGCATGCTCAGCGGGTCGACGACGGACATCTCGTCGGTGCCCATCTTGCAGGTGCACGAGGGATGCAGCGCGGTCTCGCCCTCCTTGGCGACCCAGGCGAGGATCTCCTCGTCGGTCTCGACGGAGGTTCCGGGCGAGATCTCGCCGGCGTTGTAGGGGGCGAGGGCGGGCTGGTTGAGGATCCTGCGGGCGACGCGGATCGCCTCGACCCACTCCCGGCGGTCCTGCTCGGTGGAGAGGTAGTTGAAGCGCAGCGCCGGCTTGACCCGCGGGTCCCTGCTCTTGATCTTCACCGATCCGATGGCGTCCGAGTACATGGGCCCGACGTGCACCTGGTACCCGTGGCCGCCGGCAGGCGAGGAGCCGTCGTAGCGGACGGCGACCGGCAGGAAGTGGAACATCAGGTTGGGGTAGTCCACGTCCTCGTTGCTGCGGGCGAAGCCGCCCGCCTCGAAGTGGTTGGTGGCCGCGGGGCCCTTGCGGAACAGCCACTGCAGTCCGATGAAGGGGGCGCGCCACTTCGCCATGTACGGCTGCATGGAGACGGGCTGCTTGCAGCCGTACTGGACGTACACCTCCAGGTGGTCCTGCATGTTCTCGCCGACGCCCGGCAGGTCGTGGACGACGTCGATACCGAGGGCGGACAGTTCGGCGGCGTTGCCGACACCGGAGAGCTGCAGCAGCTGCGGGGAGTTGATCGCGCCGCCGCACAGGATGACCTCGCCGGCGCGGACCTGCTGGGGCGCGCCCCGGCCGCGCCGGTACTCGACGCCTACGGCCCGCTTGCCCTCGAAGAGCACCCGGGTGACGAGGGCACGTGTCTTCACCGTGAGGTTCGGCCGCTTCATCGCGGGCTTGAGGTAGGCCTTGGAGGCCGACAGCCGGCGACCGCGGTGGACGTTGCGGTCGAACTTGGCGAACCCTTCCTGCCGGTAGCCGTTGACGTCGTCCGTCGGGGCGTAGCCCGCCTCCTCGGTGGCCTTGAGGAAGGCGGAGAAGAGCGGGTTGGTCGCGGGGCCGCGCTCGAGGACGAGCGGTCCGTCATGGCCGCGGAACTCGTCGTCCGGGTCGGCCGCCAGACAGTTCTCCATCCGGCGGAAGTACGGCAGACAGTGGGCGTAGTCCCAGGTCTCCATGCCGGCATCGGCCGCCCAGCGCTCGTAGTCCATGGGGTTGCCGCGCTGGAAGATCATGCCGTTGATGCTGCTGGAGCCGCCGAGCACCTTGCCGCGCGCGTGGTAGATGCGCCGGCCGCCCATGTGGGGCTCGGGCTCGGACTCGTACTTCCAGTCGTAGAAGCGGCTGCCTATGGGGTAGGTCAGCGCCGCGGGCATGTGGATGAAGACGTCCCAGGGGTAGTCGGAGCGGCCGGCCTCCAGGACGAGCACCCGGTTGCCGGGGTCGGCCGAGAGCCGGTTCGCCAGGGCGCTGCCGGCCGACCCACCGCCGACGATGACGAAGTCGTACTGCAAGGGAGCCATGGTGCCTCGTCTCGCTCGCGTCGTTGATGTGCCGCGCATGCTAGTACGGGTATCGCTATGCGCACTAGGTTGCGAACGGCGCAACTTGTAAGAAGTTTGTTCACAGCGCGTTACTTGCCTGCGTGTTGTTTACTGCGCGTATAGTTCCGCTATGAGCAACTACAGTCCGGATACCGAAACGAACGGTTCACCGCCCGGCGGGGTGCAGTCCGTCGACCGCGCCATCAGCGTCCTGGAGATCCTCGCCCAGCGTGGCGAGGCAGGCGTGAGCGAGGTGGCCGCCGAGATCGATGTGCACAAGTCGACAGCGTTCCGGCTGCTCGGCGCCCTGGAGGCGCGCGGCCTCGTGGAGCAGTCGGGCGAGCGCGGCAAGTACCGGCTGGGCTTCGGCATCGTACGCCTGGCGGGCGCAGTCACGGGACGCATCGACATCACCCAGCAGGGCCGGCCGGTATGCGAGCGCCTGGCCGAGGAGATCGGCGAGACGGTCAACATCGCCGTGATGCAGGAGCGCTACGCGATCAACCTCTACCAGGTGCGCGGCCAGTCCGCGGTCACCGCCCACAACTGGGTCGGCCAGCTGACCCCGCTGCACGCCACCTCCAGCGGCAAGATCATGCTGGCCCACCTGCCCGCCAAGGAACGCGCCGCCCTGCTGACCGAGACGGGCCTGAAGAAGCTGACCCCGCACACGATCTCCGCGAAGGCGAAGCTGGAGAAGAACCTCGCCGAGGCCCGGGAGCGCGGTTACGCCTGGACGCTGGAGGAGCTGGAGATCGGGCTGCACGCCATGGCCGCCCCGATCCGTGACCGGGAGGGCCGGGTCATCGCGTCGATCAGCGCCTCCGGGCCCTCTTACCGGTTCACCGAGGAGCGCATGCACGAGCTGGCTCCGGTGCTGGTCAAGGGTGCGGAGGAAATCAGCCACCGGATGGGATACCTCGGCTGAGCGCACGGAGCACCACCGCCGTACGGCCCGCGTACGCCCCCCGCGCGGGCCACGGGCGCTCCTCACTCCGGGTTGTGCGTGCCGAGACGCTCGTTCACCCAGTCGTGGAAGGCACCGATGTGGTGCTCACTGGGCACGAGCACGCCGCCCTTGGCGTACAGCCGTGAGCTCATTCCGGGCTGGGTGCGTTCGCAGGCGTCGAAGTCCTGGCGGTTGACCCGGTCGAAGAGCTCCACGGACCGGCTGACGTCCTTGCCGGTCTCCACCACGTGCGGGAGGTAGAGCCAGTCGCACTCGACGATCGTGCGGTCGACGGCCACCGGGTACATCCGGTGGAAAATCACATGATCGGGCACGAGGTTGATGAACACCTGCGGCTTGACGGTGATCGCGTAGTACCGGCGGTCCTGGTCCTCGGACACCCCCGGAATGCGGTCCAGGCCCGCGGAGCCGTCGACGGTGAAACCCTGGATCTCCGCGCCGAACTCGGCGCCGTGCCCGACGTAGTACTGCGCGGCGTAGCCGTCGGCGAACTCGGGCAGCACCTCGGTGAGTTCGGGGTGGATCGTGGCGCAGTGGTAGCACTCCATGAAGTTCTCGATGATGAGCTTCCAGTTCGCCTTGACGTCGTAGACGATCCGCTTGCCCACCGAGAGGTTCGCGATGTCGTAGTGGTCGATCGACGCGGTGTCGCCCAGCCGCTCGACCACGGCCCCCATCACGTCCTCCTCGAAGGAGGGCGGGTTCTCCGCCAGGCAGACCCAGACATAGCCGAGCCATTCGCGGACGGCCACGCTCACCAGCCCGTACTCGGTGCGGCCGACGTCAGGCATCTTGGTCAGGTTGGGCGCCGCGACGAGCTTGCCGTTCAGGTCGTAGGTCCAGGCGTGGTACGGGCACTGGAAGGCCCGCTTGACCTCGCCCGTCTCCTCGGTGCAGAGCTTGGCCCCACGGTGCCGGCAGACGTTGAAGTAGGCGCGGATCGCGTTGTCCCGGGCCCGGGTGACGAGGATGCTCTCGCGGCCCACGTCCACGGTGCGGAAGGCACCGGGCTTGGCCAGGTCGGACGAGCGCGCGACGCAGAACCACATCGTCTCGAAGATGCGCTCCTGTTCCTGGGCGAAGATGCCGGGGTCCGTGTAGGCGGAGCCGGGGAGAGTGGCGATCAGGCTGTCCGGCAGGCTGGTCGAGGTCACGGTGCACTCCTCGGGAAACGTCGTGGATCGATAGGTCACGCGCCGGGAAGAGCGACTTCGGGCGGCGTTGTGTATGAAGCAACACTGCGTTTCATGTGCAACGCAGAATGGGTGGCCACAGGGGCGGTGTCAAGACGCGGCGGCGGCCAACTGCTTGCGCCATCGGGTGAACAGGCGCGGCTGGTTCATGCCGAGCACGGCGACCGGCCGATCGGCCCTGCGGTACACGGCCAGAAAACTGCGGTCGTCGGTCGAGCCCTCCTCGACCGTCACGCTGTCGGCCCCGGCGGCATGGCCGACGAACTGGATCTTCACGCCGTACTGATCGGACCAGAAGTACGGCGGCCGGGGCACACCCGGCTCCGTCGCACCGTGGGCGAGCAGCACGGCGACGGCGGCGTCCGGCCGCTCCAGCGCGCCGGTCCAGTGCTCGACCCTCCGGTGGACCCCGGTGTGCGGGTCGTACCAGTTGGCGCAGTCGCCCACGGCGACCACCTGGGCGACACTCGTGCGGCCGTCGGCGCCGCACTTCACGCCGTTGTCGAGGGCGACGCCGGAGCCCTCCAGCCACTCGACACAGGGGCGCGCCCCCACACCGACGACGACGGTGTCGGCCCGGATGCTGCGGCCGTCCTCCAGCAGCACCGCGTCGACCTGGCGCTCCCCGCTCAGCCCCTTGACCCCCACGCCGCACAGCAGCCGTACACCGTGATCGGCGTGGAGGGCGGAGACGATCTGGCCCATGGCCTCGCCGAGCGGTCCGGCCAGCGGTGTCGGAGCCGCCTCGACCACGGTCACGTCGAGACCGAGGGCGTATGCCGTGGAGGCGACCTCGGCGCCGACAAAGCCGCCTCCGATCACCACCAGCCGTCCGCCCCGGGCCAGGTCGTCCCGCAGGGCGCGGGCGTCGTCGAGCGTGCGCAGCACGTGGACGCCGGCGAGACCTTCGGTGCCGGGCAGGGTGCGGGCGGCGGCGCCGGTCGCGATGACCACGCCGTCGGCGCGTATCTCCCGGCCGTCGGCGAGCCGGATCGCCCGCCCGCTGCGGTCGAGGCCGGTGGCGCGGGCGCCGAGCACCCACTCCGCCCGGAGCTCCTCGTCGTCCCTCTCCAGTGCCAGTTCCGCTTCGCCGATGGCACCGGCAAGGAACTCCTTGGACAACGGCGGCCTGTCGTACGGGCGGTGGAGCTCGTCTCCGACGACGACCAGCCGGCCGTCGTACCCCTGCTTCCGCAGCGAGCGCGCGGCCGACAGACCGGCCAGCGAGGCGCCCACCACGGCGACGGTCCTCACGCGGGGCCTCCGGCCAGGCGGGCGGCGACGCACGGCGGCAGGTTCGGTGCCTCGGTGGACAGCCGCACGTGGACCATGCCGTCCTTGACGACGACCTCGTGAGTGCGGACCGGGAGCTTGGCCGGCGGTGCGTCCACGGCTCCGGTCCTCAGGTCGAACTTGGAGGCGTGCAGGGGACATTCCACCTCACAGCCCTCCAGCCAGCCGTCGGCGAGCGACGCGTCCTGGTGGGTGCAGGTGTCGTCGATGGCGAAGAGCTCGCCGTCGTCGGTGTGGAACACCGAGACCGGCGGGTCGATGTCGAGCCGGTGGGCCTCGCCTCGCGGTAGATCCGCGAGTCGGCACGCGGGAATCATCATGACACCTCGGTGCGTATAGCGAAACGGATTGCGATTAGCGCAACGTCAGTGTGCTGGCCGCTCTGAAGCGTTGTCAAGGCATCCACAGGGCCCTTTGCGCGGTGTCCGGCGACCGGTTTCCGGGCATGCCGCAGCGACCTCGAAAGCGCAGGTCAGCAAAGAGATCAGGGGGTGGTGGCACAGGTGCGACGACGGCCCTGCCGCCGGTGTGGTCCAGGTCGGTCCGTCACCGGGGCAGGGCCGCTTGTCGCCGGGCGGTCAGAAGCCGCGTTCGATCCACTCCTGAAGATGCGGCGCCTCGGCGCCGATGGTGGTGGTGTCGCCGTGGCCGGTGTGCACGACGGTGTCGTCCGGCAGGGCGAGGAGGCGTTCCCTGAGGGAACGGATGATGGTCGGGAAGTCGCTGTACGACCGTCCCGTGGCCCCGGGGCCGCCGGCGAACAGCGTGTCGCCGCTGAACAGCGCGGACAGGTGCGGGGCGTACAGACAGACGGCCCCCGGAGCATGTCCCGGGGTGTGCAGGACGGTCAGCTCCACTCCGCCGACGGTGAGGCGCTGCCCGTCGGTCAGCTCGCCGTCGGGCGCCCGGTCGGGATGGGTCTGTTTCCACAGCGGCAGATCGTCGGCGTGCAGCAGGACCGGGGCGCCGGTGCGGGCGGCGAGGTCGGGTGCGGCGTCGATGTGGTCGTTGTGCGCGTGGGTGCACACGATCGCCCGCAGAGTGCGATCGCCGAGGGCCCGGGCGATGGCCTCGGCGTCATGGGCGGCGTCGATCACGACTGCCTCGCTGTCGTCGCCCACGATCCATACGTTGTTGTCGACGTCCCAGGTGCCGCCGTCCAGCGAGAACGTTCCCGAGGTGACGAGCCGTTCGATGCGGGCGCCCGCCATCAGAGGACCACCACCGAGCGCAGCACGTCGCCGCCGTGCATCCGCTCGAAGGCCTTCTCCACCTCGTCCAGCGCGATGGTCTCGGTGACGAAGGCGTCCAGGTCGAGACGGCCCTGCAGATAGAGGTCGATGAGCATCGGGAAGTCACGGGAGGGCAGACAGTCGCCGTACCAGGACGACTTGAGGGCGCCGCCCCGGCCGAACACGTCCAGCAGGGGCAGTTCGAGCTTCATCTCGGGGGTGGGGACGCCCACGAGGACGACGGTGCCGGCGAGGTCGCGGGCGTAGAAGGCCTGCTTGTACGTCTCCGGGCGGCCGACGGCCTCGATGACGACGTCGGCGCCGAAGCCACCGGTCAGCTCGCGCACCGCGTCGACGGCGTCGGCCTGCTTGGAGTTGACCGTGTGGGTCGCGCCCAGCTTCTTCGCGGTGTCCAGCTTGCGGTCGTCGATGTCCACGGCGATGATCCTCGACGCACCCGCCAGCCTCGATCCGACGACCGCCGCGGCTCCGACCCCGCCGCACCCGATCACGGCGACGGTGTCCCCGCGGCCGACGTTCCCGGTGTTGATCGCGGCGCCGAGGCCGGCCATCACTCCGCAGCCGAGCAGCCCGGCGGCAGCGGGCGAGGCGGCCGGGTCGACCTTGGTGCACTGGCCGGCGGCGACGAGCGTCTTCTCGGCGAAGGCGCCGATGCCCAGCGCGGGCGAGAGCTCCGTACCGTCGGTCAGGGTCATCTTCTGCTTGGCGTTGTGCGTGTTGAAGCAGTACCAGGGCCGCCCGCGCAGACAGGCCCGGCACTGGCCGCACACGGCACGCCAGTTGAGGATCACGAAGTCTCCGGGCGCCACCTCGGTGACCCCCTCGCCGACCGCCTCGACCACGCCCGCGGCCTCATGCCCCAGCAGGAAGGGGAAGTCGTCGCTGATACCGCCCTCGCGGTAGTGCAGATCGGTGTGGCAGACGCCGCAGGCCTCGATCTTGACCAGCGCCTCGCCCGGGCCGGGGTCGGGCACGACGATCGTTTCCAGACTGACAGGGGCGCCCTTGCTCCGCGCGACGACACCACGGACCTGCTGAGACATGGCCACTCCTCGGCTCACAGCGGGATCGAGACGTTGCCCATTACGGCACACCTCTCACGTTTCGCAACACAGCATCGCGGAGGCCGAAGCAGCGGTCAAGGATCAGTCAGCCGCCAAAGGTTTCGCCGACGGCTCGGCCGGCCGACTCCGGTGACCGGAGTCGGCGTTCGGCCGAACCGTCGGCGACGGGGTGTCGAGTCTCTTACATGATCAGGCAGGGGCGTACACCCGATGGACGAACTCCACGAGCTGGTCGTCGCCGAGGTGCCGGGCGATGTCGGTCTCGCTGATCATCCCGATCATGCGCTTGTTCTCGACCACCGGGAGGCGCTTGATCTGGTGGCCTTCCATCTCCCGCAGGGCGTCCGAGATGTCGGCAGCGGCATCGATCCAGCGCGGCGTGCCCTCGCACAGGTCACCGCACGTCATCCGCGCGGGGTCGCGACCCGAGGCGATGCACTTCACCACGATGTCGCGGTCGGTGATGATGCCGCACATGCGGTCACCGTTGTCGGGGTCGCTGACCGGAAGTGCGCCCACCTCGTGGTCCCGCATCATCTGCGCGGCCCGGTCCAGCGTCTCGTGCCGGGGTATCCACTGGGCGCCCGGGCTCATGATGTCCTTCGCAGTCGTCATCGCTCGTCCCTTCACGACTGTGCCGGTGCGAGCAGTCAGCCCGCCCGGGAATCCTGGGTCGTCGGAGCGGACCGACGCGAGCGCCGGCCGACGGAGGCAGCACGCACCCGCCCTGTCCGCTCCTTGAGATAAGTGACCAGGTCGGTGCGCAGATAGCGCCGGGCGGCGGCGGCCGCCTCCCGCGGGTTGCGCTCGCCCATCAGCACGCACAGCGTGTAGCCCGAGTCCTCGAAGGCGGCACGCGACGCGAGATCGGCGGGTGCCGCGACGGTGGCGCGTTCGCACACCCGGTAATGTCGCAGCAGGCGGCGGACTTCGGATTTCGCCGGTAGCAGCATGGTGAGTTCACCACCCCAGGTGACTCGGCGGACTTCCGGTGGTGGCGCCGATGCCGCGGCGCACGAACACATCCATCGGCCGAACAAGGCCTGCAGCCATGGTGCCCCGAGGTGCGCGGCGCTGTCTTGTTGGCCTTTCAATCGGCGTTCAGGACCGTGCTCCCGGCCCTGTGATCCCGCCGAGCCCGGTCGTGTCCTGCGTCCTGCGCCACCTGGGAACGCGGTGGCGGCGGTCGCGGTGGCGGGTGCCGCCCACGGCCGTCATCGCCAGGCTCAGGGGGGAAGATGAGCGCCGGCGCGAGGCCCGAGCCGAACAGCGCGAGGCCGTTCCGTCCGCCGACCCCGGGTACCCGCAACTCTCCGGCTCACCCTCGCTGCACCACGTGACGTCCGGCGCCCTGGGGATCAACGGTCTCCGGCAAACCCCGCCGTGACACTCAGCGTGCCGTCGGTCTCCATGCCGATGTGCAGACCGTGGCAGATCCGGTCGAGGGTCGAGCGCAGCCACGCGCGGTCCGGGTCCCCGGCGGGCTCCAGCCGCATCCGCCGCGCCTGCCAGGGGACCATCCGCATACCGGTCGGGCGTCCCGTGTCCGCCTCCACCGAGACGAGGTAGCCGAGCCGGAGGTCGTCGCGGTACTCCTCGTAGCCCGAGATGCCCTCGTAGTCGTCGATGAAGTCGCCGCAGCCGTAGAGGATCAACCGGTCCCGGTACACCTCGACGGGGCGGGGGTGGTGCGAGGAGTGCCCGTGGACGATGTCGACGCCGCCGTCGACCAGGGCGCGCGCGAAGCGCGTCTGCTCGCGGGGGACGAGATAGCCCCAGTTGGTGCCCCAGTGCACCGACACGACCACGATGTCACCCGGCCGCTTGTCCCGCCGCACCCGCTGGACGGCCGCCTCGGCCGCCGACGCCGACAGTTCGCGGACGTAGGCGACACCGGAGCGGTCCGTGGTCGCGGCCCAGTCGGGCGGGATGCCGCTGGACAGCGCTCCGAGGGCGAAGACCAGGATGCGGCGGCCGGGACCGACGGGGACCGTCGCGGGCGCGTAGGCCTCGTCGGCGTCGCGCCCCGCGCCCACCGCTCGCAGGCCCGCGCCGGCGAGTGAGTCCAGGGTTTCCTCCAGGCCCGGCCGGCCGAAGTCCAGCACATGGTTGTTGGACAGGACGCACACGTCGGGCCGGGCCACCGTGAGGGCGGGCAGGTTGGCCGGGTGCATCCGGTAGTGCACCGCCTTGCCCGGCATGAAGGCGTCGCTGCGCGTGACGGCCGTCTCCAGATTCACGATCCGGGCCTCCGGCGCGACCTCGTCCAACAGCCCCAGCACCTCGCCCCACGGCCAGGCGGGGTGGACCGGCGCGGGGATCGGACCGCTGACCGCCTCGGCCAGTTCCACGTACGTCCGGGCATCCGTGACGTAGCCCTCGCGCAGCACCGGGCTTCCGGGGTGCGGAAGGATCTGGTCGACGCCGCGCCCGAGCATCACGTCCCCGCACAGGAACAGCGTCACCACGCCGCCGCCCATAGACCCACCCTAGGCGGCGTCCTCCCGGCTCGGTCCAGCCCGGGGAATGTGTGAACAGGCGCGACCCGAACAGAAGGCTCTGGCCGGTCGGATTCACTCCGCCCGGGGGCGAACTTGTCCAGACACCTCTTCTCCATGAGTCGCTCGGGAGAAGTTCCCTCAGCCGTACCTGCGAGCACCCTAGAGTCGCAGTGTCATGTACGCGACCGATCAATCGGTCGCGGCCCGGGGACTTCCCACCTCACCAGGAGAGCGCATGGTCTCGCGTCGTACAGCTACCGCCCTCACCTCCGCAGCGGCAGCCCTGCTGCTCGGCTTCAGCGGCTACGCGGCCCCCACCGCGAGCGCGGGCACCGGCACCGGCCTCTCGGTGTTCGCGTGGAACGTCGATCTCGGCACCGCGATCGTCGACAGCACCCAGAACGAGAAGGCGGCACAGCGCACCCCGACCGTCGAGTCGATCATCCGCAAGCACAGCGCCGACGTGGTGGTGCTGGACGAGGACTTCAACAACAGCTCGACGGCCGACATCACCAGCAAGCTCGCCGACCTCTACCCGTACCACACCCCCGTCGTCGGCCAGACCTGTTCCGGTGGCGGCTGGACGGGCATCAGCGGTGACTGCTCCAACTCGTGGTTCGTCATCAACGGCGGCACCATGATCCTCTCCAAGTATCCGATCACCGCCCAGTACGCCCACGTCTTCAGCAACTCCACCTACGGCACCTGGGACTACCACGCCAACAAGGGGGCGGCGCTGGTGCAGATCGCGAAGGACGGGGTGAAGAGCTGGGTGGTCGGCACCCATCTGCAGGCCGACGAGTCCGACACCTCCACGGACACCACACAGTCCACCCGGCTCGCCCAGCTCGGCGAGATCCGCACCTGGGTGGACGGCATCGCCGGCTCGAACGCACCGGTCCTGATCGGCGGAGACCTGAACGTGGAGTACTACGGCGGCCAGTCGCGCGGTGACTACGCCGACGCCCAGGCCGCGGTGAACGGTGTGCTCGGCACCCCGGCCACCGACTCCGGTCAGACCCTGAGGACCATGGACTGCCCGGTCTCCGCCTGGTGCCAGTACATGTCCGGCATCGAGTCCTTCCCCAAGGACTACCGGGACGACCTCGACTACCTCGGTTATCTCAACGCGCCGGGACGCCCGACGCCGGCCGCGATGTCCACCGTCAAGGTGGACTTCGACCCCCAGTCCGGCTGGACGACGGGCCAGACCGACACCAACGCTCCCAGCGACCACTACCCGGTCGAGGCGACGTTCCAGCTCGGCTGACACCGCCCGAGCCCGACCGGCCGGACAGCGGACAACCCCTGGGACACCATGCCCCGGGGGTTCCCTCCGGCACAGCCGAGCAGGAGGCCCAGGAGCACGCATCCCCGGACCGGGTGGTGCGTGACGCCCGCGACGGCGCCGGGCGGGGTGATGCTGCCGCTGGGCAGGGCACGCTGGTCGAAGGGGGTCGCCGACGGCCTGGGCATCTCCCGCAGACTCGCCGGCTTCCGCCTGGAGCAAGCTGGTGACAGCGGGGCTTCCGCGGACCGGCGTCGAATCGTCCGCGGGTATCCGCAAGGTGGGCCGTCGGCCCAAGGTGTACGAACCGGTGGCCGAGGCGATCACCGTGCACATCCCCGAGCGCCGATACGAGATGCCGGCGGACGCCCGCACGGAAGCCGTACTGCCCCGGACGCAGGGGGAGTCGGCCCGCGATGCCGCACTGCGAGTCGCCCACCGGCGAGGGGAGACGCTGGGCGGTGCTGCACGCGAGCGCGTGCGCCCCGCCGGCTGTCTGCATGGCCTGGGAAGCGACAGGACCGCGGCGGTGTCGACCCACGGCCCGACTGGTGCTGTGTCGAACCGCGCGGGGGAGGCTACGGCCGCGGACACACCGGCGACGGAGTCCGGCCAGGAGCAGCCGGGCGACCCCACGTCACCGTCCGGCGGGGAGTAGGCCGAACTCATGGTCGAAAGCCGGTCGTGCGAACGTAGGTTGTGCGGTGAGCGATCCATGCCTTGACACGCCCTCACCGAAAGACGGACACGACGCAGGACCGACCCCGCGACCACGCCCGAGACGGCGATGGGTCAGAAGATCGACACGTCGGTGGCGCACTCCGCCCGTATCTGGAACTACTGGCTCGGCGGCAAGGACAACTACCCGGTCGACGAGGAGGCCGGCGACGCGTACACCGCGGTCTTCCCCGGCATCGTCACCATCGCCCGCAGCAGCCGTGCGTTCCTGCGCCGCAACATCACCTATCTGGTCCGTGAGGCGGGCATTCAGATCAGCGGCGGGCCCGCCTCGATGCGGCGCAGCACAGGTGCCAGCCGGTCCAGGTCGGGGCCGGTCTGGACCTGTCGCTCGTCCCACCAGGTGGCGCCGGCGTCGTACAGCGGACCGATCACGTCCCTGGCCTTGGCCGGGTCCAGGGGCGTGGCACCGCCGAGCACGAACTCGAAGGGGCGCTCGGCTGTGGCCGTACGCTGCTCGCGCACATAGCCGATCAGCTCCCGTACCTCCGCCGCATCCGGCACATGCCCGTGCCTGGCCGTCTCGAAGAGCGGCACCGCGCCGTCCCACCGCGCCGCTCGGCGCATGGGCGGACGGCGCGGCCAGAACCCGCCGATCCACACCGGCGGACCGGGTCGCTGCACCGTGGCGGGCAGCAGCGTGACGTCCCGCACCCCGTAGTGCCGGCCGTGGTGGTTCACCGGCTCGCCGGACCAGAACCGCCGCAGCAGCTCCAGTCCCTCGTCCAGCCGCTCGGCGAGGAGGCGCGGATCGGTGGCGTCGCCGAAGCTGCCGTACTCGTCCTCGATCGGGCCTCCCAGTCCCGCGGCGAAGATCACCCGGCCGCCGCTGAGCTGGTCCAAGGTGGCCACTTGGCGGGCGAGTTGCTGCGGACGGTAACGCGGGACCGGCGTCAGCAGGGTGCCCAGCCGGATCCGGGAGGTCGCCAGCGCGGCGGCGGTGAGCAGCATCCAGGGGTCCCCGAAGGGACGGCCCTGGTGCTGTCGGTGCAGGACGTGATCCCAGACGAACAGCCCGTCCCAGCCCGCCTCTTCGGCGGCAGCCGCCGCGGTGGCGACGTTACGGGGATGGGCGAAGTCGCCGAAGTTGGGGATGTTGATGGAAAACCGCATCCCAGCAGCATGCGCATCCGGCGGCGCGGGGGCAATCGGATATTCGATTCCTCAGAGTTCGGGAACGGTGGAGCCACCACCTGCCTTGACCGCTTCCACGGCTGCCTGGTGCAGTTGCCGGCTGTGCACCTCGGATCGGCAGGGCACGGGGCTGCCCGTGAGGGTGAACCATTCGGAGGTGCCCGTGTACTGGACCGCCACGTCGGCCTCTTTGCCGTCCCAGGTGGTGTGGACGGTCAGGTCGCCGGCGACGATCCCCGCTTCGTCGGTTCGTGCGCCACCCTGGCCGGTGAAGACCCCGGGAGTCGTCCATGATGCCCAGACCATGACGTCAGCCTTCCTCTCCGAGTGAAGGGACGAATGAACTGATCCACTACGGGATGGGGATTCCGCGTTCCTGTGGTGCGCGGTGCGGCGGCAAGCCGTCGAGGGTGGCCCGTGCGGGACTCCGGCTGACAGCCTCGGCGCGGGTGTGCAGGCCCGCGGCGGCGGCCACGTAGTCCCGGGCCGTGAGCAGACCGACCAGCCGTCCGCGCGGATCCGTGACCGGCAGGGCGTCGAGACGTTCCTCGGTCATCACGGCTGCCGCGCGCAGAGCCGATTCCTCGGGGTGGACCGTGACGGTCCGGCGGGCGTGCACGAGCTCGCGCACCCTGCGGTGGGACAGCGTCGCCGCCGCGGCGGCGCAGGCCACGGCGAGTTCGGCGCGGTCCAGGACTCCGGCGCAGCAGCCGTCCCCACGGACCACCGGGAGCTGGCGCTGCTCGGACCTCTCCATGACCTCCCAGGCCATCAGCACGCTCTCGTCCTCACCGATCGCGTACGGGGCGGCATCCATCAGACTCCGCACCGCGACTCGCTCGTTCACCGTTGCCTCCTCGCGCCGGGCGTCCGGTCCCGGTGTTCCCCCCGGACGGCACCAGTGTCGCGCCCCACGCGCTTTCACGCTCGCCGGGCAGGCGGCGCCTGTCATGGGGCCGTACGGCCCCTCCGCGGGCCATTGGCCCCACGCTCGGCGCCGGGGTCCGGGGCGGACCGGAGGACGTACGTACGGCCCTCTCGGCCCCACTCCCCGTACTCGGGGATCAGACCGGCGTCCATCGCCCGGAGGCAGGGGCGGCCGATGTGCGCGTAGACCACGCGACCGACCCGGTTCCGGGCCGCTTCCGGGCCGACGTCCCGCACGGGTGCGTGCCCGCCCACTCCGCCGCGGAAGCGGATGGGGCGGTCCCAGCACGAGGCTTCCGCGAACATCAGGTCCGCGTCCGCCGCCCAGGCCGGGAAGGTCCGGAACTCCGGCGCCCACACCACCGCCCCCGGCTCTCCCTCGATGCGGTAACCGCAGGTGGGATGGGAGGTGTGGGCGACCGGCAGCGCGCGGATGCGCAGCTCTCCGAGGTCCAGGTCCGTCATGCGCGGCACCAGCCCGCGCTCGGCGGCGAGACGCCGCAGGGCCGAGCGCAGCTCGGCGTGCTCGTCGGTCACGAGCCAGGCGTCCAGCGGGCCCTGCGGCGGCTGTGCGCCGGGCCCGCCGTCGAACGCGACGCGCCGGCGGCCGTAGGCGACCAGCAGGCCGGCCGGGGCGAAACGCGGGGACGCCATGGCGCCCACGCCCAGCAGCGTGAGCCGGAACCGAGGCGGCATACCCGTCACCTCCCGGGAACGTGGCCCGTCCATCGTCTCAGGCGGGCGGCAGCCATGAACCCGAGCGGTCCGGCGACGTACGGGGCCGGACGTCGACCTCTCGGGGACGTTCGGCCCCGTGACCGAAGGCCTTCGCCGTTCGATGGTGGGGTGGAGGGGGAACCGACCAGCGGCTCGCCGGAGGCCGGGCGATGTGACGGTCGTCGGACCGGGACGAGGGCGAGGAGGAACATCATGTCGCACACGGCACAGTGGAACGTCCGCCTCCACCTCTTCGAGGACGACGACGGAACGACGAAGGCACATGTCGTGCTGGACACCGGCACCTCCGCGCTCTCCGCTCAGGGAAGCGCGCGCTGCCATCCGGCGGACGCGAACGTGCCGGAGATCGGCGACGAACTGGCGGCAGGCCGGGCCATGATCGACCTCGCCCATCAGCTGCTGAGCACCGCCGAACGGGACATGCGGGGAGTGCAGGCGCCCGGGCAGAGTGTCCGCCGCCGGCCCTCTGCACGGCCCGTGTGAGTACGTGGCAGCACATCCCCGCCGATCTCCCGCTCGCGCCCCGGTGCGGTGATGTGTCCCGCGTGGCAGGTTGGAAACAGCACGACTCTGTGGAGAGGGCAGCGATCATGCGAGCTCACCTCGGCGACCAGCTCATCGTGGAGAGTCCGGCGACCGGTGCCGGCAAGCGCGACGGCGAGATCGTCGGACTCCACCATGAGGACGGAACACCGCCCTACGACGTGCGCTGGTCGGACACCGACGAAGTGACCCTTGTGTTCCCCGGACCCGACGCACACGTCCGTCCTCTGCACCACGAGCACACCGTGGTCACCCACGAGCCACGACAGGACCCGGGTGACGTGGCCACCGTGTCCCCCGCCGCCTCACCGCGCTGGGCGGCCGACCCCGGCGACATCGGCCGACGCGTGGCCGCCGAACGCAGGAGGCAGGGCCTCAGCCGCGAGGAGACCGCCGGCCGCGCCCGGATGTCGCCCGACTATCTGGCGTACCTCGAGGAACGGCCCGCCGACCCGACCCTGGCGACACTCATCAGACTGGCCGACGCACTGGGCACCACGGTCGCCACCCTGCGCGGCGGAGGCATCGACCTCCCACCCGGCCAGGGCCACGCACTGCTCCGTCCCGAGCTGCGCGACCTCGCCCCGGAGGAATGCCGCACACTGCTCTCCACACACGGCGTGGGACGCGTCTCGGTGTCGACGCCCGACGGCCGCCCGGCAGTCGTCCCGGTCAACTACGACGTGGTCGACGACGCCATCGTCTTCCGGACCGTGCCTGATTCCGTGGCCGCGGCGGCCGCGGAACGGGAGGTCGCCTTCGAGGTCGATCACCTGGACGAGGCCCTGAGCCAGGGCTGGAGCGTCCTCGCCGTCGGCCCGGCGAGCGTCGTGACGGACCCGGACACCGTACGGCGGCTCACCCGGCAGGCCCACACCACGCCGTGGGCGGGTGGTCACCGCGAGATGTGGGTGTCGATCCGGCCGGTAACCCTCACGGGCCGACGGATCGGCCCGGCCGAGGGGTAGACGGGTTCATCGGCGGCTCGCGGTGGCGGAGGTGGGGGCAGGACGGCCAGGATGCGACGGCGGTGCCCCGCTCACATCGGCTCCACCGCGTCCACGGGCAGCTCGGCCAGCCGCCATTCGAGCATGCCGTCGTTGAGGCGGATGGCGCGTCGCCCGCGGTCGGTCAGGAGGCGGACCGCGTCGTAGGCGAGGACGCAGTACTCGCCACGGCAGTAGACGACGATCTCGGTGTCCTCGGTCAACTCGTGGATTCGGTCGGCCAGTTCGTGGACCGGGATGGAGATCGCGCCGGGGATGTGCCCGGCCCGGTACTCCTCCACCGGCCGCACATCGAGCACCGTCACGCCCCCTGCCGCGACGCGGTCCTGGAGTTCCTCGCGGCTGACCTCCACGGCGCCGTCGTCGCCGAGGTAGGCGTCGCGGGCGGCCGGCACGGCGGCCTGGTGGCTCTCGGCGACCTTGCGCAGCAGCGCGAACAGCCGGGCCACGTCGTCGCCGGCGAGCCGGTAGTGGATGCGCACGCCGTCCCGGCGGGTGGCGACGAATCCGGCCTGCTTGAGCGTCTGGAGATGCGCTGACGCGGTCGTCAGGTTCAGCCCAGCCGCCTTGGCGAGGGCGTCGACGGTCCGCTCGCCCTGGGCGAGCAGATCGAGCAGTTCCAGGCGTTTCCCGCTGGCCAGCGCCTTGCCGCTGGCCGCGAACGCGTCGTACAGCTCCGTCTTCGAGCCGGTTGCCGTGGTCTCCGCCATGCACATCCTCCATACATCCATGGAATATCGTAGATGATACGGGGCGACAGGAGTACCGGATGTTGAAGGGACGGCCATGGGGTTCGCAGAGGACCATCTGATTCCGCTGGTGGACGAAGGACTGGGCAACAGCGCCTACCTCGTCGACCTGGGTGAGGGCCGTGCCCTGGCCGTCGACGCGAGCCGCGATCTGCGCGCCCTGCACGCCGCCGCCGGCCGGCGCGGGCTGCGCGTCGCGTTCGCGGCCGACACCCATCTGCACGCCGACTTCCTCTCCGGTGCCGTGCAGCTCGGCCACGACCACGGCGCCACCGTGCTGGCCTCCGCCGCCGGCCGCCGGGCCTTCCCGCACCAGGGCCTCGCGGACGGCGACGAGGTCGACCTGGGCGGGCTGACACTGCTGGCCCTGGCCACCCCCGGGCACACCGACGAGCACCTGTCCTTCCTGCTGCTGGACGGCGGCCGCCCGCTCGGGGTGTTCACCGGCGGCTCGCTGATCGTGAACTCCGCCGCGCGCACCGACCTGCTCGGCGCCGAACGCACCGAGGAACTGGCCCGTGCGCAGTACCGCTCGCTGCGTCGGCTGACCCTGCTGCCCGACGAGACCGCGGTATGGCCCACCCACGGCGCCGGGTCGTTCTGCTCGGCCCCGCCCGGCGCCGAGCGCACCACCACCATCGGCGCGGAGAAGCAGGCCAACCCGCTGCTCGCCGCACCCGACGAGGACGCCTTCGTGTCCCGGCTGCTCGCGGGCCTCGGCAGCTACCCCGCCTACTTCGACCGGCTCGCCGAGCTCAACCGGCGCGGCCCCGCCGTCCTGACCGCCGCACCGACGCTGCCCGGCCTGGACCCCGAGCAGGTGCGCACGCTGCTCGCCGGCGGCGGCCATGTGGTCGACGTCCGTCCCGCAGCCCAGTACGCCGCCGCACACATACCGGGGTCGATCTCCATCCCGCTGCGCGCCCAGTTCGCCACCTGGCTGGGCTGGCTGCTGCCCGGCGAGGATCCCATCGCCTTCGTCACCGGGGAGGGCCAGGATCTGCCGGAGCTCGTCTGGCAGGCGTACAAGATCGGTTACGAGCGGCTCGCCGGGCGTCTCTCGGGAGGCATGACCGCCTGGCAGGCGGCCGGCCTCCCCACCTCGGCCACCGCGTTCGTCACCCCCGACCAGGCACCGGCCGCCCCGTACCTCGACGTCCGGCAGACCGCCGAGTACACCGCCGGACACGTCCCCGGCGCCGTCCACCTCGAACTCGGCGCCCTCGCCGCCCACACCGCGGAGGTCCCCGGGGGCGCGGTGGTGGCCTGCGGGCACGGGGAGCGCGCCATGACCGCCGCCAGTGTCCTGGAGCGCGCCGGGCACACCGACCTGACCGTGCTGAACGGCAGCCCTGGCGACTACGCCGCCGCCCACGGCCACCGGCTCACCGCGGGCGCCGCCCGGTGAGCGCGACCACCGAGTCCGCGGCCGGGCCTGTTCGGCTGGGACTTCGCGAGAACTGGCTGCAGTTCACGCTGCTCGTCATCGTGAACGTCTGCGTCGGCGGCCTCGTCGGGCTGGAACGCACGACCGTCCCGCTGATCGGCGCCCGCACCTTCGGCCTGACCAATGACCTGGCCGTCTTCTCCTTCATCATCGCCTTCGGCCTGACGAAGGCCCTGACCAACCTCGCCGCGGGCGCGCTGACCGCCCGCTTCCGACGCAAGCAGCTCCTGGTGACCGGCTGGCTCATCGGCATCCCCGTGCCGTTCGCCCTCGCCTGGGCGCCGTCCTGGGGCTGGATCG
Organism: Streptomyces sp. NPDC002076; assembly: GCF_053593835.1. Classification (NCBI taxonomy): domain Bacteria; kingdom Bacillati; phylum Actinomycetota; class Actinomycetes; order Kitasatosporales; family Streptomycetaceae; genus Streptomyces; species Streptomyces sp. NPDC002076. Next base: position 231,301 of record NZ_JBSFDI010000005.1, read on the forward strand.
TCGCCGCGAACGTACTGCTCGGCCTCAACCAGGGCCTGACCTGGTCGATGACGGTCAACATGAAGATCGATCTGGTCGGACCCGCCCGGCGAGGACTGGCCACCGGCCTGAACGAGGCGGCCGGGTACACCGCCGTGGGCACCACCGCCCTGGTCACCGGCTATCTCGCCACGGCGTACGGCCTGCGCCCGGTGCCGGAACTCATCGGTGTGGTCTTCGTCGCCGCCGGGCTCGGCCTCGCCCTGATCGTGCGGGACACCGCCGCGCACGTCGCTCTCGAACTCTCCCGGCACACCAAGCCCCTGGCCTCCGGCGAGCGCACCGCCCTGGCCGCCACCTTCGCCCGGACCTCCTGGCACCAGCGATCCCTGCGCGGCGCCAGCCAGGCCGGCCTGGTCAACAACCTCAACGACGGCCTGACCTGGGGCGTCTTCCCCCTGCTCTTCACCGACCACGGTCTCGGTCTCGCCGCCGTCGGGCTCATCAAGGGCCTGTACCCCATCCTCTGGGGCCTCGGTCAGATCCCCACCGGCCACCTCTCCGACCGGATCGGCCGCAAACCGCTCATCGTCGCGGGCATGCTGACCCAGGCCGTCGGATTCGTCCTCGCCCTCGTCCTGTTGGACACCCCGCTCCTGGCGGGCGTCCTCTCCGCCGTCGCCCTCGGACTCGGCACCGCCATGGTCTACCCCGCCCTGATCGCCTCCGTCTCCGACCATGCGCACCCCGCCTGGCGGACGGGCGCGCTGGGCACCTACCGCTTCTGGCGCGACATCGGCTACGCCCTGGGCGCCCTCGTCGCGGGCGTCCTCGCCGACACTCTCGGTCTGAACGCCACCGTCGTCGCCGCCGCCGCGCTCACCGCCGGCTCCGGCCTGCTGGCCGCCCGCTGGATCAGCGAACACGACGGCGGCCGCTGACGCGGCTCACGGGGTGCGCGCGGGTCAGTCCGGCGCCGGGGGGATGTTCTGGTTGGCGCGGAACAGGTTGTCCGGGTCGTAGGCGCGCTTGACCGCGGCCAGGCGGTCGTAGTGGCCGCGGTAGGTGGTGCGGACCCGCTCCTGGCTCTCCCCGGGGCCGATGAAGTTGACGTAGGAACCGCCCATGGAGTGCGGGTGCAGATCGGTCCAGTAGTCGACGCACCACTGCCGGATCATCTCGGCGTTGGCGGGGTCCGGGTCGATGCCGGCGACGATGCCGGACCAGACGGCGTCCCGGTAGGCCCAGGCCGTGCCGTCCGCGTCGGGCTGGTGCGCTGTGCCGTCCACCGGGTACAGGTGCGTGGTCGACAGACCGGTCGGGATGTTCTGGCCGTACTTGTGGTGGACGTCGATCGCGGCGTCGGAGATGGTCTGGAAGAAGTCACCGCGCCAGTACCACTGCAGTCCCTCGGGAAGCAGCCCGTCGAACATGGTCTGCAAGGCGGGATAGGGCATCGGGGTGGCGAAGTGGAAGGCCGGCGGCGCCGGGTCGTTCACGACGGCGAACACCTCCGCCAGGCGCTCGTCGGAGAGGTCTCCCGTATAGCACCAGATCACAGCGCACATCTTCTGCCCGTGGATCGACTCGGGGAAGGGCGGCCCGGGCGGCACGACGAGCAGGGCGAAGAACCCGTAGAGCTCGTCGGGCGCGGCAGGCAGGAACTCCCGGTACCAGCGCAGCACTTCGGGCGTGCGGTCGACCGGCCACACCGTCACGGCGGCCCCGATCGTGGACGCCGGGTGCAGCCCGAAGGTGAACGACGTCACCACGCCGAAGTTGCCGCCGCCACCGCGCAGCGCCCAGAACAGGTCCGGGTGGCTGTCCGCCGACGCGGTGACATAGCTGCCGTCGGCGAGGACGACATCGGCCGACAACAGGCTGTCGATCGTCAGGCCGTACCTGCGGGTGAGATAACCGTGGCCGCCGCCCAGGGTGAGACCGCTGACGCCGGTGGTCGACACGATCCCGGCCGGCACGGCGCGCCCGACGGCGTGTGTCGCATGGTCCAGGTCACCGAGCAGGCTGCCTCCGCCCACCTGAGCGGTGTCCGTCTCCGGGTCCACCCTGACCCAGCGCATCGGCGTCAGGTCGAGGACGAGTCCGTCGTCGACCAGGCACAGACCCGGGCCGCTGTGGCCGCCGCCGCGCACGGCGAGCTCGACTCCGGTGTCCCGGGCGTAGAAGATCACCGACTGCACGTCCGCCACGTCCACGCACTGGGCGAAGGCGGCCGGCCTCCGGTCGATCATGGCGTTGTAGATGCTGCGGGCCGCGTCGTATCCGGGGTCCTGCGGTGTGATCAGGGATCCCCGCAGTGCCTCGCGCAGACCGCCGACAGTCGTTTCGTCGATGGTGTTCATGACGGAGTGCCTTCTGAGAGGTACGAGTCCTGCCCATTGCCAGGCTATGCCCGAATGGGATCTCCGCACCTCACGAGCGCCGGAACGCCGAGGACCCCCGGCAGGCGTGTGGCCGGCCAGGGGTCCGCGACGGGTCAGCCTGTATCAGCCGTCGGACTCCGACGACGGGATGTAGGCACCTGGCACGTCGTTCGGTGCGTAGATCTTCTTCTCACCGGGGTACGGCGTGCTCCAGTTGTGCGTCTGGTACCACGTGAAGTGGTTCATCTGGGCCGGGTTGGCGAAGTCGGCCGTCGCGTGGGAGCCGGTCAGGTGCTGCTTCGACTTCCAGCTGTCCCACTCGGCGGCGAGTTGCCGCATGCCCGCCGGGACCTCGGCCGCCGGGACGGCCGCCGCCTTCGGGTCCTGCGTCGCCGGGGTGTCGACGCCGCAGGAGGGCGGGGTCTTCAGGCCGTCGGTCAGCGAGGTCCGGTTGGGCAGCGCCTTGAACGGCGTGTAGTCCGGGCGCTGGGTGAACGCCCCGCGCATCGGGCTGGCCGCACTGTCCTTCTGGTTCATCGGGTGGATCCCGAGGATCTGCTCGATGGTGCGGACCATCGTGATCTGCGAGTAGTAGTGGTTGTCGACGGTGCCGTGCTGGGCCCAGGGGCTGATGATCTGGATCGGCGCACGGTGGCCGTCGACGTGGTCGAGACCGGCCTGGGAGTCGTCCTCGACGACGAAGATGGCCGAGTCCTTCCAGTACTTGCTGTGGGAGATCTCGTCGACCATCTTGCCGACCGCGAGGTCGTTGTCCGCCACCTCGGCCGCCGGGCTCGCCGGACCACCGGTGTGGTCGTTGGAGAGCCAGAACATGTTCAGGTTGGCCGGACCGTTCTTCTCGAAGTCCTGCTTCCAGATCTGGTACTTGTAGACGTCCGGGACGTCGAGGTCGAACATCGGGAAGCCGGGCACCGAGACGGAGTTGAGCGAGGGGATCGCCGAACCCGTCTGGATGGGGTACGCGGTGGGCCGGCCGGTCGCGTCCATGTTCTTGGCGTCGCAGTACAGGTTCTGCCAGGTCGCGCCGGACGGCTTGTTCTCGATCGACTGGAACTCGCCGAAGTCCCGCACGGTCTTCCCGGCCGCCTGCGCACCGGTCCAGATGAAGCCGGACTTCTGGTGGCCGAGCGCGTCGTTCTCGGTGTCGTAGCTGCGCTGGTACTCACCGGCCGAGGACTCGGTGTACTCCGGGTCGTCGGCCTGCATCAGCCAGTTGTGACCCTCGGCCGAGTTCGTGCCGACGTCGTACGTGTTGTCGTACAGGCCGAACTGCTTGGCCAGCGCGTGCTGGTTCGGCGTCACGTTCTCGCCGAACTGCGTCACCGACGGGTCGCCGTTGCCCTGCGGCATGTCACCGAAGACCTGGTCGTAGGTCCGGTTCTCCTTGACGATCAGGAACACGTGCTTGATCGTCGAGGGGTCGCCGAGCCGCTGCGGGACCGGCACCGGACGCGCCTTGCTCCCGCCCCTGGCCATCGAGACCGAGCCGGGGGTCCAGCCGTTCTGCTGGAAGACCTTGGCCGTCTCGGACCTGATGACGCTGTCGTCCGGCAGAGTGAACCGCTGCACGCTGGACGTCGTGTCGTGGGTGCCGTGCCCGGCGGGGTTGTTCGGGCGGCGGGCGTCGATACCACGGGTGTTGGAGACCAGCACCTGGTTGCCGACGGTCGTGATCTCCGCGGGGAAGTAGTCCGTCGGGAGCAGACCGATGTAACTCACCGGCTCCAGCGGGCTCTTGTACCGGTAGACGGCGACCGCGTTGGCTCGGCCGAGGGTCACCAGCAGCCGGCCGTCGTCGGTGAGCGTCACCGCGTTGGGCTCGTAGCCCACCGACGCCTCCGGCCACGGCCGGGTGTCGATGGTCTGCACGACCTTGTTCTTGTCGGTGTCGATGACCGACACGTTGTTGCTGGCCGTGTTGGTGACGAACAGCGCCTTGCCCTTGGCGTACAGGGCGGTCGGGTGCAGACCGACGTCGATGCTCGACGCGTCCGCGGCCGGGTTCGCCAGGTCGATGACGCTGACGGTGCCGGTGGTGGTGGCTCCGGTCTTCGGGTTGGCCGGCACCTGGGTGCCGTACGAGTTCATGGTGGTGTCGCCGGCCCTGGCCGGACGGCCGCCCTCGTTGCTGACGTAGAGCTTGCTGCCGACCTGGACCATGTCGCGCGGGGCGTTGCCCACGTTCCAGCTCTGCTTGATGGCGCCGGTCGCCGCGTCGATGGCGACCACCCGGTTCTGGCCGTTGACCGCGGAGTACACGGTGGAGCCGTCGGCGGAGAACACCGCCGCGCCGACCAGGGCGTGCTTGGATCCGTCCGCCGGGATCTTGATGGTGGTCGGGTTGTCGACGGTGCCGTCCGGGTTGACCGCGAACTTGGTGTAGCCGTCGGTCTGGCCCAGCCACAGCTGCTTGCCGTCGGGCGAGTACGTGGGGCCTTCCTGGCCCACGGAGTTGCTGCTGAGGCGCGGGGTCGACGTGGCGGCGGTGCCGACGACCTGCTGCACCTCCCAGTTCTTCACGTCGACGATGGCCAGCGCGCTGCCACCGTCGGTGACCGCGGCCGCTATGTGGGTGCCGTCCGGGCTGGGCGAGGACGACATGATCTTGCCGTTGTTGATGACGAGGCGTTCGCCGTACGGAGCGAGGTACTGGTCGCTGGAGACGACCTGGCCTCGGTCGGTCGTCTGGCCGACCTGGTCGGTGCCGAACTGGTGGGTCTGGGCGTATCCGACGCCGGCGGTGACGGCGAGGACGACCGCTGTGGCGCCCGCCGTGAGGGCGCTCCGGCGCCCGATTCGTCTACCGCGAAACTCCGTCTCCACAGGCCTGCGATGACGTGTTACCTGCATGGAGAGTCATCCTTTCGAGGTGCTGAGAAGTTCGACGTTGCCGTCGAACTGCCAAAGGGGGTTCGGTGCGTCGCCGGTCTGGGTCCGCACCAGGAAGTAGCCGTTCACTTCCTTCGGTCCGTCGCCGTCGGCGACGAACCGCCCGTCTGAGGTGACGTCGAGTTGGTAGACGGCCGTCCCGGTGGCCTCGACGCCAGGCAGGTGCCAGGACACGACGCAGCGCCAGTCGTTGCCGGGGCCCTCGGCGGCGACCCTGACGCTGCCCTTGTCACACGTCGCAGCGGCCTTCAGCTGCGCTTCGGTGACGTGCGGGCGGTTGAGTTGCTCGGTCTGCATGCGATAGAGGTGGGCGAACTCCGTGGCGAGGGAGCGCTGCACCTTGTCCTGCGAGATCCCGGAGCCCGTGGCCCCGGTCGCCGAGGCGACGACGGCGACGGTCGCGCCGGCCAGTGCGACGAGCGGCAGGAGACCGACGGTGACCGCGCGGCGCCCCGGGCCGTCGGCGGTGAGATTCGTGAAGTCCCGCCGCAGGAACAGCAGATACGCCAACGTTGTCGCCAGCAGGGCCCACACCAGGCTGACCACGATGCCGATCAGGAGCGGGCCGAGCTGTGCCGGGCTGGTGAACAGGCCGTTCCAGGCGATGAAGGCGTAGCCGGGCAGGGCGAGGCGTACGGCGACCGGGAGCGGCAGCATCTGCGCGACCTGCATCGCGAGCGCGACGACAGCGGGCAGCAGCAGGCCCATCGGGGACCGCCCCAGCGCGACGGACCCGAGGAGTCCGATCGCGGCGAGGGCCAGGGTCGGGGCGAGTACGCACACCCAGGCGAGGGCGACCTTGCCCGCGGCGTCCGACGGCGTCAACTGGTGGCCGTCGAGACCGACCAGCGGCCGGTTGCCGACGGTCACCAGACCGCCGGCCGCACTGGAGCAGGCCAGCCCGGCCACCAGCAGCAGGATGACGGTGAGGCTGGCCAGCGCCTTGGCCGCGAAGATGCGCCGGGGCGAGCGGACCGCCACGAGCAGGTGGCGCCAGGTGCCGAGCCGGTCCTCGGAGGCGAACACGTCACCGGCGACCACCGAGGTCAGCAGCGGCAGCGCCCAGGTGCCCGCGAAACCGAGCATCACCAGCGGTCCGGCCCACCCCGTGGCGAGCATCCAGCGGCCGAAGAGGGTGTCGGAGGGCAGTGTGCTCTGCTGGCTCACCGCCGCGACGAAGAGCGCCGGGGCGACCCAGCAGGCGAGCACCAGCAGGCGGATCCGCCATTGCGAGACGAGCTTGACCAGTTCGAAGCGGTAGCCGCGGGCCACCGAGACACGGCCGGCACCGGTGGACCGGTCGGGGGCGGGAGCGGTCACGGTGGCGGTCATCGGCCGGCCTCCTGCTGCTGGGCGTCGGTGTCCTGCGGCTGGGCGCCGGCTTCCTGTTGCTGCTCGGCGGCGGGCCCCGTCCCTTCCCTGGCGGCCTCCTGATGCTCGGTCAGGGCCAGGAAGGCGGCCTCCAGCGGGGACACCACGGGGGCGAGCTCCCGCAAGGCGGTGCCCGACTGGACGAGCCGCACCACGAGTTCGTCGAGGGCCGGCACCAGGGCGCGTACGACGAGCACCTCGTCGCTGCCGGGGCGTCCGTCGTCGACGAGGTGGATCCCGGGCGTGCCGGCAGCGAGCCGACGGGCGGTCCGCGGGTCGGAGGCGATCAGCCGGTAGTCGAGTTCACGGGTCTCGGCGGCCAGTTTGCGCAACGGGCCGGAGAAGACGACGCGTCCGGTGGCGAGGATGGTGACCTCGGAGCACAGTGCCTCCAGGTCGTCCATGCGGTGGCTCGACAGCACGACGCTGGTTCCCTCCGCCGCGAGCCGGGCGAGGACGCCGTGGACGGGCTTCTTTCCGGCCGGGTCGAGGCCGTTGGACGGCTCGTCGAGCACGAGCAGCCGGGGCTTGGTGAGCAGGGCGGCGGCGAGCCCGAGCCGTTGCCGCATGCCCAGGGAGAAGCCCCGGATCCGGTCGTCGGAGACGTCGGTGAGTCCGACTTGGGCGATTACGTCGTCGATGCCCGCCGTGCGGGGGTCCTGGCCGCGCAGGGCCACGAGCGCGGCGAGGTTCTGCCTGGCGGTGAGCGACGGATAGAGGCCAGGGCCGTCCACGAACCCGGCGACACCGTCGGGAGCGGCGAACGTCCTGCCCACCGGCGTACCGAGGATCTCCAGACGGCCACTGTCGGCCACGGCCAGCCCGAGCAGGAGCCCGAGGAGCGTCGTCTTGCCGGCGCCGTTCGGGCCGACCAGCCCGTGGATCTGTCCCTGCGCCACATCGAGGTCGATGCCGTCGAGCGCGACGACATCACCGAAGCACTTGGTGATCCCGCGAGCCCGGATCGCGAGCAGTGAGTCCATGAGCCCCTTCTTTCGAAAGCCTCATGGACCCTAGGGAGAGCACACCGTCCGCACAGGAATCGCCAGTCAAACGCTCAAGGAACGTAAGACAACAGCCGTCCGCCGCGTCCACAGCCGGAAGGCCGCACCAGCCTCCTTGCCGCCCAGCGCGGCTGACATGCCGTCAGTGACACGTGTCAGAACACCGCTCGCACCTCCCCCACCTCCCGCCCCCGACCCAGCACCGGCGTACGACCGACGCGGTCCACGACGGGCGCCGTGACGCCCATCAGGCGCAGCGCACGGGCCAGGACGGGGCCGAGGGCACGCACTCCACCGTCCTCGATCTTGAGGGCCAGGGCGCGGCCGTCGGGCAGGGCGAGGGCCTGCGCGGCTTCCGCGCCCACCTTCGACAGGACGCCCGGTATCTCCTTCATGAGCCAGGTGTCGTGGCGGTGGGTGCCGGCGACGTACTCGGGGTGGGCGCGCATGGCGTCGGCGACCTGCCGTTCGGGGGCGCCGGGTGCGGCGAGGACGAAGGAGCGGAAGGCACGGGCGAGGCCGGTCAGGCCGATCGCCATCAGCGGCGCCCCGCAGCCGTCCACACCGACGGCGGCCACCGGTTCACCGGCCGCCTCCTCCACGACCGTACGGATGACGCGCTGCAGCGGATGGTCCGGGTCGAGGTAGGACTCCAGCGGCCAGTCCCGCAGCGCGGCGGCGGCCAGCATCGCCGTGTGTTTGCCGGAGCAGTTCATGGCCACGCGGTCGCGCCGGCCGCCGGCCGCCAGATAGGCCTCCTGCTCCTGCTGGTCCAGCGGCAGGGCGGGCGGGCACTGAAGGTGCTCCGGGGTCAGCCCGTGCTCGTCGAGCATCGCTCGCACCAGGTCGCGGTGGAACGGCTCGCCGGAGTGGCTCGCGGCAGCCAGGGCCAGCCGTTCTCCCTGGATGCGGAGGCCGGCCCGCAGCATGCCCGCCGCCTGCATCGGCTTGTTGGCGGAACGCGGGAAGACGGGGGACGTCACATCGCCGATCGCCCACTCCACCGAGCCGTCCGCGGCGAGGAGCACCACGCTGCCCCGGTGCCGCCCTTCGACGAATCCGGAGCGTACGACCTCGGCGAGGACCGGGGTGCTCGGCGCGCTCGCGATGGGGGTGGTCATGGCGGACTGGGACATCGGCGGTCACCTTCCGGATGGGAATCGGTCCGACCCTCCCGGCCGTCCCCGGAATCGCCGGACACGTCGGCCGGATGAGCGGGTCGCTCCGCACCGTACCCGCGGCCGAGTTGTGCGCCACAGTAGGCCTCACGTCCCTGCTCTGTTCACTTCTATGGACCATGCACATGGGGGCGCACACCAAGACCGCTGCCGTGCCCGGACTCACTCAACGCCCCTGCCGCATTGCTCACCTTGGAAGCCCGTCCATGAGCATCTCCCGGCGCACCGTGCTCGCCGTGGCAGCCGGTACCACCGCAACCTCCGTCTCCCCCGCCGACGACGCGGAGGCGTCCGGGGACCAGAGCCCGGCATCGTCTGCGGGAACGCTTCACGTGGCAGCCGACTACGGGATGAAAAACTGCACGCCGTCGCGCCCGGGGGGTGACCGGCTTTCCCGTCGGCACGAGGTTCGAGAAGTGGACCTGATCCCCGCACGACACCACCACCCACAACCTCGGCCTCGTCTTCTATCCGTCCTCGGTCACCGCCTGGCGGCTGACCGGCGACGGCAGTTGGCGCGCGGGCGCGATCGAGGCAGCCGAGTCGCCCATCCAGCGCTACAACCCGCGCGGCCGCCTCATCCGACAGCCACGACCTGTCACCCCGCAAGCCGGACGCCCTCCTGGCCGGCGGCGCGATCCCCTGGACCCGGGACAAGATAATGGGCGTGCTGGGCAAGGCTGTTGAGGGCGGGAGCACCCGGCGCGCCATTACCTGTATGTGAGCCACAGCAAGGTCGACATGCTGCTTGCGCAGCTCGAACCGGGGCCCCAGCACGAGCACACCACCGAAGTGAGCGTCAACCTGAGGGTCGTGGGCGGCCGGCGCGTCAGCGAGGAGACTGCGGGAGAGGAGCGCGGCGCGCGGCTCGAGCGGCTCGTGCGCTTCCTGGCGGACGCCGACGAACTCGGCACAGTCGACGAACCGGGACGGTTCGTCCAGGGGGTGCTGCCGCTGCGGTGGGGGCCGTTCCCGGCGGATCCCAGCTGGTCTGGTTCGGCGGCTCGACCGCCCGCACGGTGCTGGGCCTCGGCGGGTCCACCCGCCACGTGCTGGGCACCCCGTCGCCCCAGTCGGAGACCGTGCTGCCCAGGTCGCTGACCCCCTCGATGCTCGCCGCCCTGGCCGAGGACCCACAGATCCAGTCGCTGGTCCAGGCGATCGGCGCCGACGAGAACCAGCCCTGCCGGACCGGCGTCCCGCCCGCCGCACAGGCCGTGCACCGCGCCAACCAGCTGATGCCCGGCCCGGCGCAACGGGTGGAGTTCGTCGCCAAACGCCTGCTGTACACGCCTGGTTCACCGGATGCGGGCCCCGGGGTCCTGCTCGGCACCCCCCTGTACGTCGCGCTGGCGGAGTAGGCCGTGTGGGCCCCGGGGGAGGTCGTGCTCGGTGTCCACGAGGTGCGGAACGTGATCCGCACCGGCGGCATGGGCCTGGTGTACCGGGTCCGGCACCGCGGATGGGGCATCGACCTGGCCGTCAAGGGTGAGCTGACGCCCAGGCAGCAGAAGGTGTCGCTGACCTGCATCGCCGGTGACTGGCTTGCCACCCAGGCTCCGGCGGGCTCTGGTGAGAGCCGTAGACCCCCCTCCCCTACGCCGACTACTACTTGCTCGAAGGCATCCTGAGCGTGCTGGAGCCGCAGGACTTCGACCGGGCCGTCGACCTGTCGGCGCGCTCTGAAACAACTGCTCAGGCCATACCCCTGCTTGTACGGGCAGGTCATAACCTGGGGCCATGAGTGATGATTGGCGCACGGACCGGATCGGGGCTGCTCTGCGGGGCGAGAACCCGACGGTGCTACGGCGGCTCCGGGCGGGGTTCGCGGTGATCGGCGACGTGCAGTTCCTGCCGGGCTACTCGGTGCTGCTGGTGGACGAGCCAGGTGTTCAGCGGCTGTCCGACCTGCCCCGGGACAAGCGGCTGGCGTTCCTGTCCGACATGGACCGGCTCGGAGAGGCCGTGGAACGGGCCTGTCGACGGTTGGATCCCGCCTTCCGCAGGGTGAACCTGGAGATCCTCGGCAACACGGACCCGTTTCTGCACGCCCACGTCTGGCCCCGGTTCGCGTGGGAGTCACCCGAGGTGGTGGGCAAGCCCGTATGGCTGTATCCGCCGGACCGGTGGCGGGACGAGCGGTTCGGGCTCGGTCCGCAGCACGACGCACTGCGGGATGCGATCGGGAGTGAGCTGGACTCGCTGGCGTCCATGCCCTGAGCCTGTGCTCCGATGGCGAGCGGCAGGTGCTCGGCATCGACGTCCAGCTCGTGGATGCTACGTGCGGGACGTGCGCGTGGATCAGCGCGCCGCTGCACCGCAGGCAGCCAGCACTCCGTGCGGTTGTCGCCGCGGTATGGGTGTTACGTCCCTGTGACACCGAACTGACAGTTCCAAGATCAGGCCCTGCCAAGCTCGGCTTCACCGCACGACCTGACCAGTCCATGTTCCTGGGGGAATCGACTCATGACCTCACGCACCCGCACCATGGCGGCCGCCATCGCCGTGGCCGCAGCCGTCACCGGCACCGCGCTGCTGGGCGTCTCCGGCGCCGCGTCGGCCGCGACCAGCGCCTCGCACGGCACCCTGACCGTCAGCAACGGCACCAAGTACGTGCTGATCGGCGGCCACAAGGTGAACTTCGGGGTGCCCGTCCGGGACCTCGCCTGGTCCCCGGACGGCAAGCAGGCCGCCTTCGTGGACGGCTCCGGCAACCTGGACATCGCCAACCCGGACGGCAGCGGGCGTGTCGTCGTCGCCAAGAACCCCGGCAACCAGAACTGGTCCCACCCGACCTGGCAGGTGACCGCGAAGGACACCCAGAACGGCATCCCCGCCAAGGACAACCTCATCTTCGCGGCGAGCGCCAACGGTGTGTCCCGGCTGAAGTACATCTCCGCCAAGGCCGTCCACGGCACGCCCAGGACGCTGTCCCTGAACGGCGACCCGGGTCCGGGCGGTGCGCTGCCGCAGACCGGCAACGTCTGGCCGAACGCGGCCGGTCACTACGGCAGTTCGGTCTACGCCAACGACCACACCGGTGCCGTCTACATCCGTGACGACTACCTGCGCCAGCAGGGCGGCAAGCTCACCCAGGGCTCCCAGCCGGCGCTGTCCCCGAACGAGGAGGAGGTCGTCTTCGTGCGCTCGGTCGCCGGCCACGACCACGTGCTCGTGGAGGACTTCATGCACGGCAACCACATCAAGGACCTCACCCCGCACGCCACGACCGACTACACCGAGCCGGCCTGGTCCCCCGACGGCAAGACCCTCGCGGTGCGCACCCCGTCCGGCACGGTGACCCTGCCGGCCGACGGCTCGGGTCGTCCGGCCAAGGTCACCTCGACGGTCGGGCTGGCGGCGTACCGCCCCTGACGTCGTACGAGTGAACGGGCCGGGCGCGCCCGGGGCGCGGAGTGCGGGTCACTTCGCGGTCCGGGCGAGCTCGGCCCGCAGTTCGTCCAGGTGCGCGTCGGCGGTGTCGTGCGGCAGGAACTCGACGACGTCGAGGAACCGGAAGAGCACCCGGCTGCCGGTGACGGCGTACTCGTACTCGCCGAAGCCCACCACCGCACCCATCGTGCCCCGGACGGCGCCCCGCACCACATGCGAGGTCATGTCGTCCGGCTCCGTCGCCGACATGCCGCGCCGGGCGTTGGGCCGGGCCAGATAGGGGCACACCATCGAGGCGTACAGCATGCAGGCACGGTGGCCCGGTCCTTCGAGGGTCGGCGCGAGATTGCGATAGGGCCGTCCGGCGGCCAGCGCCTCCCCGATCGCCGCGCTCTCCCCGGCCCCCACCACACGCCACACGGGTCCCCGCGGCATGGCCTGGTTGCACACCGAGCACAGACGCTTCCGCGCGCATGCGGCGCTGCGTTCGTAGTCGGTCAGCGCGAACTGCGGCTCCTCCCCTTCCCAGGGGGTGATCGCCGGGACCGGATACCCACGGGCGTCACGGGGCCGTGCCTCGACCGACGCCGGCATGGGGACACTCTCGAATCGCACAGGCCATGACTACCAGGACCCATGGCTTTTGGCCAAGGCGGCACAGGTGGCCACCTGTTGTGGGCCGATCGGCGAGGATCGGCGCATGAACAGGATCGTGCTGATGTCGGATCCGAGGGTCGCGGCGGTCCCCGTGATCGACTGCGGGGAACCGCTCGTCGACGTCCGGCTGCGGGATTCCCTCGCCGTGGACGCGCGCAGGGCCGAACCGTCAGGGGCGTTCGCACATCTGCGAGAAGGCGTCCTGATGCGCCTTCTCAGGGCCCGGCAACTCCTCCCGGACGGGCTGCGTCTGCTGTTCGTCGAGGGGTACCGGCCGCCCGCGCTGCAGCGCGAGTACTTCGAGCGGTACGCCGGCACGCTGCGGGCCGCTCATCCTGACTGGTCGCCGGCGCGGGTGCGCGAGGCCGCGAGCCGGTATGTGTCGCCGCCGGAGATCGCTCCGCACAGCGCCGGCGCCGCGGTGGACCTCACGCTCGTCGACGCCCAGGGCCGGGAACTCGACATGGGGACACGGGTGAACGCCGACCCGGAGGAGAGCGACGGCGCTTGTTACACGGATGCCGCCACGATCGGCCCCGAGGCGCGGGCCAACCGGCGGGTGCTCGGCGCAGCGCTGAATGCCGTCGGCCTGGTCAACTACCCGACCGAATGGTGGCATTGGTCCTACGGCGACCGCTACTGGGCTCTCGCCACCGAAGCCGGCAGTGCGCTGTACGGGCCACGGGAACTCGGATGAGCCCTGATCCGGCCCGCCCCGATGACCGGTGCACGGCGGGTGAGCGAGTGGACCGCACGGACCTCGCTGACGACCTGCCCTCCGGGCCCGGCCTTGTCCCGCTGGCTTGGGACGCGCCCCCGCTCGACCCCGAACTGGCGGTCGCGCTCGCGGGTTCGGGGCGTGATGTGAGGGAGCCGGTCACCCCGGAGAACCTCGTGGCCCGGCAGGAGCGGGATGCTGCGGCGCGCCCCAGGCCGACCCTCGGGGACCTCCGGGCCGGCGGCCGCTTCGAGGCGGCGGAGCTGCGGGTGCCCGGGCCGCCGGGCGGGCCGGACGTCACCCTCGTCAGCGCACGGCCCGCCGGGATCACCGGGCCGCTGCCCCTGCTGTACTACATGCACGGCGGCGGAATGGTCACGGGCAATGCGTGGTCCGTGCTGCCGCGGCTCCTTCGCGAGTGGGCCGCCACCCTGGAGCTGGCGGTCGTCTCCGTCGAGTACCGGCTGGCTCCCGCGGCGCGGTATCCCGCGGCGGTGGAGGACTGTTACGCGGGGCTGGTCTGGGCGACCGCGCACGCGGCGGAGCTGGGCATCGACGTCTGCCGTGTCGTCGTCGGGGGGAAGAGCGCCGGTGGCGGACTCGCCGCGGCGCTCGCCCTGCTCGCCCGTGACCGGGGCGGGCCCGGCGCGATCGGGCAACTGCTCCTCTGTCCCATGCTCGACGACCGCAGCAACACCTTCTCCAGCCGTCAGATGGCCGGCATCGACACCTGGGACCGGATCTCCAACGCGACCGCCTGGCAGGCGGTGCTGGGCGACCGGTACGGCGCCGCGGACCTGCCGCCGTACGCGGCTCCCGCCCGCGCGACCGATCTGTCCGCACTGCCCCCGGCCTATGTCGAGGTCGGGTCGGCGGAAACCCTGCGGGACGAGGCCGTGGCCTACGCGCACGCGCTCTGGCGGGCCGGAGGCCAGGCGGAACTTCACGTCTGGCCCGGCGCCTGCCACGGCTTCGACACCTTTGCACCACGGGCGGCGCTCAGCCAGGACGCCCGCGAGGCCCGTACCCGCTGGCTGCGGCGCATCCTCAGGCAGCCGCGATGACCCCGTAGGTGACCAGGCCGTAGGCGAGGTGCGGGAGCGCGTCCGAGGTCCAGTCGGCGGGCGACCAAGTGCGTGGGTCGCTGATGTCCAGGCCGGCTATGGGCGCGTCGGCCAGCGTCATCGCCAGGGCTCCGGTCAGCACGGCGCCCAGCCAGGCGTGCGGCCGTAGCCCGGCGCGGTGGAGCAGTGACACGAGGGGCCCGTCCCGACTCCCACGGCGATGCCCGACAGCGCCCCCAGACCGGAGAGCCGGTTGTCCCGTCCCTCCCCGTCGGGGACGGGGCGTCCCGCCCGGGTGGTGATCTTCTCCACGACGGCCTCGGGGGCGCTGCTCGAAGGCCGGCCGCGCAGCGCCATGTCCAGGCAGCTGACGGCGTTCAACGCGGTGGTGCCGGCGGCCCCGGCGGCACAGCCACGCGCGACGGTTCGGAACATGTCGCTCCGGGTCCCCCGCCGTGACGTGGGCCAAACGGCGCCGCCCTCGGCCGCGGCCGGATCCGGCGGCACGGTCACGGCGTGGGCGGGCCTTGTCCTGGCTCCGGGCTGCCGCGCGCGAGCCGGGTCAGATCGGTCATCAGCGAGTCCAGCCACGACACGGTCGCGTAGTACCGGCGGGGTGCGCCGGGCGGCTCGGCGACGGGCCCGACAAGCCCCGGATCGACCAGCGGAATCGGCCCGGTCGGGGTGTCCGCTCCGGGGTCCAGGGCCGCCGAGATCAGCAGCATCCGCCCGGCCACCCGGTCCCCCAGCCCGCTGAGGGAATCGGCCGCCACGGGGCCGAGGCCGGTGAGCGGCGGCGTCAACAGGCGTTCGGAGCCCCACAGGGTGTGGTGCCCGGCCATCAGCGCGGCCTGCCAGTCCACGGTGCGGGGAGCGGGCCTGCGCGGCGCGCCGCCGAACGGTGTCGGCTCGCTCTGGAACTGCGCGAACGCGGACTCGGCGAGGATGACCGCGCGCTGCAACGACCGGTGCCCGAACACCCCGGACGGCGCGGCCACCGCGCCGCCGCCCGCCACCGAGGCGCCGGTCGCCACCACGATCTCGGCCGCCCTGCGCAGGAGTTCCGCCGACGCGTAGCGCAGCTCGTCATGGGCACCGCGCGGCCAGGCCAGCAGTCCGAAGACGGCACCGATCGCGCTGCCGACCAGCACGTCCAGCATCCTGACCTCCGCCAGCTGCCAGGTCGGCGGGGCCAGCTGGGCGAAGACCAGGGCCACGAGCACGGTGAACAGGCCCTGTGCCCAGCCGACGCCCTTGACCGGCCCCACCGTGAAGGCGAACAGCATCCACACCGGCAGTACGACGGCGTAGACGGCGGTGTCCGTGCCGGCCAGGCTCAGTGCCCCGACGGTGACGAGAGCTCCGGCCAGGGTGCCCGCGAGCGCCAGGCGGATGGTGTGCCAGGTCTCGTCCATGGTGGTCCGGGTCAGGGTGAGCGTCGCCAGCATCGCCCAGAATCCATGGGGCAGCGTGTCCACGCCGGCCACGAGCCGGGCCGCGGTCAGCGCCAGGGCGATACGGACCGCGTTCTGGAAGAACACCGACCGGCGACCGGCGTGGCCGCAGAGCCGGTGCCACCACAGGAGCGGCGCCCGCGTGCCGGCGTACCAGAAGCGGCCTCGCGAGATCTCCACCGCGGCATGCCTTCCGCGTACGGCGAGATCGGCCGCCGTGGCCATGGCGAGCGCGGCGTCGGCGATCTCCAGCACGGCGGCGTGCCGGCGCAGTACGGCGGGCGGGAAGTCCGGCGCGCGAGCGGTTCCGGGGGCCGGGCCCGCGGACACGGCCGACAGGTGCGCGCGTGCCCTGACCAGGTCCTCGTAGGGCACAACCGGCGACGGCCCGGTCCCCAGGCAGTCCGCCGTCGCCGTGGCCAGCCGGGCGACGGCCCGCAGTACGGCGGTCACCTCGGGGCCGGGCTGTCCGCCGGGCGGGACGGGCAGTTGTGCCAGGCGGCTGAGGAGGGTACGCGTGGCGAGGCCGGTGTGGGCGAGGGCGCGGTCGCGCAGGCCTGGCCCGGCCGGGCGTTCCGCCTCCGGCACGGTCAGGGACCGCAGGCTCCGACTGGCCTCCCCGGCCGCGCGGATCTCGGGGCCGGTCAGGGCGTACGGCGGTGCGGCGAGGAGGGTCGCGCCGTGTCCGGCGGTCCGTACGGCGTGGGCGGCCCGTTCCCGGTACGGCGGCGGGCTGGGCTCGGGGAAGATCAGTGCTTCGGCGACGATGAAGAGGACCAGTCCGGTGCTGGTCCCGATCAGTCGCTCGCCCAGCGTGCCGGGGGCGTACGGAGGGAACGACGGGAGGATGTAGAGGAGTTGCAGGCCCGGCGCCGCCCCGGCCGGCCGAGGACCGCCCACGGCGGCGAAGGCGAGCCCGAAGCCGACCGCCAGCATGCCGACGACGGCGCTCCAGGTCCGTACGGACAGATACGTGCCGACGACGACCAGCAGCCAGCACACCGGGAGCAGGCGGAGCACGGTCGCGGCCCGCTGTCGGCCGGTGCCCGGGATCTTGGCGAGTCCGCCGAGTGCCACGGCGGCGAACAGGGCGTAGGTGGCCGCCACAGGACGGTCGAGGCCGTAGCGGAAGAGGTAGAAACCGGCCGCGGCGACCAGCGTCACGCGTACCGCCCGGCGGCCCGAGTCGGCGTAGTCCGCCGGGCTCCGGCGGGCTGGGACACCACCCACCCCTACAGAATCACCCACCTCCGAAGGCCCGGCACCCCGCCGGCCGACGCGGCGGAGAGCGGCAACGGGCGGGTCATCCCAGGGTGAAGCGGATCGGCGTACCGGCGGTGGCCTGCGCGGCAGCCGCGAGGGCGGCCTCGGCGACAACGCCGATCACCGGATAGCCGCCCGTGGTCGGGTGATCGTGCAGGAAGACCACCGGGCGCCCGTCCGGGGGCACCTGCACGGCGCCGAGGACCATGCCCTCGCTCGGCAGCTCGCCGGTCGACACGCGCTCCAGCGCCGGCCCTTCGGTACGCAGGCCGATCCGGTTGCTGTGCTGCGACACGCGGTACGTCGACGAGGTGAGGGTGCGCAGTGCGCCGGGGGTGAACCAGTCGGCGCGGGGGCCGAGCCGCAGCGGCAGGGTCAGTGCGGTGGGCGGCGCCGGCCAGGGAGCGCTGTCGGGAGACACCGGCTGCCGGGCGGGAGCGCCCAGCGGGAGGACGTCCCCGTCGCGCACCGGCGCCGGGCCGAGCCCGGAGAGCAGGTCCGTCGAACGGCTGCCGAGGACCGGCTCGACGGCGATGCCGCCGGCGACGGCGATGTACGAGCGCACGCCCGCCGTCACCCCGCCGGCGTTCAGTACGGCGCCCGCGGGCAGCCGTACGGGCACGCCCCAGGGCGCCGGCCTGCCGTCCACGGTCACCGGGCACGGTGCGCCGCCCACCACGACGGTCACGCCGCGGTCGGGGCGCAGGGCGCAGCCGGTCAACGTGGTCTCCAGGACGGCGGCACCGGGGGCGTTGCCGAGCAGCAGATTGGCCAGTCTCAGGGCGGCGGCGTCGAGGGCGCCGGAGCGCGGCACACCCAGGTGGGCATGACCACGACGGCCGCCGTCCTGGACCGTGGTGAGGGCGCCGGAGCGCACTACGGTGAGCTTGACGGTCATGGCGTGCCTCCCTCCGCCACGAACCGGACGCGCGTTCCCGGCGTGAGCAGGGCCGGTTCCTCCCGGCCGAGGTCCCACAGCGGGGTCGGGTCCGGCATGGTCCCAATCAGCTGCCAGCCGCCGGGGGTGGCACGCGGGTACACCGCGCTGTAGGGGCCGGCGAGCGCGACCGCACCGGCCGGGACCCGGGTGCGGGGTGTGTCACGGCGCGGCACGTGCAGTTCCGCCGGCAGGCCGGTGAGGTAGCCGAAGCCGGGGGCGAAGCCGCAGAAGGCGACGCGAAAGGTGCAGGAGGAATGCCGGGCGGCGACCTCGTGCACGGCGACGCCCCACAGGGCGGCCACCTGGGCCAGGTCGGGTCCGTCGTAGCGGACGGGGATCTCCACGACTCCCCGGTCGTCGGCGGCCCGGGCCGGCAGGTCCCAGTGGGAGATGTGGCGCGCCAGTTCCTCCGGGTGTGTGACACCGTCCAGGAGCACGGTCCGCGCGCCCGGCACGATTTCCGCGACGGGCGGCAGGGTGCCCGCCGCGCGCCGCCGCAGGAGTTCGGCGTGGAAGGCCCCGGCGTGCTCGGCGTCCGGCAGCTCGACGAGGACCGCGTGCCGCCCGGCGAGGCGCATCTGCAGAGACCGGCTCTCCGTCATACGAACGCCCCGACCTCGATCCCGGCCGCCTCCAGAGCCGTGCGCACCCGCGCCGCGATCCGGGCGGCGCCCGGGGTGTCGCCGTGGACGCACAGGGAGCGGGCGGTCACCACGACCGTCGTACCGTCCACGGCCTCGACCGCGCCGTCCATGGCGAACGCCAGCGCGCGCCGGACCACCGTCTCCTCGTCGGTCACCAGGGCGTTCGTCTCGCGCCGCGACACGAGCGTGCCCGCAGGGGTGTAAGCGCGGTCCGCGAAGGCCTCCGGTACGGCGGTGAGGCCCGCCTGCTCGGCCGCGGCCAGCAACTCGGACCCCGGCAGGCCGAGCACCGACAGAGCGCCGCCCGCGAGTTTCACCCCCTCGACCACGGCCGCGGCCTGCTCGGCGTCGTGCACGGTGCGGTTGTAGAGCGCGCCGTGCGGCTTGACGTAGGTCACCTCGGCCCCGGCGGCCTGGGCGAAGACCCGCAGTGCCCCGATCTGGTAGGCCGTCTCGGCCGCCAGCTCGTCGGCCGGTACGTCCATGGCCCGGCGTCCGAAGCCGGCCAGATCGCGGTAGGACACCTGCGCGCCGATCCGGACGCCGCGTTCGGCGGCGAGGTCACAGACGCGGCGCATCACCGCGGGGTCGCCCGCGTGGAAGCTGCAGGCGACGTTGGCGCTGGTCACGACGGAGAGCAGGGCGTCGTCGTCGGTGAGGGTCCAGCGGCCGAAGCCTTCACCGAGGTCTGCGTTGAGGTCGATCACGTCCCGAAACGTAATCGATTGTTGAACAATCCCACAAGGGAGCCGGCGCCTTTGCGCCAGCGGGCTCCGGCGTTCCCAGCCCCTTTGCCGGAGGTCCCGGCCAGCTCCGACGGGGCCGACCCGAAGATCGGCCATCTGCCGGGTCTCACCCTCAGCAGTGCCGCCGCGCTGCGTTCCAGCGCCGTCACACCGGCCACCTTCGCGGCACTGGCCCTCGACGCGGGCTCCACTGCCGCCCCGGCGGGCGTGTCCTGCTAACGGCGGGCGGCGACTCGTTCCACGACCGTTCGCCACGACGCGAGCGGAGCCACCGCCAGGCCCACGACCTTGCCCGCGTCGTCGGCACGGCGCAGTGCGATCGCGGCCGGGAAGTCGGGGTCCGCCGCGAAGGCCGCCGCCTCCGCCGGGGTCATGGGACCGCCCTGGCAGCCGAGTGTGCGGGCGCTCTCCGGCGACAGCGCCAACTGCGGGTCGGCAGCCACGAGGTAGCGTTTGGCCGGGATGTGCGCGGCGACCAGGCGGGCGACCCGCGGCCCCAGCAGCCCCTCGACCGCGGCCGCGGCATGCCTGCCGTGGCCCGCTTCGTCGGCGGGCACGAGGTAGTGGCCGATGTCGTGGACGAGCCCGGCCACCTGCAGCTCCTCGTCGTCCGGGTGGCTCACGGCGAGCAGGGCGGCGACCTGGAGGCCGTGGTCCAGGATGTCCACCGGGTCGCCCGACCGGTCCGGGGTGTCCCAGACGTCCGCACAGTCGGCCAGCAGGGCCATCAGCTCGTCCACGGACGGCAGGGGGTCGTACGTCATGCGCCCAAGCTGCCGCGCCGAGGCGTACGGCAGGTGTCGGCGGGGTGTACGGCCGAAATGGTGCCCTGTCGTGAGGCCGGCCGCCGAGATCGACGGCCGGCCGGGGGTCAGCCCAGTTCGGTGTCCAGCCAGTGCAGGACATCGGGCGTCACGGGGTCCGTGATGTCGGCGAACTCCTCGTGCGTGTTCAGGAACTTGGCCACGTACGGGCAGACGGGCACGATCCGCTTGGCGGCCCCGCGTACGTCGGTGAGTGCCTCCTGGACCAGCCGGGAAGCCAGGCCCTGTCCGGCGAACGCCTCGTCGACCTCGGTGTGGAAGAAGACGCGCTGTTCACCGCGGTCACGGTAGGCGGTCAGTCCGGCGCGCTTGCCGTCGACCAGGATTTCGTACCGGTGCTTGGCCTCATTGTGCTCGACGGTCGGAGCGGCGGAGGGCTGGCTCATGAGATGCCTTTCATCGAACCTCATCATCATTACCGCAGGTCAGCAGCTTGTGGCGCGGCTGCCGGTCAGCAGACCGTGAGCGTGAGTCGCCGCGGTTGATCGTCGTGGCCCAGGATACGTCCGCCAGGTGGGACGGGGTCGTGTGATGCCGTTCGAGGAGTAGGCCACCGAGTGGAAGGCCGTCAGTTCTTGCCGGAGAGACGCCCGATCTGGTTCTTCTTGGTGTTCAGCGCGCTCGCCGGGTCGCAGGTCCACTGGTGGTCAGCGCGCCGGCCGTGGTGGAGACGTTGCTGACGTGTTGCAGATGTACTCGTTCGCGGTGCTCAGGTTGGTGTCGTCCAGGCACTGCCCGCTGTTCTCGCTGGCCGCGACGGTCGAGGTCGTCGTGTTGGACGGCGGCAGCAAGGTGACGGTGTAACCGTCCTTGGCGTTGAGCAGGTTCGCCTCGTCGTCGTGCAGTGCGGTGCCGGAGGCCCAGCTGCCCCGCAGACCGTCGGCGCCGGCTCGCTCCAGACGGCCGTTGGACCAGGCGCCGCCGCCCAGGGACTGCATGGAAGGCGTGACGTACTCGTTGATCTGGTATGGGCGGGTGTTGGTCAACCCGGGCGCCGACAGCGTGGCGTTGGCGCGGCCGACGTCGGTGGAGGGGTCGCCCGGCTCGTCTTGCCAGCTGTAGATGTCGGTGGCGACGTCGTTGGTCTTGACGTCGTTGAGGAGCTGAGTGACGAAGTTGTCGAACTGCGTCCAGTCACCGTTGTCGCCCGGCCAGCCCTGGCTGTGGTCCCGTCCGCGCCCCACAGGTCGTGCGGGAGCAGCACGAACGAAGAAGTGGTCCTGCGGCAGCGAGCCGTCCGGCGTCATGCCGTAGATCATGCTGGACGCGTGGTACGTCGGGGCGCCGCCGGCGGTGGCGAAGTCGACGGTGACGCTGGTGTCCGCGGCCTGGGAAGGGGTGGCGGGCATCAGGGTCGAGGCGACGGCGGCCATGAGGACGGCGACGGACGGGCGGCCATGAGGACGGCGACGGACGAGAGGGCTCGGCGGACGGTGCGGGTGGCGGTTCTGGGGATGGGCGGCGTCAGCCGGCCGCGCCGACCGCCCCGCCCAGGCCAGCCGCCCACCACACCTTCGACCAGGGCGACCTCACCTCCGGAAACGTTGCCAACAGCTCCGGGACCCGAACCGCCTGGCGGGCTACCCGTAAGTCAGCTGATTGACTTCCGATGGCCCCGGACGGCCGAAAACGCTCCGGCATGCGGGGCACCCCAGTAACACATCGGGCGTCGCAGTGGGGCGTACCTGCACAGGGCGGACGCAGCAGGCCCTTCGCCGGCACGCCCGCCCCCGCTCCGCTTGATTCACTGCATTTCAGCAGGTCAACTGGGGTTCCGTCGCGGTTTCAACGGGACCTTGGGAAGCTCGGGCGCGGGCAGCGGGTCACCGTCGTACCCCTTCACCGAACCGAACCGGTCCCCCGACATCCACTCATCACGGGCCTCTACGATCTCTTCATGTGACCGGCAGATGAAGTTCCACCACATGACGATCTCCTCCCCGAAGGGCGTTCCGCCGAGCAGCACCGTCCGCGCGATGTCGTCCGACTCGTTCATCAGCGTCAACGCGGCGGCGCCCGGCGGGACATAGCCCAGCTCCGAGGGTCCGACCAGGGTGTCCGCCAGGCGCACCTGTCCCTGGTCGACCAGGAGGCCGTGCTCGAAGGCCGGGTCCACGGCGAGTGTGAGGGTCGCGCGGGGCCGAAGGACGATCTCGGCGCCGAGCAGCGGCGTGAAGGTCGGCACCGGGGAGACCCGGCCGGCGAGGGAACCCAGGAAGACCCTGATCTCGGCCTCGTCGGTCAGCACCGGCTCGGGTGCGTAGTGCTGGAAGTCCCGTTCGGTGCGGCGGTGTTCCTCCGGCAGCGCCACCCACAACTGCACGCCGTGCAGGATGGTGGTCCGCGGGGTGGAGACCTCCGAGTGACTGATGCCGTACCCGCCCGTCATGAGGTTCAGTTCGCCGGGCCGTACGAGCGCATGGTTGCCCATGCTGTCCCGGTGCTCGATCTCCCCGGTGAACAGCCAGCTCACCGTCTGCAGCCCGGTGTGGGGGTGCGGGGCGACGTCCATGCCGCCCGTCACCGAGACGTCGTCGGGGCCGTAGTGGTCGGCGAAGCACCACGCGCCGATCAGGGTCCGGGCACGCTGGGGCAGTGTCCGGCGTACCGTCATCGCCCGGGGACCGCCGAGGGGCACATCGCGCGGGGTCAGTACGTCGACCCCGGCCGCCTCGCTGGATCGCTCGGCTTCCACCGGGCCACCGCACCGCAGTTCCATGGGCTTCGTTTCGACGTTGCTCACCGTGGACCGCATCCTGGAAGGGTAGTTCTATATTCAACTATCATGCCATGATCCCAGGCGGTCGACACGGGATCTCCATGCATGCCGACTGCCGGCTCGACCGGACGCTCGTAATGCTGACCAAATTACGCGTTCTGTTCGAAATCGGCTGATGCGGCCTTGGCGTACGGGATCGGTCATCTCCAACAGAGATGACCGACATCGCGAATCATCGCGATCAAAGGGGAAGCAGAGGGAGCGGCCCAGCGCTTGTGGTGGTGAGAGCAGCGAAGAAGCCGCTCGATCGTCGCCAGGCATCCCGCCGAGCCGGCCTCACCGGCTCCCGCCCCCGAAGAAGGTCAACGTGCCCCAGCCCCTCGAACTCCGGATCTCGCGTCAGAGTGCGGCCGGCGCCGAGCCCGCACACGGTGTGCCGGGCCGGCTGATCGCGCTGCTGGCCGTCGCCGCCGGCATGACGGTCGCCAACCTGTACTACGCCCAGCCCCTGCTCTCCTCGCTGCGCGAGGTCTTCCACACCAGTACGGCGGCGGCCGGCTGGCTGATCACGCTCACCCAGGTCGGTTATGTGATCGGCATGCTGTTCCTGGTCCCGCTCGGCGACCGGCTGGAGAAGCGGAGCCTGATCACGGCCCTGCTGACGGTCACCACGGCCGCCCTGGTCACGGCCGGGCTGTCCCCGAACTTCCCCGTGCTGCTGATCGCGTCCCTGGTCAGCGGCGCCACCTCGGTCGTCGCCCAGATCCTGGTCCCGTTCGCCGCGAGCCTCGCACCCGACCACGCCCGCGGCCGGATCGTGGGCCGGGTGATGAGCGGCCTGCTCACCGGGATCCTGCTCTCACGCACCATCAGCAGCCTGGTCTCGGACATCGCCGGCTGGCGCGTGGTCTACCTGGGCTCCGCCGTCCTGATGGCCGTCCTCGCCCTCGCCCTGCGCTCCGCGCTGCCCCGGCACGCCCCCACCACGAGCATCCCGTACGTCCGTGTGCTGCACTCCACCCTCCAGCTGGTCCGCACCCACCCCGCGCTGCTGCGCCGTGGCCTGTACCAGGCGGCGATGTTCGGCGCCTTCAGTGCCTTCTGGACCACCGTCTCCTACGTCCTGACCGGCCCCGGGTTCCACTACTCCCCCATCGGCGTCGGTGTCTTCGCCCTGGTCGGGGCCGCCGGCGCGGCCGTGGCTCCGCTTGCCGGACGGTGGGCCGACCGCAAGCTGACCCGGCCCATGACGGGCGCCGCGTTCGTCCTCGCCGCGCTGGCCTTCGGTGTCGCCGGGTTCGGCCGGCACCACATCGTCCTGATGGCCCTCGCCGCCATCCTGCTCGACATGGCCGTCCAGGCCACCCTGATCCTCGGCCAGCACACCATCTACCAGCTCGACCCCCACGCCCGGGCCCGCCTCAACAGCGCGTTCATCGCCACGTTCTTCCTCGGCGGCGCCCTCGGCTCCCAGCTCGGCTCGCTGACCTACCACTCCGGCGGCTGGACGGCGGTGACGGCCCTCGGCGCCGCGCTCCCCGTCCTGGGGCTCCTGTACTGGCTCACCGAGCTCCGGCGGGGAGGCCGGAATCGTGCCCGGAACGCCGCGTAAGGGCTCCGGCGAAGGCCCCGGCCCGGCGAACGGCGTCGGTTGACCGGCCGCGCGCATACGATGCAGCGAAGATCCGAGCCCGTCGTACGGGCACTGCCTCACCGGGAGCGGATGATGGACCTGCGGCAGATGGAAGCCGTCGTCGCGGTGGCGGACGCGGGCGGGTTCACGGCCGCGGCGAGGCGGTTGCATGTGGTGCAGTCCGCCGTCTCCGGCACGGTCCGCGCCCTCGAACGCGAGCTGGGCACCCCGCTGTTCACCCGTAACACCCACCGGGTGGCGCTCACCCCGGCCGGGGAGGCCTTCGTACCCGCGGCACGAGCGGCCCTGCGCGCCGCCGAGGTGGCGCGCGAGGCGGTCGACGCGGCCAAGGGCGAACTGCGCGGGCGGGTGACCGTCGGCATCATGCAGGGCGTCTGGGCGGGACTGCACCACGCGCTGGCCGCGCTGCGGTCGGAGCACCCAGGGGTGGTGGTCCGGCTGCGGCAGGCGGCGGTGACCGACATCCGGCAGGCCCTGCGCGAGGGCACGGTGGACCTGGCGGTGGTGGCGCTGGACCGCCAGCAGCAGCGGGGGCTCGTGACGCGGTTGCTGTCACGCGAGGAGATGGTCCTGGTCGTCTCCCCGCGAAGGAACCTCGCCGCGAGCGCTCCGGAGGGCACCGTCGAACCGGACACGGTGGCGCAGCTGCCCCTGGTGGACTTCACCCCGGGCTGGGCGATCCGCCATGCCGTCGACCGCGCCTTCCGCGCCGCCGGCGTCGACCGCACCACGACCTTCGAGGTGAACGACATCGTCGCCGCGTCCGAACTGGTCCGCAACGACCTGGGCGTCTGCATCATGCCCGAGTCCATCGCCGACCGCTTCCCCGACCTGACGACGTATCGGTTCACCCGCCATGCGCCGAGCTGGAAGGTGATGGTGGTACGGCCGCACGGTGAGCCGCCCGCGGCGGTCGCGGCGCTGCTGCGGCACATCACCTGACGCCGGAGCCGAGGTCCGTGCGCAGGACGGCGCGCCGCCCGTGCAGCTCGCCCTTCTCCATCCGGGCGTGCACATCGGCGGCCGCGGCGAGGGGGAAGACCTCGATGCTGCGCGGGCGCAGCGCGCCCCGGCCGAGGAGGTCGTTGATGTACACGGCGGCTTCGGCGAGTTCGTCGGGTGTCGCGTGGGAGATCACGAACCCCACGATGGAGCGGTCGTTCATGTACAGCGCCCCGGCGGGCAGCACGGGGCGGGTCCGGGCGCCGGCCAGCAGTACCACGCGGCCCCTGCGGGCGAGGAGGTCGACCGTGGTCTCCAGGTCGTTGACCCCGGCCGTGTCCAGGTACAGGTCGAGCCCCGACGGCGCAGCGCCGCGGATCTTCTCGGTCAGTTCCGGATCCCGGTAGTCGAACACCTCGGCCGCGCCCAGCTCCGCGCAGTACCGCGCGTCCCGCGCGGCGGCCGTGGCGAGGACGCGGGCGCCGGCCCGCACCGCCATCGTCACCAAAGCACTGCCGACATGGCCCGCGGCGCCGCCGACCAGCACGGTCTCGCCCACGCGGAGCCGCCCGTGGACGAACAGCGCCAGATAGGCGGTCGCCGCCGGATGGAACGCCGCCACCGCCGCGTACGGATCGACACCGTCGGGCAGGTGGTAAAGCCGGTCGGCCGCCACCACCGCCTGCTCCGCTGCCGCGCCCTGCCGTCCTCCGTGCCCGAGGCTGTTGCACCACACCCGGTCACCTGCACGGAAGCCGGTGACTCCGGGGCCTGCCTCGGCGACCGTGCCGACCAGATCACGGCCCACGACGAAGGGGAAGTCGACCTGCGTGGGGAAGAGCCCCGACCGCACGAACGAGTCCACCGGGTTGACCGCGGTGGCCAGGACGTCCACCAGTACGTCGGTGGGGCCGGGCCGGGGCGCGGCGATCTCGCCGTACCGGATGACGTCGGCGGGACCCAGTTCCTCGATGTACGCAGCACGCATGGCACCACATGGTCCCACTGCCCCGCTGGAAACCCCGGGTGCGCCGGGCCGTCACCAGCGCACCGCGGTGAAGTCGAGGGGCCGGGGCCGCAGTTCGCGGGTCCACGCGGTCGTGTCAACGCCTCGGCTCGGCGCTCTCCACGCCGAGTGCCCAGGCCCCGTAGGCCGTCCCGGTGGTCTCGAAGGAGAAGATCATATGGGAGGCGGCGGTGTTGACGTCGCGCCAGAACCGCTGGACCGGGTCGGACTCGAAATGGCCCGTCGTCCCGGTGCCGCGGAAGAGCCGTTCGACGGCCGACACCGACAACTCGACCGCCAGCGCGAGGTCCCGCGGTCCACGGACCGCCGTCTCGCCCTCCTTGGTCTCCTCGATGCCGTCGGCGACCCGAGCAGCCCGCTGGACGAGGAGCTCCGCGGCGTCCACCTCCGCGGCCGAGCGCGCCAGGTCGATCTGCACCGAGGGCTTGTCGCGCAGCGGGGCGCCCCGCCGGTCGACCCGGCGCAGGTTCTGCTCGGCCGCGGCCCGCACCGCGCCCCGCGCGGCGCCCACCACGGGTACGGCGAGCGGCAGCCCGTTCACCGCGTTCACGGGGACCGTGTGGCAGCGGGCTGCCGAGGCCGTCGCCCGCCCCGCGTTGATGTCCAGCCTCGACAGGGTCAGGTGCTCGGGCACGAACACGTCGTCCAGGACCATGGTGTCGCTGCCGGTCCCGCGCATGCCCAGCGTGAACCAGGTGTCCTTCACGGTGATGTCCGCCTGCGGCACCGCGAAGAACCGCACTTCGCCACGCCCGTCGGGGCCCACCTTGCCGGGCACGGCGGAGCAGGCGAAGACCCAGTCGGCGAAGCGCACCCCGCTGATGTACTTCCACTCACCGCTGAGCCGCCAACCGCCGGAGACGGGCTCCGCCTTGCCGGCCGGCATGAGGGCGCCCGCCATGAGGGCGTCCGGCCCGTCGCCCCAGAGCACCGCCTGTCCTTCGACGGGCAGGTACGCGCCGTACCGGGCCGAGTAGGCGGACAGCGAGGCTACCCAGGCGGCCGACGCGCAGCCCTCGCCGACCAGGGCCACCGCCGAGGTCATGTCCACGAAACGGCCTTCCGTGCCGCCGAAGGCCGAGGGGACGAAGTGCCGGGCGAACCCGGCCTCCCGCACCGCCTCGACCACCTCGGGCGCAAGGCGCCGGGCGGCCTCCATCTGGTCGCTGCACCCCGCCGCGATCTGCGCCACGCGCGGAGCACCGGCGACGACCGGAGCCACGCTCGGCCTCTCGGCAAGGATCGTCGCTGTGCTGTCGCTGAGCATATGTTCGCCACCTCCGTTGGGATGGCCGCAGTCTCTCCGGCCGAGGCCGCGACAGGCCGCACCCGAGCCGGGACCGGCCCGAAATCACCCGACCGGCTTCGCTCCGCCCCCCGGTGAGCGGGAACGACCCGTGCCCTCCGCGCTGGGCGCGCCGACTCCCGCGTCGGAAACCACCCGAAAACCTACAATGACGAGACGGGAAGGGTGCGCTCGCCGTGATGGCCTGCGACGACCTTGGGAGGCCGCCGTGCAATTGGAAGAATTCCTGGCCCAGGTCCGCGACCGGGGCGAGTACCGCAGCCGCGAGGAGACCGAGCACGTCTGTGAGGCGGTCCTGTGGGTGCTCGCGACCCGGATAGCCCCGGAAGAGGCGGACGAACTGGCGGCCCGGTTGCCCGCCCCACTCGACGAGGCCCTGCATCTGGACCGAGGGCGTCCCGAGACGTTCGACTGTGACGAGTTCCTCCGGCGGGTGTCCATGCAGACCGGCGCCCGGCCCCGTACGGCCGAGTGGGACGCGGACGCCGTACTGTCCACGGTGGCCGACGCCGTGCCCGACCGGCAGATCGACCACCTCCTGTCCGGCCTGCCGGGCCGCTACGCCGAGTTCTTCGGAAGGCCGGATCCGAGCTGACACACCTTCCGTGCCGACGGGAAATGCGCCTTCCCTGGTCAGCCGGCCTTCCCGGTCAGCCGCTCGTCGCACCACTGCCTGGCCACCTCGGCGACCTGTTCCAGCGCTCCGGGTTCTCCGAACAAGTGCGTCGCACCCGGAACGATGTGCACGGCGTGCGGGACCCGCAAGTACTGGGCCGCTTCCTCGTTCAGCTCCTGGACCTGCTGGTCCTGGCCGCCGACGATGAGCAGCACCGGGGCCTGCACCTGTCCCAGGGCGTCACCCGCCAGATCGGGCCGGCCGCCTCGCGAGACCACGGTCAGCACCCGGTCGGGGCGCTCGGCCGCGGCCACCAGCGCGGCGGCGGCGCCCGTGCTGGCGCCGAACAGGACGACCGGGAGGCCACGGGTGTCGGGCTGCGTGTCCATCCAGTCGATCGCGGCCACGAGCCGTCGGCCGAGGAGCGGGATGTCGAAGCGGTGCTCGCCGGTCAGCGCGTCGTGCCGCTCCTCCCGTTCGCTGAGCAGGTCCATCAGCAGCGTGCCGAACCCGGCGGTGCGCAGTTCGGCGGCCACCATCCGGTTGCGCGGACTGTGCCGGGAACTGCCGCTGCCATGGGCGAAGAGCACCACGGCCCGCGCCGCCGTGGGGACCACAAGGTCACCGGAGAGTGTGGCGTCGCTGGTGGGCACCAGAACCATGTCGGAGATCATCGGCATCACTTCTTCCACGCCTGCCGACCCAGCGGATTGGTGTACCCCGCGTACCCACCATATCCGCGCGAAAGGCCCCATGCCGGGTCGGCCGACCCCCTCTGCTGTCAGGGGGTTTAGGTACCTTCCGCGCATTCGGCACTTCACGGCATCGGTCCTGGTGAGGCGATGAGCGGCGGGTGGTCGTCCCTGGACGAACGGACCCGTCGGGAGATCGACACGGAGGTGCTGCACGACCGTCCGATCATGGCGCTCAAGGCCGCCTGGGACGCGCTGCGCCCGCTCGGGTCCGCCTTGCGCGAGGCGGAGGAGGTCGTCCACGCCCGCTACGACGTCCTCGGCGACCGCGTGCGACGCAGGCAGCCCGATCCGCCGGACGTCCCCTCGCTCTCGGCCCGCGCTGCCGCGCACCCGGGCCGGGTGGCCGCGATCGAGGCGGTCCGGGACGGCGACACGGTCCATGACTGGTTCGTGTGCCTGGTCGCGGTCCTGGAGGATCCGGACGGGGAAGGACATCTGGCGACCGTCCACCGGCGCACCGACGGGCCCCGGCCGGCCACCGCCACCACCGAGGCGGGGAAGGCCCTGGCCGACCATCTCGGGGTGCCGCTCCATTTCGCTTCCCCTGACGTCCCCGACGACGAGGCCCCGCGCTGGCGACAGGTCCAGCGGCCCGGGGTCTGCGGTGTCACCGATGTGCCGTACGTCTCTCGCGAGTCTCGGACCTGGCCCCTCACGCATCCAGCCCTCCTCGCTGCACCAGCCGGCTCGGGATCACGTTCCGCTGGATCTCGTCGCTGCACACGACGGTGCGCACGGCCTGGAGGTCGGAGCCACCGCCGGGTTCGGTCAGCGCCATCGCGGCACGACGCCGCCGGAGTCCGGAGGTGCCGGAACGGACGGGACCGACGGACCACACTTGATGCGTCGTACACGTATATGCATAATGCCCTTATGCATAAGCAGGTTATGGACCAGGTCGGCCCAGCGGACGCATCGGCCGAGCATCTGATGCTCGCCGTGGAGGACATCGTCCGGTACGTGCGCCGGAGCGCCACGGCCGGCGGCCTGAGCACCGCGGCCTCCTCCGCGCTCGGCCGGCTGGGGCGGGAAGGACCCCAGCGGCTGACCGAACTGGCCCGCGCCGAGAACGCCACCCAGCCCAACATGACCCAGCTCGTCACCCGCCTGGAACGCGCAGGGCTGGTACGCCGCACCGCCGACCGCACCGACGGCCGCGGGGTGCTGGTGGAGGCGACCGACACCGGCCTGGAGGTGTTCCGGCAACGGCGGGCCGAGCGCGCCGACGCCCTGGCGGAGCTCATGGAGGATCTGACCGGGCCGGAGCGGCACGCCGTGGCGCTCGCGCTGCCCGCGCTGGCCCGGGTGATCCAGGACCGCCAGGCACGTCCCTGAACCTGCCCGTCCCCCTCACAACCTCCCTGGAGAGAACCGGAGATGAAGCCGTCATGAGCGCACCGCAAGGAAAGACCGCCAGCCCGTTCCGGCAACCCAAGGCCGTCTGGGCTGTGGCGTTCGCCTGCGTGATCTCGTTCATGGGCATCGGCCTGGTCGACCCGATCCTGCCCGCCCTCGCCAAGAGCCTGCACGCCTCGCCCAGCCAGGTCTCGCTCCTGTTCAGCAGCTATCTGATCGTCACCGCGGTGGCGATGCTGGTCGTCGGCTGGTTCTCCAGCCGGTTCGGCGCCAAGCGCACCCTGGTCATCGGCCTCGCCGTCATCGTGGTCTTCGCCGCGCTGGCCGGCTCCTCGGCCTCCATCAACGGCATCGTCGGCTTCCGCGCCGGCTGGGGCCTGGGCAACGCCCTCTTCATCGCCACCTCGCTCGCGGTCATCGTCGCCTCGGCGAGCGGCGGATTCGGCGGCGCGATCATCCTCTACGAGACCGCACTCGGCCTCGGCATCGCCGTAGGGCCGCTGCTGGGCGGCGAGTTGGGCGCCATCAGCTGGCGCGGCCCGTTCTTCGGCGTCGCCGTCCTCATGGCGATAGCCCTCGTCGCGACCCTCGCCTTCGTACCGTCCCTGCCCAAGCCGGCCCGGCCCACCTCCCCCGTCGCGCCGCTCAGGGCGCTGCGCCACCGCGGCCTGCTGACGATGGGCATCATGGCCCTGCTCTACAACTGGGGCTTCTTCACCATGCTCGGCTATGCCCCCTATCCGATGAAGCTGAGCGCGCACCAGCTGGGTCTGGTCTTCACTGGCTGGGGACTGCTGGTGGCCCTGTTCAGCGTCTTCGTCGCGCCGCGCCTGCAGGCCCGCTTCGGCACCGCGCCGGTTCTCTACGCCAACCTCGTCGGCCTGGCCGTCGTGATGGCCGTCATCGCCACCGGCGTGCGGACACCGGCCGTGGTCATCGTCGCGGTCATCGTCAGCGGTGCCTTCATCGGCATCAACAACACCCTCACCACGCAGGCCGTCATGCTCGTCTCCCCCGTGGAGCGCCCGGTGGCCTCCTCCGCGTACGGCTTCCTGCGCTTCATCGGCGGCGGTCTGGCGCCGTACGTCGCCGGCAAGCTCGCCGACGCCACCGACCTGAGCGTGCCCTTCTACCTCGGCGCCGCCACGTTCGTCCTGGCCGTGCCCGTGCTGGCCAGCGGGCACGGCCTGCTGCGCCGGGCCGAGGCGGACACCGGTGAGAGCGAACCGATGGCGCCCTCGCTGACGCCCGTCGGCACCCCGGCCGCCATGGACACCCCGCCGGTCATCGTCGCCGTGGGCGCGCACGACCGGGCCGCCACCATCGTGGACGCGGCGGCCCGCCTCGCGCGGGACACCGGCAGCCCGCTGGAGGTCGTCCACGTCCAGCAGACGGCGGTGGTCGAGGAGCAGGCCGTCGAGACCGAGACCACCGAGCAGGCACGGGCGGCCGTGGTCGCGCACCTGGACCGTCTCGCGGGGCATGGCGTCGCCGCCAGCGGTCAGATCCTCCACAGCGTCGGCGATCACGCGGCCGCCGGCCGTGCGCTGGCCCAGCACGCGGCACGCGTGGGCGCCCGCGCTGTCGCGGTGGGCCGCTCGCCGCGTGGTCCGCTCGCCCAGTTCGCCGACGGCAGTCTCACCACGGCGCTCACACACAGCGCCCCGTGCACGGTCGTCCTGGTCGACGCCGACGACAGCCGTCGGCACCTGACGCCGGCGACCCTGGCGGAACTGCGCGCGAGCGCGGCCTGAGGTCCACTGCCGCCCCGCGCCGGACCCTTCCGGGCCCGGCGCGGGCGACCGCAGCACGCGGGGTATCCGCCCACGGGGAGCGGTTCAGCCGGCTTCCACCGGTGCGGTGAGTTCGTCCGGTTCCCGTGCTCCGGCCACGGCCCGCTCGATGACCGGTACGGCCGCCCCGCCCAGGTCCTCGACGGCGCCGCTGAACGGACGGTCCGATCGCCTGCAGAGCGAAACCGGCGGCCCAACCGGAGCGCAGCACGGCCGGCAGCGGCCCGATGGGCAGCTCCGGGCTCCGGGCCGGCCGCAGCACGTCGAGGCCGAACCCGGAACGGAGGACGCCGAACGGCTGGCGCTGCTGATGGTGCTGGGAACCCAGGAGAATCCAGCCCGCGCCATGAGCCCGGGACGGGCAGGATGCCGGAGGGACTCCCCTCCGGGTGTGTTCCGGATTGCGCTCGGGTTTGCGGCCGCTCATGGTCGGAGGGTGAGCATGTCACCCGCGCTGCGGCCGCCCGACAGCCCTCGTGAGACCGGTCGCGGTCGGGTGGAGGGTGCCCCGGGCGTTCTCCGGGCCCTTACCGTCTTCGCGTCCGTCCGGCTCGTCGGGGTCGTCCTGCTGATCGTGGTCGACGCGGTGGCCGGCCGCCCGTTCGGGAAGAGCCTGGTCCATGCGTGGGACTCGGTCTGGTATCTGCACATCGCCGAGCACGGCTACGGGACCCAGCTGCGCATCACCAGCACGGGCGCGGTCCAGACCGACTGGGCGTTCTTTCCGCTGTATCCGGGGCTCATCCGGGCCCTGCGCGGCTTACTCCCCCTGACCGCCGGGCAGGCCGGACTGCTCATCGCCTGGAGTTCCGCCTTGCTCGCCGTGTACGGCATCTACATGATCGGCCATCACCTCTACGGGCGGGCGGTCGCCACCGCTGTCGTCGCCCTGTGGGCCGTACTGCCGCCGTCGGTCACCCTCACCCTCGCCTACACCGAACCGCTGTTCACCGCATGTGCCGCCTGGTCGCTGTACGCCGTGCTGCGCCACCGCTGGCTCGCCGCGGGCTCGCTGGCGCTGCTGGCGGGCCTCGCACGGCCGAACGGGATCGCGGTCGCCGCGGCCGTCGCCGCCGCGGCCGCGCACGAGCTCGTACGGCAGCGTGGGCGCGCCTCCCCGGGGCTCCTTCTCGGCACGGTCCTGGGCCCACTGGGCTGGGCGGGTTATGTGCTGTGGGTGGGACGGCAGACCGGTGACCTGTGGCACGGCTACCTGCACGTGCAGAGTGCCTGGAACTCCCGTCTGGACCTCTCGGTCGGGCCCCTGCGGTTTCTGGAGTCGATGCCGTTGCAGGGCAGCTTGGTGGCCTATCCGGTGTCCGTGGTCCTCGTCGTGGCCGGCATAGCGTCGTTCTGCGTGCTGTGTCTGGAGCGCGCCCCGCTGCCACTGGTGGTCTTCGCGGGCGTGCTGCTGCTCTTGGTGGTCGCGGTGTCCGGCCCCTTCTCCTCCAAGCCGCGCTTCCTCCTTCCGGCGTTCCCCCTGCTCATCCCGCCGGCTCGCGCCCTGGTGCGGGCGTGGCGCGGGGGCCGGTCCTCCCGGGCCCTACTGGTGGGCGGCGGCCTCACGGCCGTGTCCCTGCTCTACGGCGTCTACCTGGCTGCGCTCGCCACCCAGCCGCTGTGAGGAGCCGCCCGAGCCGACGCTGCGCGCGGGCGAGCAGGCCGCGGCCGCGATCACCCATGCCACGGCGCGCGAAGCGGTGCTCACCTGGCCGTCCCTGCCAGAGGACGGCCGGTCGGCGAGAGCCCGCCGTGCGGGACGACGGCCCGGTCGGCGCTGCCCGGGCCCTGCGCACCGAGCTGCCCTCCGGGTGGATGTACAGGGACCGCCGGCCTTGGACACCAGCGGGCAGGTGGTGTCGATGACTTCGAGCTGCCGGCCGGTGGCGGCGGAGCACACGCCGCGGGAGACGCCGTACGCGGAGAACGCGCGGATCGCGCCGTGCGGGACCTCCTCCTCGCTGTCGACGATGACCGTGCCGCGCTTTTGCAGCTCCGGGACGATGCAGTGGTTGTGCACGATCTACGCCCGC
Organism: Streptomyces sp. NPDC002076; assembly: GCF_053593835.1. Lineage (NCBI taxonomy): Bacteria > Bacillati > Actinomycetota > Actinomycetes > Kitasatosporales > Streptomycetaceae > Streptomyces > Streptomyces sp. NPDC002076. Next base: position 266,031 of record NZ_JBSFDI010000005.1, read on the forward strand.
GCAGAAGCCGCGCGGCTGGGCCAGGACGGCATTCCCTTCGCTCACATCGCGTCATCCCCGGCCGGTGCGGGGACGGCTGAGGCCGTCCGGCGTGGGGTGCGTGCGTCCAGCCTCAGGCGCAGTCGGCGCGGGTGGTAGACGGTGGCCAGCGGGACCGGGCGAATGTCCATGCCGGGCTCGCAGGTGACCCGCCAGCGGCCGAGGATGGTGGCGAGCCCCAGGGTGGCCTCGGTGCGTGCGTAGAGGTCGCCGATGCACTTGCGGGCGCCGGTGCCGAACGGCACGTAGGCGTGGCGGGCGGCCGGCGAGATGCGGTCCGGGAGCCAGCGGTCGGGGTCGAACTTCTTGGAATCGTCGAAGGCGTCCTCGTACTGGGCGACCGCGGCGGGGCTGAAGACGACGGTGGAGCCGGTGGGCAGCTGACGGCCCGCGAGTTCGGTCGGGGATGTGGTGAGCCGGGTGAACAGCCAGGCCGGCGGGTGCAGTCGCAGCGTCTCGGAGATGATCCGGTCGGCCAGGGAGAGGCTCGGCAGGTCGTCCCACTGCGGGGCGCGGCCGTCGAGGACGGTGTCGATCTCGTCGTAGAGCGCGGCCTCGATCTCCGGGTGCTGGGAGAGGAGGTAGAAGACCCAGGTGAGGGTGCCGGCGACGGTCTCGGTGCCGGCCGCCATCACGGTGATGACCTGGTCGTGGATCTCCTTGTCGCCGAGCCGGCCGCCGTCTTCGTCGCGGGAGGCGATCAGGGCGGCGAGCAGGTCGTCGCGCTCGGTGTCAGAGCTGCGGTAGTCGTCGATGAGCTGCTGGGTGGTCTCGTGCAGGAAGTCCAGGTTGCTCCTGTACCGGCGCTGGGACGGCAGGGGCAGCCGGCGGATCGAGGCCGGCAGGAACATCTGCCGGAACAGGCCGTTGAGCACCACGTCGAAGGAACGTTCCACCTTCGCCGCCATCTCGGGGCTGACGGGTGTGGAGTACAGGGTGCGGCCGACCGTGCGCAGGGCCATGCCGTACATCTCCTGGAAGGCGTCGACGACCATGCCGTCCTGCCAGCGCGACGCCGTGTCCTCGATCTCGGCGTGCATGGCCTCGGCGTACCGCTTGAGCTGACCGCGGGTGAAGGCCGACTGCATCAGCCTGCGCTGGCGGCGGTGGTCGGCGAACGGGCAGGTGACCAGGCCGTTGCCGGCGATGTCACGGGCGCGGTCGTAGAAGACGCCGCCCTTGTCGAAGATGCGGTCGTTGGTCAGGACGTGCCGCAGCAGTTCGGGGTGGGTCGGGACATAGGCCTTGGTGGGGCCGATCCTGATCTCGACCAGGTCGCCGTGGGCCGACAGCGAGGTCATGAAGTTCACGGGGTGACGCATCATCTGGAGGGCGTGTCCCACGACGGGGAGCGCCCCGGGCGCCGCACCCGCCGAGAAGGTGGTCTGCTCGGTCATTCGATCCCAACTTCCTGTCTACTGATCCCGGTGTGCGGTGCTGCTAGCGGGCGGTGCTGCCGAGTTCCTCCAGGTAGCCCTGGGCACCGGCGGCGAGCGCGAACTCGGCGTCGTAGCGACCCGAGGAGCGGTGCCAGTCGTAGGAACCGCGGATCACGGTGCGCACGGCGTCGTCGCGGTAGCGCTCCAGGGCCTCGCGCTCGGCCTCGTCGAGCCGGTAGATGTCGCCGACCTGCGGCAGGCAGGACTCCAGCAGGAGGTACTGCTCCAGGCGGACGCGCACCTCGCTCTGGATATGGGCGACGCTGCGGTCCTTGGACCAGCCGTGCTCCCGGCGCAGGATCATGACCATGTTGTTCTGCTCGCCGCGGGCCTCTTCCTTCTCCAGCGAGGCGATGTCGTTGAGCAGCAGATTGACGTCGACGGCGATCTGGAGCATCGCGGAGAGCACGGCGCTGTCGAAGACCCGGTGCGGCACCTCGAAGCGGCCGGCGCGCTCGGCGAGGTCGACCGTCGGCTGCACCCCGATGGTCTGCCGGCGCACGGCCAGGTACTGGGCGGCGGAGTTGTACGGCGTGTCCCAGAAGCGGCTCTCCGCCTCGTCGACGTAGCCGTCGAAGTAGCTGCGCCAGTGCCGGGCGCTGCGCGCGCACCAGGCGGGTGTCATGCCCTCGCAGGTGCGCCGCCAGATGTCGGCGAAGCCGTGGGCGATGGGGGGCGCGGTGTCGGGGAGGGGGCCGTCCAGCGCCGCCGCGACCGCGTCGGTGAGCTGTTTGGTCTCCTCCGGGTTCTCGCCGCGCGGCCCGTCGAAGAGGTCGTCGAAGAGGAAGAACCACGACATCAGGTCCACGCCCAGGTCCAGGTCGGCGCCGGTGGCGTGGGGGTAGAAGCGGGAGGCCAGGTCGGCGTAGCCACCGCGCAGATGGCGCTCGGCCGCCGCCTCGGACTTGATCAGCCCGAGCGACCGCGGCCAGGCGAGCTGCTCGGCGTCGGCCCGCGCGTGATCCGGGCTCTGCCGGCCCGGCAGGGGTATGTGGAAGTCGACGTCCTGGGGCATGAGGGAATCCTTGGGAGTGGGATGCGGAGAAGCAGCGGGCATGGTGGTGCCCTGGCGGGAGTGCTGCGCTGATCGGAGAGTCATGAGTCGGAAAGGGGCGTACGGGTACGGGGGTCGGCCCGGTCTCAGACCTCGCGGTCGACGACGAACCGCCCGAGCGCGAGGAGTTCGTCCCGCGCGCCGGCGTCCAGCTCGACACCGCGCAGCGCGTCCTCGGCCAGCACCATCCGCCGGGCGGCCTCGGCCAGCGCCCAGTCCCGGCCGCCGGCAGCCTCGATCAGGCCGGCCACGCGCCGCAGTTCCTCCTCGTCGGGTTCGCCGGCGGTGGAGAGCCAGGCGGCCAGCTCTTCGCTGAACGGGCCGTCCTGGTTCAGTGCGTGGCTCACCGGCAGGGACTTCTTGCGGGAGCGCAGATCGGAGTGGACCGGCTTGCCGGTGACGGCCGGGTCGCCCCAGATGCCGAGAACGTCGTCGACGAGCTGGAAGGCGACGCCGACGTGGTCGCCGTAGAGCGCCAGCGCGTCCACCGTCGCCTCCGGTGCCCCGGCGAGGACGGCGCCGATCGCGGCGCTCGCCGACAGCAGCGCGCCGGTCTTGCCCGCGGCCATGTCGACGCACTCCTCGACCGTGACGTGCGAGCGCTGTTCGAAGGACAGGTCCTGGACCTGGCCGCGGATCAGATGCCGGGTGGTGCGCGCCAGCAGCCGGGCGGCGGGCGCCGCCGTGGGCAGCCCGGTGTCCAGCAGCACCTCCTGGGCGAGCGCCAGCATCGCGTCACCGGTCAGGATGGCGCTGGAGGGACCCCACAGCTTCCACACCGTGCGCCGGTGGCGGCGCTCCTCGTCGCCGTCCATCAGATCGTCGTGCACCAGGGAGAAGTTGTGCACGAGTTCCACCGCGACGGCGCCGGGCAGGGCGACCTCCGGCGGTGCGCCGACCGCCTCGGCCGACAGCAGCGCGAGCGCCGGCCGTACGGCCTTGCCGGCGTCGGCGCTGGTGGGCGCGCCGCCGGCGGTGATCCAGCCGAAGTGGTAGGCCGCCTGGTGACGTGAGCGGTGGTCGAGCCGGTCGACGGCGGCGCGCAGCGCGGGTGTGATCGTGACCCGGCTGTGGCTGAGGCAGGCGGGGGCGGTGCTCATGCGGCGACCTCCGCGCGCCAGGGGTCGGTCGGGTCGTCGAAGATGCTGACGACCTGGCGCATGATGCGCCGTTCGGCCGGGTCGAAGGCCTGCTTGGCGTGGACGGTGCCGAGCTGGTCCCACATGACGATGTCCCCGGGCTGCCAGGTGTGGGCGTAGGTGTACTGGGGCTTGCCCGCGTGCGACAGCAGTTCGTCGAGCAGCTTGCGGCTGTCGTCGGGGGCGAGGTCCACGATCCGCTTGGTGTTCAGGGTGCTGATGTAGACCGACTGGCGGCCGGTGCGCGGATTGCGGGCGATGAGGGGGTGGATGGTGGAGGTGCCGTCCTCGGGCTGGATCTGCGCGGTGCTCTCGCCGAGGGACACCTCGCCCTGGAGCTCCTCCTCGATGGTCTCCTCGTACCCGGTGCGCAGGGCGTGGCGGACCCGGTAGGAGTGCAGACGTCTGCGCTCCTCGGGCGACAGCGACTCGTACAGGGCGTACATGTCGGTGAAGAGGGTCTCGCCGCCGCCGGAGGACGGCACTTCCACGGCCTCCAGGAAACCGACCTGGGACACGCGGGGGCGGAAGGAGTAGTCGGTGTGCCAGCCCATCCACTCGGCGTCGCCGACGCCGATCTTGCGGCCGTCCTCCACCAGGTTGGAGACGATCAGGATCTCGTTGTGGTCGGGGTGGGCGCCGCTGGTCAGACCGGTCTTCGGGATGTGGCCGAAGCGGCGGCCGAAAGCCAGGAACTCCTCGTGGGAGGGGGTCTCGTGGCCGCGGAAGACGAGGACGAGATGCGCGTCGAGCGCCGCCCAGATCTCCTCCAGCTGGGTCTTGTCCATGTCGCCGGTGACCTGGGCGCCATGCACGACGGCGCCGAGAGCGGCGCCGGGTATCGGCGTTACGTCCATGGGCGTTGCCGCCTTTCGCAAAGGGGACGGGGTGCTCAGCGCAGTTCGAGGCCGGCGAGGTCGCCCGCCTCGCGCCAGCGCCTGAGGAGGTTCACGAACTCCACCGAGCCGCCGCCGTAGCTGGAGTTGAGCAGGGGCAGTCCGCTCGGGTCGCCCTCGTTGTTGTAGAGGCCGGGCGTGCAGTTCTCGAGGAAGTCGATGTCGTTGCTGGCGAGCCGGAGGATCTCCTCGACCCATTCCTTCTCGCCGGCCTCGGAGGCCTCCACGACCCGGTGACCGCGCTCCTCGACGCAACTGACGATGTGCGCGAGGTGCCGGGTCTGCTCGCCCAGCATGTAGGCGATGTTGACGTGCCGGCCGGCCTGGACCTTGGACAGGATGAAGCAGTTGGGGAAGCCGTTCACCTGGAGTCCGTGCAGGGTGTGCGCCCCGTCCGCCCATTTCTCCGACAGCTTCACACCGTCGCGGCCGACGATGTCGTACCCGGCGCGGTCGGTGTACGGGACGGCGAACTCGTGCTCGTAGCCGGTGGCGAAGACCAGGCAGTCGACCGGGTACTCCCGGCCGTTCGCGACCACCCCGGCCGGGGTGAGCCGCTCCACGCCCTGTCCCTGGGTGTCGACCAGGATCACATTGGACCGGTTGAACGTCTGGAGGTAGCCGTCGTGGAAGCAGGGCCGCTTGCAGTACACGCGGTAGTACGGCTTGAGGGCGGCGGCGGTCTCAGGGTCGGTGACAACGCTGTCGATGCGGGCGCGCAGCTCCTCCATCTTGAGGAAGTCCGCCCGCTCGGCCGCGAGCGCCCGCTCCTTCGGCTCGCCCCCGGTGTCGCCGGTGGGCAGGATCGCGGCGGCCAGCTTGGCCGTGGTCTGGGTCCAGCGGTCCTGGACCAGATCCTCGTCCTGCGGGATGCCGGAGGTCAGCGCGTGGAAGTTCTCCATGCGGCGCTGCTGCCAGCCCGGTTCGAGGCCGTCCGCCCAGTCGGGCGGGGTGGGCCGGTTGCCGCGGACGTCTACCGCGGCCGGGGTGCGCTGGAAGATGACGAGCTGCTCGGCCCACTCGGCGAGGTGCGGGGCGAGCTGTACGGTCGTGGAGCCGGTGCCGATGACGCCGACCTTCTTGTCCTTCAGCTTGGTCAGGCCGCCGGTGCTGTCGCCGCCGGTGTAGTCGAAGTCCCAGCGGCTGGTGTGGAAGGAGTGCCCGGTGAACGTCTCCAGGCCCGGCAGTGCGGGGAGTTTGGGGCGGTGCATCAGACCGATCGACATGGCCACGTACCGGGCCCGGATCAGATCGCCGCGGTCGGTGCTCACCAGCCACTTCCCGGCGGCCTCGTCCCAGCGCAGCTCGGTGACGGTGGTCTGGAAGAGAGCGTCGCGGTAGAGGTCGTACCTGCGGGCGATCTTCTGGAGGTGGGCGAAGATCTCGGGCCCGGTGGAGTACTTCTCGGTGGGTATCGTGCCGATCTCTTCGAGCAGCGGCATGTAGATGTAGCTCTCGACGTCGCACCGGACGCCGGGGAAGCGGTTCCAGTACCAGGTGCCGCCGACGTCGCCGGCCTCGTCGATCAGCCGGATGCGCTCCAGGCCGGTCTCCTTGCGCAGATGGGCGCCGGTCAGCAGGCCGCCGATGCCGGCGCCGACGACGGCGACGTCCACCTCGTCGGTGAGCGGCTCGCGCTCCTGCCGCTCGGTGTAGGGGTCTCGCGCGTAGCGGCTGAAGTCACCGCGCGCGAACTGGTAGGTGCGACCGACGCTGCGCTTGTCGCGTTCCTGCCGGTATTTCTCCCTCACCGCTTCCAGGTCGATGGTCATTTCGTCGCTATGCTCGTCGCTTTCGGCGCGGGCCACGGCTCCTCCTCGGGGGAAGGGGACGGAAGGGAAACATGACGCCATACGTCGTCGAACTGATCGCGCAGCCGCAGCGGGGCGTCGCAGTTGCTGAAGAGATAGAAGCGGTCGGAGCCGAGGGCCTCCCACACGAGTTGGGCGACGTCCTCGGCGCTCACCGAGGTGTCGCCGCCCGCGCCGCGCGGGGCCGTCAGGCCTTGGACCATGGGGGTGTCGACCCGGCCGGGACACAGCACCGACACCAGGACCCCGGTGCCCCGCAGATCGGCGCGCAGACTGCGGGCGACCGCGAGGTCGGCGTGCTTGGAGGCGGCGTAGGCGGCGCTGCCCGCGCCGACGACGAAGGCGGACATCGAGGCGGTGTGGATCAGATGGGCGGGCCGGCCGCGCTGCAGCAGCCGGGGGACGAAGGCGCGGGCCACCAGGACGTGCGCCCAGTGGTTCACCTCGAAGACCTGCCGCATCCGCTCCAGCGGCACCTCCCACAGGGGCTGTCCCACGGGGCCGAGCACCCCGGCGTTGTTGCACACCACGTCGATGTCGCCGAGCAGGTCGAACGCCGTGTTCGCGAGCCGTTCGACGGCATCCGGGTCGGTCAGGTCGGCGGTCACGGCGGTGACCTGAGCACCCTGTGCGGTGAGTTCGGCGGCCCGGCGGCGCAGTGCGTCGCCTTCGACGTCCGCCATGACCACGCCGGCGCCGGCCCGGGCGAAGCGGGCGCTGAGGGCGAGGCCGATGCCGCTGGCCGCGCCGGTCACCACGGCTGCCCTTGTCTGTAAGTGCACTTGGCTGTCTCCGCTTCTGCGCGCGGGTACGCCGAGGGACGGCGCGCCGTTGCCCACGAGAAGGTCTGGATCAGATCGCGCCGTTCGAGGGGCGCGGGTGTCAGCGGGGATCGGGGAGCTTCAGGCTGATCACGAGCACGGTCACCGAGAAGCACCCCAACAGGGCGAGAACGAGCACGGCCGCCGACGCCGTCGACAGCCAACCGGTGAGGGAGACATAGAGGGTTCCGCCGACGGTCGCGCCCAGCGCGGTCGCCATCTGCTGGCTGGTCACCAGCACACCGCTGCCCATGCCGGCCTGCGCGGGGGGTACGTCGGCGAGGATCATCCGGAACAGCGTCGGGCCGGTCAGTGCCGCGCCTACGCCGAAGAAGCCGATCCCGACGAGCACGAGCGCCAGGGAGGGATGCGGCCAGCCCAGCCAGATCACCAGCGCCAGCAACAGCAGGCCCGTGCCCTGGACGAGGGCGCCCAGGGTGACGATCCGGCTGCCCAGGGCCGCCGCGATCCTCGGGGTGAACAGCGTCACCACGAAGAACGCCGCGGCGAACGGCGTCAGCACCCCGCCGGAGGCGAGCCCGTCGAAGCCGAAGTGGCCCTGCGCGATCAGCGCGTAGACGAACAGGAAGGCGCCGAAGCCGGCCGAGAACGGCACCACCGCCGCCAGCCCTCTGCGCATCCCCGGATGGGACAGCACCGACGGGGACAGCAGCGGTGCCCCGCCCCGCGCCTCCAGTCCGCGCTCGGCCCGCACCAGCGCCAGCGCCCCCACCGCGGCGACCGCGAGCAGCGACCACAACCACAGCGGCCAGCCCAGGTCGGGGCCCGCCACGACCACGGCCAGGACACAGACCATGGTGACACCGAACAGCACGGTGCCCAGCGGATCGAAGCCCGGCTTCGTGTCGGCCCTGGTCGCGGGGACGCGCCGGACGGCCAGCAGCGCGGCCACTCCGATCGGCACATTGATCGCAAAGACCGACCGCCAGCCGATCCCGGCGACGTCCAGCGAGACCAGCAGCCCGCCCAGGATCTGCCCGGTGACCATGCCGAGAGCCGCGGTCGCGCCGTACATGCCGATCGCACGGGCGCGCGCCTGGCCCTCGGTGGCCGCCTGGATGGTCGCCAGCACCTGCGGTACGAGCATGGCGGCGGCGGCACCCTGCAGCAGCCGGGCCGCGACGAGGAACTCGATGGTCGGGGCGAGTCCGCACAGCGCCGAGGTGACGGTGAACGCCGCGAGCCCGTAGGCGTACAGGCGCCGTCTGCCGAAGGCGTCACCCAGCCGTCCGCCCAGGACCAGGCCGAGCGCGTAGGTGAGGCCATAGCCGGACACCACCAGCTCCAGTGCGGCGGCACCGCCGTGGAGGTCGTCACTGATCGAGGTCAGCGCCACATTGACGATGGAGGCGTCCACGATGGACAGGGCGTATCCGGTGAGCACCACCACGAGGGCGATGCCACTGAGCCCGGCGGCGGCCGGTTCCGTGCCGGCCGAGGGCTCCGGTGTTGCGTTGGGCCCCTTCAGAGGGGGGAGGCCCTCGCGTTTCGTCATGCGCTGCCTACCAGGCGTTCGTGGGGGGACGGTTGAGGCGGGTGCGGGGGTGACAACGTCACTCGATGGTGGTGGGAGTGCCGGTGATCTTCGACAGGATTCCCTTGGAGGGGTCCTTCGCGGACTCCGTCCAGGGGGTCAGGGCGTTGAATCCGCGGTGCGAGGAGGCGGGCTGGATGCGGGTGTCCATCGACATCCGCATGCCGGCCGGGTTCACCGAGACGTTCGGGATGGACTTGTGACACATGAAGGCGTGGAAGATGATCACGTCGCCCGGTTCCATGGGCGAGAACAGCAGTTGCTCGTCCGAGCCGAACTCCTCCGCCGGGATTCCGCGCACGGCGTGGCCGAAGCGGCGGAAGTTCTCGGTGACGACGTGCTCGCGCGGACCCTTCTTGTGGCTGCCGTCGGCGACCGCGACGCCGCCTATGTCGTGGGTCGTCGGGAGCAGCGGTATCCAGACGGTGCGGAAGTCCTTGTTCGGGCCGATGTAGAAGCCGTCCTGGTGCAGCGGCGTCAGGAAGCTCGGCTCCGCGGAGCCCGCGGCGGAGGGGTAGTAGCGGATCGTCGTCGACTTGAAGACGAAGACGGGCTCGCCGAAGACCTTCTCCCAGACCTTGAGGGACGAGGGGTGGTTCCACAGGTCGTCGTACTTGACGTAGTCGTGCATCGCCACCTCGTCGACCGCCTCGAAGGACTCGATGGTGAGGGTGTCGAGCGTGGTGCCGGGGGCGGCGTGGCCGAGTGCGATCAGGCCCTCCAGCATCTGCTCGGCGGCGGTCCGCACGAGTTCACGGTCCAGAACGCCGCGCAGATGGACGTAGCCGTGCTCGTCGTAGAACCGGTCGAGGGCCTCACGGTCGTCGAGAAGAGGCGTGCAGTCGGCGTAGTCGTTGAAAGTGTCCGTCATGGTTCCTTGTCCTCGTGACGACTGTGCGTGGGGGAAGGAGCGTCAGACATTCGCTCGTGCAACGCCACTCAGAAGGTGACGGGGAGTTCGTCGAACCCGCCGGTGATCCGGTGCTCCTGCCAGCGCAGCGACTCCTCGGGTACCGCGAGCCGCAGGTTGGGCAGTCTGCGGAACAGTCGCTCGAACACCGCGGTGAGTTCGATCCGGGCCAGCACGCGGCCGATGCAGTGCCGGGTGCCGTGCCCGAATGCCATATGCGACTTGGGCTTGTCCCGGGTCAGATCGAGCACGTGGCTGTCGGGGAACGCCCGGTCGTCGATGTTGGCCGCGCCGATGGCCAGCATCACCGCGTCCCCGGTCCGGATCACTGTCTCGCCGACGGTGATGTCGCTGTGCGCGTAGCGGGGTATCAGCGCGTTGGATCCCTTGCCGCCAACGGCCAGGCGCAGGATCTCCTCGACCGCGGCCGGCGCGAGTCCGGGATTCTCGGCCAGCAGAGCACGCTGGGCCGGATTGCGCAGCATCAGCAGGACGCCCATGTCGATGCGCACGATGGTGGTCTCGTAGCCGAACAGCAGTACAGCGCAACCCAATTGGGCGATGTACTCAGTGGACAGCGTGCCGTCCTTCTCGGCGATCAACTCGGACAGGATGTCGTCGCCCGGCTCGGTTCGCTTGCGCACCACCAGTTCCGTCATGTAGTCGACAACCTGTTGAAAGGTGTTCATCGAGTGCCGGCTGTCGCTCTGGTCGAATGTGCCTCTGGCCCACTGCCCGATCCGCTCCCGGTCGGCCAACGGCACGCCGAGCAGATCACAGACCACCATGGTCGGCAACGGAAACGACAGCGCGCGGTGCAGGTCGACCGGCGCGGTGCTGGTGGCCAACTGGTCGAGCAACTCGTCCACGTGGTGCTCGATCCGGGTCTTCATCAGGCGCATCCGGCGCGTGGAGAACCTGGGCACAAGCAACTCGCGCATCCGCGGATGCTCGGTGGCCTCGGTGTGGTAGTCGTCCCCGGCCATCAGCGCCATCATGGTGATCCTGGCCGTGTTCTTGGCCGCCGGCTCCGGCTTGGGATCACTGAGACCGAGTCGGCGGTCGGAGAGCAGTGCTTTCACCTCGTCGTAGCGGGTGACCAGCCAGGCCTCTTCGCCGACGGTCCGCACCCTGGTGATCGGCCCCTCCTGCTGCAGTGCGCGCATCCGGGGTGCGACGCCGAGTATGGACGGGTTGTCGAACGGTAACGCCGGAAGTTCGTTCATGTGGTCTGTCCTCGTGGCGTGCAGGGGATTCGCCGGGCATCCGGGCACGCCGACGGCATCGGTGGCGTCGGGTGCGCTGCGCGCCGGTTCACGGGCGCGCAGCAGCGACGGCCGCCGCTTCGGCGGACGACCGTTGCTGACGTGCGGGTGGTGCAGACGCCGGGTCGGCGAGGAACTACAAAGACGACCCGATGACCAGTGCCAGATCGATGAGGCGGTTCGAGTAGCCCCACTCGTTGTCGTACCAGCCGACGACCTTGACCTGCGGGCCGGACACCCGGGTGAGCCCGGCGTCGAAGACACAGGAGGCCGGGTCGCCCACGATGTCGGTGCTGACCAACGGCGCGTCCACATAGGACAGCAAGCCCTTGTACGGTCCCGAGGCCGCCGCCGCGTACGCCTCCTTCACCTCGTCCACAGTGGTGCCGCGGCGGGTGGTGACCGTGAGGTCGGTGACCGAGCCGGTGGGGACGGGCACCCGCAGGGCGAAGGCGTCCAGCCGGCCGGCGAGTTCCGGCAGGACGAGGCCGATGGCCTTGGCGGCGCCGCTGGAGGTGGGCACGATGTTCAGGGCCGCGGCCCGGGCCCGGCGCAGGTCCTTGTGCGGGGCGTCCTGCAGGTTCTGGTCCTGCGTGTAGGCGTGGACCGTGGTCATCATGCCGGTGTCGATGCCGATGGAGTCGTGCAGCACCTTGGCCAGTACGGCGAGACAGTTGGTGGTGCAGGAGGCATTGGAGATGATGGTGTGGCGCTCGGGATCGTAGTCACCGTCGTTGACGCCCATCACCAGCGTGATGTCCTCGCCGCTGGCCGGAGCGGCGATGATGACCTTCTTCGCTCCGCCTTCGACGTGTGAGCGCGCCTTCGCGGCGTCGGTGAAGATGCCGGTGGACTCGATCACGACGTCCACGCCCAGGTCGCCCCAGGGCAGGGCGCCGGGGTCGCGCTCGGCGAGGACCTTGATCGTCCGGTCGCCCACGCGGATCGCGCCCGGCTCGGCGGTGATCTCCTCGGGGAAGCGGCCCAGAATCGAGTCATAAGCGAGCAGGTGGGCCATCGTGGGCACGTCGCCCAGGTCGTTGACGGCGACGATCTCCAGCTCCGAAGTCCGCGCGGCCGCCGCACGGAAGACGTTGCGACCGATGCGCCCGAAGCCGTTGATGCCGATTCGCACAGTCATTGGTGTGTTCCTCACCTAGCGCTCTACAAATCCATTGACGCGCCGTTGCGCCGAGGTGCAATGCAAACCGTGCGCCTGGACGGGACGCCGGCACGCAATCGATCAGGAGCTTATATAAGTCTGCGATACATTTCCAGGGTGACTTCTACTCAGCGTGCCGACAGCAACACGGACTTGGATGTCGGTGACCTCACCAGGGCGATCGAGAACTTCAACCGCTACTACATCCGGCTTCCCGCGGTGCAGAAGCTGTCGTTCACGACACTGTCCGTGCTGGACACACTGGCCTGCAGCGGTCCGAAGCGGCTGACCGAACTCACCAAGACCGAGCAGATGAGCCAGCCCGGGCTCACTCAGCTGGTCACCCGGCTCGAGCGCGACGGTCTCGTGGAACGCCGCCCCGACCCGACGGACGGACGCGCCGTCCTCGTCCACATCACCGACAGGGGCCGAAAGATCGGCCAGGTCCGGCGGGAGGACCGGGGCCGTCACCTGAACCCGCTGATCGCCCAGCTGACGCCCGCGGAACGACAGGCGATCGCCGCGGCTCTGCCCGCCCTGACCCGCCTGGCGGAACTCGGGGCCGAAGCCGGACGGTAGGGACCAGCCATTCAGGGCCGCCCCGTACAGCCGGTCCGCCCGCAGCCGGATCACGACCCTGCGCCCGGCCGGCTGCCGGGCGAGGAAGGCGTCTTCGTCCTCGGGCCTGGCGGCGGGAGCCTCGCGAGGAGCTCCCGCCCGACCGCGTCACCGGGCACATGCAGCGCCGCCCGCGGATCGTGCCGCAGGTGCTTCGCCTTCACGCGGTCTGCCGTCGTGGACAGCCGCACCCATCGGGCCGCCGTCAGTTCGTGTACACCTCGGCCCGGTCCACGCTCACGAACGCGGCCTGCGACTGGGCGTCGTGTTCGCCGGTGACCCCGGATCCGCAGTGTGTGCCGGCCATACGGAAGCCGGGGCTCACGTACTGGAGGGTCTCGCCGGTGCGGATCGCGCCGTAGTAGTCGACGCGTTGCTCCGCCGCGCCGTCGACGCTCATGGCCGCGACGCCGTTGCCGGTGTCGCGGACGGACAGCAGGGCGATGCGGGTGCCGGTGAAGGTGAAGGTGGCGGTGTTGCCGGCCTGGTCGCTCCAGTGGTCGTCGCCCACGGCTTGTCATAGCCGGAGGCGACCGTACCGGGTTCACGCTCCAGGGCCGGTTCGCCGGTCGGATGAGGATGTCGGCCGTACATCGCTGCTCATGCGGACGGGGAGTCCGGTCGGGCCCTCATGGGGCCTGGCCGGGCTCCCCGTCACGCCACCCGCTGCCGCTAGTTGCGGCGCCCCGCGGGGTCGTGGGCGATGGAGCCCCGGTCGGCGCCGGGCGCCGGCCCGGAGCCGCTGACACCGGTGCCGGCGTCGGCCGTCGCGGCCTCGGCCCGGTCGCCATGCCCCGGCCACCACGCGGCATGGCCGATCAGCGCGGTGAGGCTCGGGGTGAAGAACATCGCCATGACGAAGGCGGCGACGGCGATGCCGAAGGAGACGGCGAAACCCATCTCCGTGAGCAGCGAGTTGCCCGCCAGCATCATCGTGGCGAAGGTCGCCGCCAGGATGAAGCCGGCCGCGGCGACCGTCGGCCCGGCGTGCCGCAGCGCCATGCCGGCCGCCTCACGCGGCTCGCGGCCCTCGCGGGCCTCCTCGCGCAGCCGCGCGATCATGAGGATGTTGTAGTCGGTACCGATGGCGACCACGAACAGATACATGATCACCGGGAGCATGAACATCAGACCCGAGTGGCCCTGCCCCTTCTGGAAGATCCACACGGTGGCGCCGAGGGTGGCGCCGAAGCCGAGGCCCACCGATGCCATCAGGTACCAGGGGGCGACGACACTGCGCAGCAGCAGACCCAGGATCACCATGATGAGGAGGGCGGCCACCGGGAAGACCGTCTTGTAGTCATGGTTCACCGCGGTGTTGATGTCCTTGTAGATCGAGGACATGCCGCCGACGATCGCCTCGGTGCCGTCAGGGGCGTCGGCGTGTGCCACGTCCCGCACCCGGCCCACGGTGTCGATCGCCTTGTCCGTCGACGCCTCGTACTTGAGCGTGACGGTGAAGTCCGCGGTGCTGCCGTCCTTGTTCACCTGCGTCATACGGGCGCTCGCGACCCCGTCCACGGCGCCGAGCTTGCGCGCGTACGCGTCGAAGGCGCTCTTGTCCAGCGGCTTGCCGTCGGTGCTGGACAGGTAGACGTCGGTGGGGGCCGCGGCGCCCGCCGAGTACGCCTTCTGCATCTGGTCCTGGACGACCATGGACTCCTTGGTCTTCGGCATGGAGCCCGACGCCAGGTCGAACGTGGCGTGGTAGCCGAGGATACCGAGCGACAGCGCGACCAGGATGAGACCGGACACCCCGGCGGTCAGCGCGGGGCGGCGCTGCACACCGCGGCCGAGGGCGGCGAACCGGGCGTTCTCCGGCTCCTTCTGCCAGGACTTGGAGGGCCAGAAGACCTTCGGTCCGATCAGCGAGACCACGGCGGGGATGAGGGTCAGGCCCGCCACGAGGGTGGCGGCCACCGCGATGGCGAGCGCCGGGCCCATCTGCTTGAGGAAGCCCAGGGTGGACAGCACCAGGGCGAGGAACGCGATGATGACGGCGCCGGCCGCCGAGGCGATGGCCTCACCGACCCGGCCGACCGCGTTGACCATGGCCTGCTTCGGTTCGTCTCCGGCGCGCAGGCGTTCGCGGTACCGGAACATCAGGAAGAGGAAGTAGTCCGTACCCACGCCGAAGAGCACGACGATCAGGATGGACGAGATGGAGCTGTTGGCCTGCAGGTCGAACAGCTTGGTGGCGTACGCGATCAGGCCGTTGGCGATGGCCGAGACCAGGCCGATCAGCACCAGGGGCAGCACGGCCAGGATCGGCGCCCGGAAGATGATCAGCAGGGTCACCAGGATGATCACGAAGGTGCCGATACCGATCAGCGCCTGGCCACGCTTGGACGAGTCCTGCTGGTCGAGCGCCTGCGCGGCGGAACCGCCGAGCTTGACGTCGAGATGCGTGCCCTTGGCCAGCTGCTTGACGTCGTCACGCAACACCTTGGCCGCGTCCGCCTGTTTGGGCTGGCCGGCGTTCTTGCTGTCCATCTGCACCAGGGTCAGGTCATACCTGCCGTCCTTGGACGGCTGGCCGGGGACGACCTTCTGCACCTGGTCGATGTGCTTGTTGCCCAGTTCGGTGGTGATCCGGGCGACGTCCTGCCTGTCGGCGGCGGTCAGTGTGCCGCCGTCCGTGCGCTGGTACAGCGCGATCGCGGACGGGGTGAAGGCGCTGGGGAACGCCTTCTGCTGGAGATCCGCGGCTTTGATGGACTCGTAACTCTTGGGCAGGAAGCTGCTCTCGTCACTGTTCGAGGGCAGACTTGGAGCGGTGGCGACGATCGCCACCGCGGCGATCAGCCATGCCACGATCGTCCACACGGGATGTCGGACGACAGTGTTGCCAATACGTCGGAACATGCGGAAGGTCCTCCTGGACAGGAAGATCACCGCAGCCCGGGGAGCGGTCCCTGGCATCGGCGACCCCGATCGGCACGTATGGAACGGGCCGGTCGAACGGTTGTCTTGCGGACATATGGTAGTGACCGAACGCGAAGATCATCTCGTCATCCGGTCTTGGTTTCCGGCCATGTCCGAGTGCACTGGGGACGTTTGAGCACTCGTCCGGAGACCGACGACCGGGCCGGTCGGGCCGGTCGGGCCGGTCGGGCCGGTCGGGCCGGTCAGCCGAGAACGAACGGCAGCCTGGCGGCGAAGTCGCCCAGCGCGGCCTGCTCCTCCTCGGTCGGCGTACGTCGTCCGGTGCCGATCAGCAACGCGTCCTTGTCGGAGAACGAGGCGGGGAACGGAGCCCCGGCGATCTTCTCCAGCGAGGCGCGCGCCGCCGCGAGCGTCTCGGCGGGCGGCTCGGCGGCCGACGGCAGATGGGCGATCAGGTCGAGGTGGTGCAGGGTCCACTCGACCACGTAAGCGGACAGGTAGTCCCCGACGGTGAGCACCTCGTCGCGGGTGCCGACACGGACGGCGGGATCGGCGAGCCCGGCGGCGCGGCCCGCCGCGGAACCGACGTCCGCCAAGTGGAACTTCAGCAACCGCGGCTCGCCGTAGGCGGCGGCCAGCCGAGGGATCAGCGCGTCGAGCGGATCCTCGCCGGTCGGGGGTTCGACCAGGTTCCAGTAGGTGACCGCGTCCACGGTCGGTTCCGTGTCGGCGGGTGTCACCAGGGTGATCAGGACGTCCTGGGCGTCGATGACGAGGTGGCACACCAGGTCCCGTACCAGCCAGCCGGTACAGCCGGACGGCCGCTCGAAGTCCTCGTCCGGGAGTTCCGCGACGGCTGTGCGCAGTGCCGTCCAAGAGCGTGAGAAGAGATCCACTGGCCGCACGCTAGTGCGGGGCCGACACGGCGGACAACCGAATTCGGTGCGCGGTGTCCGGCCCCGGCCGGCGGCTCAGCGCACCGATGGCGAAAGCCGGTAGGAGGCGGCGAGGTCGCGCACCTCCACCGAGAGGAACAGCCGTTTCCCGTCACCGTCGTCCACCGGCAGATGCTTGGCGAGCAGGGCCAGTACACCCTCGGACAGTCGTGCCTTCCGCGCCTCGGGGCGGCCGGGCATGAGGCCGACTTCCACGTGCACGAAAACGGCCCCCGCGCTCGCCGTGTCCCCGACGTACGTCTCCGCCGGCCTGAGCAGCGTCTTGCACACCCCCGACGTACCGGATGCCTCCACCACGAACGGATGCAACTCCTTCACAAGGGCGCAAGTGTCGAAGGCTCCGGCCAGGTGGGAGGAGTAGTCGATGGTGAGGTAGGGCATGGCGGGCCTTTCACACGTTCCCCGTAGCTTCACCAGGCAACTTAACGGACGGCACATCTGCTCGACACCGAGGGTCGTCACCCACGGCAGCAAGCCGCAACTCCCTTTCTTCATGGCTTACTTCAGACCTTGACCCTCAATGGTCTGTACCTCTAGCTTCACAGCTCAGCCACGCATCGCGCGCCGTGCTCACCGTTGGCCGTCCCTTCCGGAGGTGCACGCTGCCCGATGCCCACCCCCCACCCGAAAGGCCGCCTTCCTCCATGGCCAGGTCCGTTTCCGTCGCCGTTCTCACAGCCGCGCTGGGCCTCTCCGCATGCCTGCTCACCTCTTCCCCGGCCCAGGCAGGCGCGGACGCGCCGGCGGCGCAGGCATCCGACACCTGCTGGGCGACCCACTACGGTCCGCAGCCGCCCGGCGCCCTCACGGCCAGCGGCGAACTGTTCGACAACAACGCCGACACCGCGGCGACCTCACTCAGCCGTCAACCCCAACTGCCCTTCGGCACGCGGGTCCAGGTGACGAACACCGCCAACGGCAGGTCGCTGGTGGTCCGCATCAACGACCGGGGCACGTTCGCCTGGACTCCGCAGGTGCCCAAGTGCCTGGACCTGACCGACGGCGCCTTCGGCCGGCTCGGCGGAAGCCTCGATCCCGACGCCGGTCACATCGTCGTCACGGAGACCGTGCTCGGCTGACGGCCCCGTACCCACACCACCGTCCGGCAGCACGGCACATCCGCCGGAACCGGCACCGAACCCCATCCCCCGACCAGGACTGGAGCACCTGTCGATGCACCTCCGCCTCGCCGAACTCCCGTACAGACCCATACGCCTGGGGCGTCTCGGACGCTCTCTGGCCGGCGGCGTCGTCGCCGCCCTTCTCGCCGCGCTGTTCATCGCCACGCCCGCCCGGGCCGCGGACGGCCAGATCACCGGGCTGGCCGGCAAGTGCGTGGACGTGGCGGGAGCCAACAGCGCCAACGGCACCGCCGTACAGCTCTATGACTGCAACGGAACCAGCGCCCAGAACTGGTCGAACCCGGGTGACGGCACGCTGCGGGCGCTTGGCAAGTGCCTGGACGTCGTCGACCGGAGCACCGCCGACGGCGCGGCGGTCCAGTTGTGGGACTGCTCCGGCGGCGCCAATCAGCAGTGGGTGGTCACCTCGGCCCACGACATCGTCAACCCGGCCGCGAACAAGTGCCTTGACGTACGGGACAACAACAGCGCCAACGGCACGCGGCTGCAGATCTGGACCTGTACGGGTGGGGCGAACCAGAAGTGGAACGCTCCGGCCGGCGGCGGAACCGGCACTCCCTCCGGATTCGTCGTCTCCGAAGCCCAGTTCAACCAGATGTTCCCGAACCGGAACAGCTTCTACACCTACAGCGGCCTCGTCCAGGCCCTGAGCGCCTACCCCGGCTTCGCGAACACCGGCAGCGACACGGTCAGGAAGCAGGAGGCCGCCGCCTTCCTCGCCAACGTCAGCCATGAGACCGGCGGGCTGGTGTACGTCGTCGAGCAGAACACCGCCAACTACCCCACCTACTGCGACTGGAGCCAGCCGTACGGCTGCCCCGCCGGACAGGCCGCCTACTACGGGCGCGGCCCGCTCCAGCTCAGCTGGAACTTCAACTACAAGGCCGCCGGTGACGCACTCGGCATCGACCTGCTGAACAACCCCTGGCAGGTGGAGAACAACGCGGCCGTCGCCTGGAAGACCGGCCTGTGGTACTGGAACACCCAGTCGGGACCGGGCACGATGACCCCGCACAACGCCATGGTCAACGGCGCCGGATTCGGCCAGACCATCCGGTCCATCAACGGCTCCCTGGAGTGCGACGGCAAGAACCCGGCCCAGGTGCAGAGCCGCGTCGACGCCTACCAGCGTTTCACCCAGATCCTCGGCGTCCCGCCGGGGAACAACCTGTACTGCTGATCACGTCTCCCAGCCTGGGGGCACATGCCCCCAGGCGCTGGGCGCCCGACAAGATCAAGACGCGTTTCATCACAGGTTCACCGGCGTGTACGGCTTCGGACCGAGCATCCCAAGGGTTCGGCATCCCAGCTCGTTGACGACGGAAGGCCCGGCCTCATGGAACGACGTGCACTCGCCGCCTACCTTGCAGCCGCTCTCGCCGCACCGGCGGTCCTCGACATGCCTCCGGCCGAGGCCGCCGAGGAGGCTGGTTCCGGCGCGGCCACGGGGCTCACCGAGCAGATGCGGACGGTGCTGGGCCGGGAGATCGACGACCGGCACACTGCTCGCGCGCTGGTGCCGGAACTGTACGACGTCGGTTTCGAGTGGCACCCGGAGACGGCGCAGCTGGACCGGTTCGACTTCATCGTCGGCTACTCCTTCGGCAAGCGGCCCGCGCAGTCGGGTTACCCGGAGAAGACGCTCCCCGAACCCGGCCCCGTCAACGAGGAGTTGGCGGACACGATCGCCCGGATCCGCGAGCGGCGGAACGTGCCCGTCTACGCGCAGTGGGAGATCGCCCGGTTCCTGCGGTCCGCGCACGGCGTGGACGACGTGACGTCGATCGAGCCCGTCGTCGCGGAGGACGGCACGATCACCTACCTGAGCACGGACGGGGTCGCCGGACAGGTGCTGGAGTACCGCAAGAAGGCGTCCGGCGGCATCGGCACCGCCTGTGTGGTCGGGTTCCGCGATCACCACAAGCGGTGTGTTCAGACCACGCGGGACCGGGGGATGACCGCGTACGCGCCGCGCGGCTTCACCATGCCGCACACCTACGACCCGCACTCGGGACAGCCGTGGACGCGGCGCCGGGATCTGTACCTGGTGCACGACATGGCGGCCCAGTGGCAGGTGCTGCGAGCCAAGCTCGTCGCGCAGGCCTACCCCAACGGATGAGACGGGCCGGCGGGCGTGGGCAGAGCGCCCGAGGGCGGTTCGGCCGAACTCCCCGGACGCCAGTGCGGTAGCCCTCGACCGGACGGCCGGGGTCAGGGTGGGCAGGGGCGCGGTCCGGGCCGGGTGGGCCTGTTCGGGTGCAGCCGCCAGGCGCGCAGCCGACGAGCGCAAGCGCCGCGCACATGATCAGCGCGGCGGCGGTCGATCCTGGACTTCGTCACCCGCGTGCGGCAGGAGGTCCTGCGGCGGCCGGCCGCCGAACCACCCCGCACCGCCGTCCACCACAGCCTGCTCGCCGCAACGGGCGGCCTCGACGGCGGGCTCACCATCCTCGTCGTGGGCGCGCCGCCACACGCGCCGACCGGCCGGACGCGCCGTACCCATGTCCTGACCGAGTTCGAGGACGGAATCAGCTCGGCGCCGGCCGAACGCTTCGCCGAGGCCGACCCGGAAGAGCCGGCCCGCCGGTGTGCCCTGCGCACCTCGGTGCTGGCCAGGGCCGCGGTCGGTGCTGTGCGTGCCGCGCTGCTCGTCCACACCCGGGGCGACGAGGAGACCACCGACCCGCGCCGGCTGGAGGATTGCGCACCGCTGCATGGACGAGGGTTCGCGGCGCTGCGGACGCAGGGCGGCGCATGGCGAAGAGCGGCGCGCAGCACGGCCCGGCGGAGCCTGCACCGTTCGGTGGGTTCGGCTCAGCGGGCGGTGTCCATGCGCTGGGTGCCGATGACCGACAGCAGGTGCAGCGCCTCCTCGGACGGGGTGTCGGGGACCGCGGTGTAGATCACGACCTGCTGGTCACGGTCGGTGAGGTCGAGGGCGTCGCAGTTGACGGTGACCGACCCGACCAGCGGATGCCGGAACGTCTTGCGGAGCGTGCGTTCCCCGTCCACGTCGTGGGAGTCCCACAGCCGGGCGAACTCCTCGCTTCCGGCGCGCAGTTCGCGGATCAGCCCGGTCACCTCGGGATCGTCGGGGTAGCGGGCGGCAGCCGTGCGCAGCCGGCGTGCCGCGTGCCGGGCGAACGCGTCCGCGTCGGACACGCCGTACAGCCGCTGTCCCCCGGAGCGCGGCCCGAGGAAGACGCGCCGCGCGAGGTTGCGCTCGCGGCGCGGCAGGGCCGAGAAGTCCTCCATCAGGGCGGCGGCCAACTCGTTCCAGGCGAGCACC
Organism: Streptomyces sp. NPDC002076; assembly: GCF_053593835.1. Lineage (NCBI taxonomy): Bacteria > Bacillati > Actinomycetota > Actinomycetes > Kitasatosporales > Streptomycetaceae > Streptomyces > Streptomyces sp. NPDC002076. The sequence continues at coordinate 287,013 of NZ_JBSFDI010000005.1, forward strand.
TCCAGCGTGGCCGAGGTGACGAAGGCGGCGGACTGCGGCAGCCGGTGGATCAGGTCGAGGATGCTCTGCCGCACCTCGCGCGGGGGGCCGGGCGCGGGATCCGGCGGGGCGCCGGCCAGGAGGTGGAGATGCTCGCGCTCGGCGTCCGACAGCCGCAGGGCGCGGGCCAGTCCGGTCAGTACCTCACGGGACGGGCGCGGGCCGCGGGCCTGCTCCAGCCGGGTGTAGTACTCGGTCGAGATGAACGCCAGATGCGCCACCTCCTCACGGCGCAGCCCCGGTGTGCGGCGGCGCGGCCCGGCGGCCAGGCCCACGTCGGCCGGACTGATCCGCTCACGCCTGCTGCGCAGGAATCCCGCCAGTTCTGCTCTGTCCACACCCTCAGTGTGCGCGGGTGCCGCGCGACCGATCCAGGTACTCCCGGTGCCTGGATGGGTCCGGGACCGGGGCGCAGGCTCGCTGCCGTGGACAACGCAACCAAGGACACCCCTGGCCAAGGCCTGCTGGCCGGCAAGGTCGCCTTCATCACCGGTGCCGGGCGCGGAATCGGCGCCGCCGCGGCGCGGCTCTTCGCCCGGGAAGGGGCCCGGGTCCTGCTCGCGGCCCGCACCGAGGCCCAGCTGAAGGCGGTCACCGAGGAAGTGCGGGCGACGGGCGGCACCGCGGACCACATCGTCTGCGACCTGGCCGACACGGCGAGCGTGCGGGCCGCCGTGGACCGTACCGTCGACCTCTACGGCCGCCTCGACATCGCCTTCAACAACGGCGCCACGATCCAGCCGCCCGGCCCCATGGACCAGCTGCCGGAGGCCGAGTTCGACCATGTGTACACGGTGAACCTCAAGAGCGTCTGGCTGGCCATGGTCGCCGAGGTCGCCGCCATCCGGGCAACCGCCGGAACGGGCGCCATCGTCAACAACTCCTCCATCGGCAGTATGCGGGGCAACCCCGAACTGCCCGCGTACGGTGCGATGAAGCGGGCGGTGAACAGCCTCACCGAGTCGGCCGCCGTGACGTACGGTCCCGAAGGCATCCGTGTCAACGCGATCGCGCCCGGCAACACCCTGACGGAGATGATCCGGGCCTGGGAAGCGGAGGCTCCCGGACTTCAGGACCGGCTCACGGCGCTCACCCCGCTGCGCCGCGCCGCCGTCCCCGAGGAGATCGCCGAGGCCGCCGCCTGGCTGCTGAGCGACCGATCCTCCTTCGTGACCGGCACGGTGCTGCGGGTCGACGGCGGCGCACGCGCCTGAGCGGCCGCGGGAGTCAGCCGAGACCGAGAACGCTCATGGCGCGCTCGGCCATGCGCTGCTCGCCGAGCGCGTTGGGGTGGACCGGGACGAGGTTCTGCCCGAACAGGAGCGGCTCGATCCACCGGGTGCCGACGGCCTGACACGCGTCATGGCCCTCGGACGCCTGGGAGAAGTCCACGTACGTGGCCCCGGTCTCCTCGGCGGCGCGCTGCACGACGGCGTTGAGGTGGGCCTGCAGCGCGTGCAGGTACGGCACGTCGCCGGACGCGATCGGCATTCTGGCGAAGCAGGACGGGTCGGCCTCGGCCGGCGTGATCCACGGGTAGCCGAGCACCGCCACACGGGCGTCCGGTGCCTTGGCCCGCACGGCACGCAACGCGGTCTTCAGCGCGGGGTAGGTCTTCGCGTCGATCGCGTCGTCGAAGGAGGTGCCGTACGTGTCCTTGCAGGGACTGCCCTGGCCTGCGCTGAGGAGCCCCGCGGTGCCGCAGGCGAGCATGGCGTCGATGAAGGTGCCGTTGTCGTTGCCGCCGATCGTCAGGGTCACCAGATCGGTGTCCGCGGTGACCGCGTCCGCCTGCGGGGCGACCCCGAGGTACTGGGACTCGGTGAAGTCCTTGGTCCGGGCGGCGCCACAGGTGACGTCCGTCAGCCGGGCGGCCGTACGGGCGGCGATGACGTGGGGGTAGTCGGCCGTGGAGCGCAGGCAGATCAGATTGCTCGCGTCGACCGGCAGGACCCCGGAGCCGGCGCTGTAACTGTCGCCCAGAGCGGCGTAGTTCAGGGGTGTCGTGGCGTCGGCGGGTACGGCGGTGAGGCCGAGGGCGAGCGCGCCGGCGAGTGCGGACGTCGCGACGATGGCACGGCGCAGGGCAGGCTTGGGCATGGGCGGGCGCTCCCTCTTCTCGGGTGGGGACACGGAGCGAGCGGGCATGGCAGTGCCCGCGTGGGTGCTGGTGCGCGAGAATGCGGCGGCTCGGAGCAAGGAGAGGTACCGGCGTGGGGTGCCGGATCGCGGGATTACCGCTGAGTTCTACCGATAGGTAATGTGCGGGCATCCACCTGCGGAGTCAACGTTGTTGACACAGATTCTTGAAACCGCCACGAACGGACGTGAACCGCGGCGCCGGGGCCTCCGTGAGCGCGTCCGACGTCACCCCGCGACTCACCACGCCCACCCCTTACGGAGTCATGACGTGCCGGTCGCGTCGCCCGGTCCCGGTGCCGTCCGCGTCTAGCGTGGCCGTATGCGTGTACTGGTCACCGGCGGTGCCGGGTTCATCGGGTCCCATGTAGTCGAGGCGCTGCGGGCGGGCGGGCACGAGCCGCTCGTGTACGACGTCCGGGAGGATCCCGGCGCGGACGTGCGCAACCCGGCGTCCATGGCCCGAGCGCTGGCCGGGGTGGACGCCGTCTGCCACCAGGCGGCGATGGTCGGGCTCGGCAACGGTGTCGTCGACGCGGCGGAGTACGTCTCGCGCAACGATCTCGGCACGGCCGTGCTGGTCGCGGCCATGGCGGAGGCGGGGGTGCGGCGCCTGGTGCTGGCGGGGTCGATGGTGGTGTACGGGGAGGGGCGTTACGAGTGCCCTCGGCACGGGGTCGTACGGCCCGGTCCACGGGCCGTGGCCGATCTGGACGCGGGCCGCTTCGAGCCCCCCTGCCCGCGGTGCGGCGCGGAGTTGAGCCCCGGGCTGGTCGGTGAGGACGCTCCGGCCGATCCCCGGAACGTGTACGCGGCGACCAAGCTGGCCCAGGAGCACCTGGCCGCGGCCTGGGCCCGCAGCACGGGTGGGTCGGCGGTGTCGTTGCGGTACCACAACGTGTACGGGCCGCGGATGCCGCGGGACACCCCGTACGCCGGGGTCGCGTCCTTCTTCCGCTCGGCGCTGGCCCGCGGCGAGGCACCGCGGGTGTTCGAGGACGGCCGGCAGCGACGGGACTTCGTGCACGTGCGGGACGTGGCCGCGGCCAATGTGGCGGCGCTGGAGGCGGAGGCGGCGCCGGGTGTCCTCGCGGCGTACAACACCGGGAGCGGTGAGCCTCGTACCGTCGGCGAGCTGGCACGGGCACTGGCCGCCGCGTGCGGCGGACCGGAGCCCGTGGTCACCGGGGAGTACCGGCTGGGGGACGTACGGCACATCACCGCCGACTCGTCGCGGCTGCGGGCCGACCTGGGGTGGAAGCCGCAGGTCGAATTCACGGCAGGCATGCGGGAGTTCGCGGAGGCCGGGCCGGTGTAGGGGCCCGTGGACGCGTGAGGGTCAAACGGGAATGCCCGGCGAGCGAGCCGACTCCGGCCCGGCGGCCGGCAAGTCCCCCCTTGGCGCGGCGCGGACCACGCGCCCGTCCGGGGTACGACGGCGGCCGGGGCTGCCGAGGATTCCCCCGGGGTGCGGCAGCCACCGGACCACCAAGGATGCGGCAGCCACCCGATCTCGTCGGCATCCCGCCGTCCCCAGACCGCCCAGGATGCGGCGTCCGCTCAGACTCCGCAGCACGCCACAGCCACCCGCACTCCCTCGGATGACGCAACCCCCACGCTCCCCGGGATGGCACAACCCAGCACGGCCCACAATGCGGCAGCCACTCAGGCTCCGTGCCACGCCAGCCACCGGCACTCCCCGGTATCCCACAGCCCCGAACCGCCCACAACGCGGCAGCCACTCAGACTCCGCAGCACGCCACAGCCACCGGCACTCCCCGAGGTACCACAGCCCCGGACCGCCCAGGATGCGGCGGCCGCTCGGACTCCGCAGCGACCCACACTCCCCCCGCATCCCACAGCCCCGCACGCCCACAACGCGGCAGCCACTCAGACTCCACAGCAGGCCGCAACCGCCCGCCCCCCGAATGCCGCAGCCCCCGAACTCTCCAGGATGCGGCACCCCCGGACGGCCTAAGGCGCCGCAGGCAGTGTCACCTCGAAGCGGCAGCCGCCTGGGATGTTGCGGACCGTGGCCTGGCCCTGGTGGGCCTCCACGATGCCGCGGACGATGGCCAGGCCCAGGCCGGCGCCCGCCGGCGGGGTGCGCGCGTCGCTGCCGCGCCAGCCGGTGTCGAAGACGCGCGGCAGGTCCTCCTCGGGGATGCCGCCGCAGCCGTCCGTGACGGAGAGCACCACGCCGTCGTCGGTGCGCTCGGCGGCGACCGCGACGGTGCCGTCGGGCGGGGTCCGGCGGATCGCGTTGACCAGGAGGTTGCCGAGGACTCTGGTCATCTCCTTGCCGTCCACCTCGACCGGTACCGGTTCCACGCGGTCGCCCACGAGGCGGACACCGTGTTCGCGGGCCAGCGGGTCGGCGCCGGCCAGTGCGTCTCCGACCAGGTCGTACAGGGAGATCCGGGAGGGGCTCAGCGGGAGGGTGCCCGCGTGGATACGGGAGAGTTCGAAGAGGTCGCCGACCATGCCGTTGAGCCGCTCGACCTCGGTGCGGATCTGCTTGAGGTAGCGGCCGGGGTCGGCGGCCACGCCGTCCTCCAGCGCCTCCGACATGGCGCGCAGTCCGGCGAGCGGGGTGCGCAGGTCGTGCGAGATCCAGGCGACCAGCTCGCGCCGGGACTTCTCCAACGCCCGCTCCCGTTCCCGGGATTCGGCGAGCCGTGCGCTGGTGGCGGCCAACTCGCGGCTGAGGGCGTCCAGTTCGGCGGTGGCCGGGCCGTGCGGGGCGGCGAAGGCACCCGCGTCGCCGAACGAGCGGGCGGCGTCCATGAGTTCACGGCTGCGGGCGACGACCCAGCGTCCCAGGAGCAGCGCGGTGGCCAGGGAGACCACGGCCGCCATCGCGACGACGGTGGTGACCACGGTCAGGTCGTGCGAGGACAGGAACATCGCCCAGGCGACGGCGAGCGTGCCGGCGAGCATCGCGCCGACGCCGACCGCCGCGACCACGGCGACGGAGGCGGTGAGCGAGCGGCGCCGGATCAGGCGCAGCACGCCCGCTCCCGCCACCCCCGCGGCGGCGGCACCGGCGAAGGCGTAGAGGGCGATGAGAAGAGTGGCGGGCATGGTCAGAGCACCGCCTCGCCGGGTTCGAAGCCGGGCTCGAAGCGGTAGCCGACGCCCCACACGGTCTGGATCAGGCGGGGCCTTGCCGGGTCGTCCTCGACCTTGCCGCGCAGCCGGCGGACATGGACGGTGACGGTCGACAGGTCGCCGAAGTCCCAGCCCCAGACCTCGCGCATCAGATCCTCACGGCTGTAGGCCCGGCCGGGGTGCCTCAGGAAGAAGGCGAGCAGGTCGAACTCGCGGAGGGTGAGGGCGAGTTCGGTGCCGTTCTTGGTCGCCCGGCGGGCGTCGGGATCGACGCTGAGTCCGGCCGCGGCGAGCCGGTGCCCGGTGCTGGCGGGCCGGCTGCGGCGCAGCACCGACTCCACGCGCAGGACCAGCTCGCGGGGGCTGAAGGGCTTGGTGACGTAGTCGTCGGCGCCGACCTCCAGGCCCAGGATGCGGTCGTCCTCGTCGCCGCGGGCGGTGAGCATGATGACCGGCACCGGGCCGCCGTCCCGCATCCGCCGGCACACCTCCAGGCCGTCCATGCCGGGCAGCATCAGATCGAGCACCACGAGGTCGGGCCGGTGCGCGGCGGCGCGGGTGAGGGCGGTCGGGCCGTCGTCGGCGCGGTCGACCAGATAGCCGGCGCGGTGCAGATATCCGGTGACGACCTCGGCGACGGTCGGATCGTCGTCCACGACCAGGATCCGGGCCGTCTCGCCTGCGGCTTCGGTCCCGTGGGGCTCGTACAGCGATTGCATGCCTCCAGCGTCGCACCGCGCGGCCACCGGTGTCCGGCCGCGGGCCGGGTGTCCGCGTTTCGTAAGGACCATGAGCCCGATTTGCCCGATTGGCGTTCGTAGGGTGAGACCGTGACGACCACTTCAGCGGACGTCGACGTGGTGCTGCCCTGCCTGGACGAGGCCGAGGCCCTGCCCTGGGTGCTCGACCGGATTCCGGCCGGCTGGCGCGCCCTCGTCGTCGACAACGGTTCCACCGACGGCTCCCCCGACATCGCCCGTGCGCTCGGCGCGACGGTGGTGCACGAGCCGCGGCGCGGTTTCGGCGCCGCCTGCCACGCCGGACTGACCGCGGCCACGGCCGAGATCGTGTGCTTCTGCGACTGCGACGCCTCCCTCGACCCCGCGCTGCTCGTTCCCTTCGTGCGGGAGATCCGGGACGGCGCGGCCGACCTGGTCCTCGGCCGGCGGCGTCCTGAGGGCCGGGGCGCCTGGCCGGCGCACGCCCGCGCGGGCAATCTCGCACTGGCCCGCATGCTGCGCCGCCGTACCGGGCTGCGCCTGCACGACCTGGGCCCGCTGCGCGCCGCCCGCCGTGAGCCGCTGCTCGCGCTCGGCCTCACCGACCGGCGCAGCGGCTATCCGCTGCAGATGGTCGTCCGCGCGGCCGACGCCGGCTGGCGCATCGCCGAACACGACGTGCCCTACCGGCCGCGCACCGGCGCCTCCAAGGTGACGGGCACGTGGCGCGGCACCTGGCAGGCGGTGCGGGACATGAGCCGCGTGCTGGCCGAGACCCCGGCCGACGGGGGGCTCGTACGGTGACCACGCTGCTCGTCATCGCCAAGGAACCGCTGCCGGGGCGGGTCAAGACCCGGCTCACCCCGCCGTTCACCCCGCAGCAGGCGGCCCGGCTGGCGGAGGCGGCGCTCGTGGACACCCTGCACGCCGTGGCTGCGGCGCCCGCGACCCGCAGGGTCCTGGTCCTCGACGGGGCGCCGGGACCGTGGCTGCCGGCCGGCTTCGAGGTGCTGCCGCAGTGCGCGGGCGGGCTGGACGAGCGGCTGGCGGACGCCTTCGCGCACTGCTCGGGACCGGCGCTGCTCATCGGCATGGACACCCCGCAGGTGACGCCGGAGCTGCTCACCGTGGACTTCGCGGGCTGCGACGCCTACCTCGGCCCGGCCGAGGACGGCGGCTTCTGGGCGCTGGGCCTGGCCGAGCCCGACCCCGCGCTGCTGCGGGGCGTGCCCATGTCGACGCCGGTGACCGGGGCCGCGCAGCGGGAGCGGCTGCTGGCTGCCGGACTGCGGGTGCGTGAGCTGCCGCGGCTGCGGGACGTCGACACCGCCGCCGACGCGCACGCCGTCGCCGCGCTCGCCCGGCACGGCCGGTTCGCCGCCCAGCTGGCCCACTGTACGCCGGTCACCCGGTGATGGGCGGCAATGTCGCCTGGGCGACTGCGGATCCCTACTCCGCCGCCCTGCGCACCGGCCGCGGCCCCCTGTTCCTGCGCCGCACCGACGGCTGGCTGCTGCCGCTGGAGGTGGAGCGCTGGTGCGGCCGAGCCGATCAGGTCGACAGGGAGGTCCTGGACCGCTGCGAGGGCGCCGTCCTGGACGTGGGCTGCGGCCCCGGCCGGCTGGTGGCGGAGCTCGCCGCCCGGGGCCGTACCGTGCTCGGCATCGACGTCAGCGAGGCCGCCGTCGACCACACCATCGAGTTCGGCGGGCAGGCGCTGCGGCGCTCTGTGTTCGAGCCGTTGCCCGGAGAGGGGCGCTGGGACACCGTGCTGCTCATGGACGGCAACATCGGCATCGGCGGGGAGCCTTCCGTCCTGCTGGAGCGGGTGGCCGCGCTGCTGCGCCCGGGCGGGCTGCTGATCGCCGAGACCGTGCCGGGACACGTCGACGAACGCGCCCGGGTCCAGGTGGTCGACACGGTCGGCGCCGCCCGGGCCACCGGTGCGCCGTTTCCCTGGGCGCGCCTCGGCACCCCGGCCCTGCTGCGGTACGCGCGCAGGGCCGGGTGGCGGTCCGTCGCTCAGTGGTCGGCGGGCGGCCGGTGCTTCGCCGCCCTGCGCACGCGCCATCCCAGCAGCAGCGCCGAGCCGCCGAAGAGTACGGCGGTGATCAGCAGCCAGCGGGTGAGGAAACCGTCCGGGGAGAGTCCGGTGGCCGACCGGTAGCGCCCGGCCGTCATGCCGCTGATCAGCGGGAACCAGACGAGCAGGAGCAGCCCGGACAGCAGGGCCGGGACGCGCACGTAAAGCGTCCAGCCGCGCCGTCCGGCCGCCCCCAGGCCGCCGGTGACCGCCCGGTCGGCCACCGTGTACAGCGGCAGCAGGACGAGGTCGTGCAGCAGGGCGGCGCCCACGATCCACAGCGCCACCTCGAACCAGTCGCCGGCGAGCAGCCGCACCCCGGCGTACGCGGCGAGGGCGAACGAGCAGGCGAGCAGCAGCAGTTGGAAGGGACTACCCAGGTGTACGCGGCGCGGCATCACAGGTCTCCGAAGGTCAGTCGGGCCACCCACTTGGTGTTGAGCACGCCGGGTGCCCCCGGGACGATGATCCGTGCCGGGTGACCGTGGTCGGGGGACAGTTCCTCACCGTTGACGAAGAGCGCGAGCAGCGAGCGTCCGTCGGCCACCTGGTTGGCGCGCAGGGCCGCACGCCGGAACGCTCCATGTCGCTGCAGGGACTCCACCAGCACGTCCGGCGGATCACCGTCGTACCCGACGAGCGCGGTGAGGTCGCGCAGCCGCACCCCGCGCCACCACTGGTCCGCGGTCGACCAGCCCTCCACGCAGGCGATGGGCAACGAGGCGCTGTGCTGCGGCAGTTGGAGCAGCTGGGCGCGGCTGAGCCGGACCGTGCCGGTGCGGCCGGTGACGACGAGCCGCCAGGCGTCCTCGTGGGTGTCGGCCGCGGTGATGCCGGCGTAGGCGGCGGTCTTGTTGATCTGAAAGCCGTTCGGGCCGCCGCCGGGATCGGCGGTGCCGTGCGGGGCGAGCAGGGCGGTACGGCGGAAGGGCCCACCCAGGCTCTGCCCGACCGTGGTCAGGAACAGCAGCAGGGAGCCCCCGCCGACCAGCCCCAGCGCGCCGCGCCGGGAGACGGTGGGCGCGTCGGGTCGCGGTGAGACCAGGTCGTTCCGCTCCTGCCGACGCTGCCGAACGGCCCGTACCGCCGTGGGCGTCTTCAGCGCGGCGTGTGCGAGGAACGCGGCGAAGAACACCCATGCTCCGTAGAAGTGCAGCGGGTAGAAGGAGCCCGGGAAGACATAGTCCAGCTGGACGTTGAGGACTCCGGTGGTGAACTCGAACAGCCCTCCCCCGACGAGCAGCAGCAGGGAGATCCGTTCCAGCGCGTGTGCGAGGGAGCGGGCCGGCGGCAGGGTGAAGAGCCTCGGCACCACCGACCACAGCTTGGCCAGCAGGACGGGGATCAGGGTGATGCCGAGGGTGACGTGGACGCCCTGGGTGAGTCGGTACAGCCATACCGGGTCGGTGGGCCAGGCGAAGAGGTAGAAGCCCAGGATGCCCTTGTCCGGAGTCATGTCGTTGACCCGCGACAGGCCTGGGTTGTAGGCGGCGTACGACACCAGGCCGGTCACGAACAGCACGGTGATGCCGACGAGCAGGATGAGGCCGAGCACCGAGGTGAACCAGGGGCCGCGCAGCGGGCTGCGCCAGAAGCCTGGGGACGTGGGAAGCCGGGAATGGTCGCGCATGTCCCGACCGTAGGCCGGGGGACCCCCGGAAATGGGTCCCTGACCGGTGACGAAACGCTGACGTCCGGTCCGAACGGCGGCCGGTCGCCGCTCCCCCGGCCTAGCGTTCCGGTGTGACCCGATCTCTCCGCCGTGACCTGTACGCCGCCGGTGCCGCCGCTCTCCTCGTGACGGCGGCCGTCGTCGTCGGCCGGCACATTCAGGACACCCGCCACACCCTGTTCGTGCACTGGCCGCCGCTGTTCGCGGACTGGGACCCGCATCTCGGCCCCGGCACCCCGGCCGCCCTGGCGGTGGCGGCGGCCACCGTGGCGTACGGCCCCGCCGTCGCGGCCCGGCTGCCCTGGCGCGGACTGCTCGCGGCGGCCTGGGCGGCCGCCCTGGTCTGGATCGTGTCCCTCGCCCTGGTCGACGGCTGGCAGCAGGGCATCGCGGTCCGGCTGACCACCCGCAACGAATACCTCCGGGTCATCGACCGCTTCCATGACATCCCGGCCACCCTGCGCGACTTCACCCACCACATCGTCAGCGGGACTCCGGACCCCTGGCCCGCCCATATCGCCGGTCATCCGCCGGCCGCCACGCTCACCTTCGTGCTGCTGGACCGGATCGGGCTGCGGGGCGGCGGCTGGGCCGGGATGTGGTGCATCACCGTGGGTGCGACGGGCTGCGTGGCCGTGCTGATCGCGCTCCGCGCGCTGGCCGACGAGACGCTCGCGCGGCGGGCCGCGCCGTTCCTGGTGCTGGCCCCGGCCGCGGTGTGGCAGGGCACCTCCGCCGACGGCTACTTCGCGGCCGTCGCCGCCTGGTCGCTGGGGCTGCTCGCGCTGGCCCTGACCCGCCGGTCCCACGGGTACGCGGCGGCCTCGGGCCTTCTGTTCGGCCTGACCTGCTACCTCTCCTACGGCCTCACACTGTTCGCTCTGATCGGCGCTGCGGTCGTCGCGCTCGCGCGCCGGGAACTCCGGGAACGCCCGGCCCTGCTGTTGTCCCTGCTCGCCGGACTGGCCGTGTTCCCGGTGGTGTTCACGCTCGCCGGTTTCGACTGGTGGCACGCCTACCACCTCCTCGTCACGCGCTACTACCAGGGCATCGGCGGCACCCGCCCCTACGGCTACTGGGTCTGGGCCAACCTCGCCTGCACCGTCCTCATCACCGGCCCGGCCACGGCGGCGGGGCTGCGCCGGACGACCACGACACTCCTCCCCGGGACCGGCGCCCGTCGCCCCGCGGACCTGCACCTGGCACTCCTCGTGACCGCCGCGCTGCTCGCCCTGCTGGTCGCCGACCTGTCCGGCATGAGCAAGGCGGAGACGGAACGCATCTGGCTGCCCTTCGCCCTCTGGCTCCTCCCCGCCTGCGCCCTCCTCCCCCGTCCCCGACCCTGGCTCGTCGCCCAGGCGACCCTGGCCCTGCTCCTCAACCACCTGCTGCTGACGGGCTGGTGAGGTTCCGGAGCCATCGGCGCGGCAGGGTGACCCCGCGTGACCGCCGTCCGGTCGGGGCGTTGCCCTGGGCGTGGGCCGCGGCCGGTGTGGCCGAAATGGCGCACTCGTGCGGGATGTACCGCTGCCACTTGGCTGAACGACGGACGGCAGGCAGGAAGGACCGGGGATGGACTTCGGCGGCGTGGGTCGGCGCGGGTTTCTCGCGACGGCGGCGGCAGGGCTGGTCACAGCGGCGGTCTCCACACGGGCGGCGACGGCGGTCGGGCTGCCGGGCGGGCCCGGTGCGCGGGCCGGCGACGGGGGGGCGGTTCCTCAACTGCACCCGGATGACCGGGGGTTCGATCACCGGCAGCCGGGCCGGCGGTGACCTGATCGCCGAGGTGCAGGGGGTGCTGTGGCGGGTGCCCCGGGACGGGGGGACGGCCGTACAGGTGACGGGCTGGGAGCTGGAGGCGACGCGCCCCGCGCTGTTCCCCGACGGGAGGACGCTGGCCGTGTGCGGCTATCGCGGCGGCGGCTTCCATCTGTGGTCGCTGCTGCACGGACCGGGACGGGCTGGTGGCCGTACGCCGTCACCACCTCGGCAGCGGCGCCGACGAGCCGGTGACCGGGGGCGGCCGGCTGTATCCCGCGCTGTCTCCGGACGGCTCCCTTCTGGCCTGCGAGGACGTCCCTGCTGCTGCGCACCCTGGCCACAGGTGCCGTGCAGGTGCTGACCCGGCCGTTGGCAACCGACGGGCCGCCCGGCGCGCCCACCTGGTCGCTGGGCGGCCGGTACGTGGCGTTCTGCGACCGCAACCGGCTCAACCAGCGGTTCCGCGAGGGATGCCTTACGCGCAGGGCGACTTGACGTCCTTCAGGCGCGGCGGCCGACGGCCGGTCCACGTGTCAGGCGTCCTCGTCGGCGGCGGTGGTGCGGTCGGCCAGTCGTTCGTATCGCTGTCTGGCGGCCTGCGGGGTGCCGAGTCCGAGGCCGAAGGCGATCTCGGGCCAGGTCATGCCCCGGCCGCGGGCCATCTGCAGGAGCGAGGCCTCCAGTTCGTCCAGCTCCGCTCGCACCAGCGGTACGAGGCTCAACGCGGCCGTGATGTCGGCACGGTCCACCTCCGGCTCGCCCTCGTCGAGCAGTGCCGCCCCGCTCAGCAGGAACGTCACGAGCCGTACGGCCTCGTGCGGCGCGAGGACCGACGGGTGGGTCTGCCGACGCCGTTGCCCGTCCGTCGCCGCGTGCCGCTCGGCGATGCGGAAGAGGCAGGCGTGGACCCGCTGGGCCCGCGCCTGCTCCGGCCGCGGAGGGTTGAAGGGGTCGGTGTGATCAGCGGTCGATGACATGCGACAAGGGTTGCGTTCAACACGACATGACGTCAACTGCTTATTGTGAACAGTCCGTTCATACCGCTGGCGGCTGAGCTCAGGGCGTCGGCGCGGTGATCTCCCGCTTGAGGATCTTGCCGCTCGGGCCCATCGGCAGCGCGTCCGTCAGCCAGACCCGGCGCGGGTACTTGTAGGCGGCGACCCGGTCCCGGACGAACCGCTGCAACTCCTCGGTGTCCGCCTGGGCTCCCGGGCGCAGGACGACCGCGGCGACCACCTCCTCGCCGAGCCGCTCGTCGGGCACCCCGAGGACCGCGGCGAGGGCGACGGCGGGATGCTCGTGCAGCACCTCCTCGATCTCGCGGGGGTAGACGTTGTAGCCGCCGCGGATGATCAGGTCCTTCTTCCGGTCGACGATGTACAGATAGCCGTCCTCGTCCTGGCGGGCCAGGTCGCCGGTGCGCAGCCAGCCGTCGGGGATGGCGGCGGCCGTCTCCTCGGGGCGGTGCCAGTACTCCTTCATCACGTTGGGTCCGCGCACGGCCAGTTCACCGACCTCCCCCGGTGCGACGTCCCGGCCGGAGTCGTCGAGCAGCCGGACCTCGACGTCGCGGACGGGGGTGCCGATCGATCCGGGCTTGCGCGGGCGGTCGGGGTGGTTGAAGGAGACGACCGGGCTGGTCTCGGACATGCCGAAGCCCTCCAGCACCATGCAGCCGTAGCGTCGCTCGAACCCGTGCAGGATCTCCACCGGCAGGGAGGCGCCGCCCGAGACGCACATGCGCAGGCTGGACACGTCGGCCGCGTCGGCGCCCGGGTGCTGGAGCAGCGCCGCGTACATGGTCGGGACGCCCTCGAAGACGGTCGCCCGGTCGCGGGCGATGGCGTCGAGCACGGTCTGCGGCTCGAAGCGGGGGACGAGGGTGAGGGACGCGCCGCTGCGGACGGCGACGTTCATGGTGCAGGTCTGCCCGAAGATGTGGAACAGCGGCAGGCAGCCGACGATCACGTCGTCGGAGGTCAGCCGCTGCACCTCGGTGACGTTGACCTCGGTGTTGTGGCGCAGCCCGGCGTGGGTGAGCGCGGCGCCCTTGGGACGGCCCGTGGTGCCCGAGGTGTAGAGCAGCACGGCGATGTCGTCGCCGGCGGCGGCCGTCACCTCGTACTCGGGCTCCAGGCTTGCCAGTTCGGCGGCGAAGGCGGCCGGTTCGACCGTCAGGTGCCGCACACCGGCGGCGGCCGCGCCCGCGGCGCCCTCGCCCGGCGCCTGGTGCCACTCGAAGAGCAGCACGGCGCCGGAGTCCCGCAGGTGGTACTCGGTCTCGCGCTCCTTCAGCAGCGGGTTCATCGGCACCACGATGCCGCCGGCGCGCAGGACGGCGTAGTACAGGACGACGAACTCGGGCACGTTCGGGAGCATCAGCGCGACCCGGTCGCCGGTGCGCAGGCCCTCGCTGCGCAGCAGTGCGGCGGCCTGGGCGCTGAGCCGGTCGAGCTCGGCGTAGCTGGTGGTCGCCGTGCCGAGCCGCAGCGCCGGGCGCTCGGGCAGCCGTCGCGCCGTGTCCACCAGGAATTCCGCCAGATTGGCCATGATGCCTCCTCGCACGCATGCTCCCGCCGCGCTCACGGGTCCCATCGCGAGCGCTCCCGGCATGGTCGCGTGCACGGTCAGGGGCGTCCATGGTGACGCCCACAGTTCGCCCGTGCCGGAGTTGTTCCCGGGACCAAAAAGAGCGTCGTACGCTGCGGGTATGGGTCTGTCGAATGTGGGGGCGGCGCTGCGCGGGCGCCTTCCGGAGCTGGGCGAGCGGATGGTCGAGCGCATTCGTGCGGAGGTCGAGTCGTACGCGGACGACTCGCTGATCCCCTTCGCGTCGCTCAAAGAGTCCTGCGAGGGCAACGCCGATCTGCTCCTCCGACGCTTCGCCTACGGCGCGGAACCCGATGTCGGAGCCGCTCAGCAGACCGGACGGCTGCGTGCCGAGCAGGGCGTGCCGCTGGCGGACACACTGCACGCCTACCGGGTCGGTTTCGAGCTGCTGTGGTCGGAGATGGTCGACGAGGCACGCAGGCATCCGGAGGTCACGGACGCGGAGTTGGTTGCCGGCTCCTCGGAGATCTGGGCGCTGTTCGGCCGGTATGCGGAGGCCGTGGCTGCCGCGTACCGTGAGGCCAGCGCCGAGCTGGCGCTGCAGCGGGAGGCCCGCCGGTCGGCCCTGGCCGAGGCGTTGTTCACGGGCGCCCTCGCGGATCGTACGACGCCGTGGGAGGCGGCCCGGCAGCTCGCTCTGCCGGAGCGCGGGCCGTACGCGGTGGTGGCCGCGTCGGTGCCGGATCCCGGCCAGGAACCGCTGCCCGGGATCGAGGCGGCCCTGCGCCGCTCGGGCGTGCCCTCGGTGTGGCGGCTGCTGCCGGACCAGCAGATCGGGCTGCTCTCGCTCGGACATCGGGACGCGGAGACGGTGAGCCTGCGCGCGCTGCGCCGCCGGCGCGCCCGGGTCGGCGTCAGCCCACGGTTCGACTCGCTGCGGGACACGCCGCAGGCGCTGCGGTTCGCCCGGCTGGCCCTGGCCGGACTGCCCGGCGAGGGTCCGGGGGTCACCCGGTTCGACGACAGCCCGCTGGCGATGCTGGTTGCCGCCGCCCCGGCGGAGGCGAGCCGGCTGGTCGAGGTCTCCCTGGGCCCGCTCCTCGAACTGCCGGAGGCGGAGCGGGCACGGCTGCTGCAGACCCTCGGTCACTGGTTCGCCTCGGGCGGGGTGGCCGCCGGGGCCGCGGAACGGCTCTTCGTCCACCCCAACACCGTGCGCTACCGACTGCGCCGCATCGAGGAGCTGACCGGGCGTCCGCTCACCGACCCGATGGCCCTCGCCGACCTGGGCGCCGCGTTGTACGCGCTGCGGCTGCTGCCTTCCTGACGCCGGGGCCGACCGGTGGGGTGCGGCGCTGGGGCCGACTAGGTCCTGTCGTCAAACTCCCGCCGTCCGCCCGGAGGGCGGGCCTCGCGCCCGCCGCGGAGCGGCTGATGTATGCAGTAGGTGCGTGCTCTGGGGATCCCCCCGGCCGAAGGCTGGGGGAGCGCCGGGCTCTGGCCCTCGTACTGGATGTACTTGGGCCCGGGCCCGGTGCGGCGAGTGGGGGTGCCCCCTTTGGGGGAGCGTGCATGGCGTCGTGGGGCTGGGGGCACCGCCCGGCCGAAGGCTGGGGGAGGGAGTTTGACGACAGGGCCTAGCGCGTCAGCGGCAGCCGGTACACCGAGACATGGGAACGCGAGTCGGCGGTGAACTCGCTGCCGGACCAGTCGGCATGCCTGGACTCCTGTTCAAAGCCAGCCAGTTGGGCCATGAGGTCGAGCTCGGACGGCCAGATGTAGCGGTGCGGGCTGCGGTACAGCCGGGCCTCCTCGGTCTCGTCGAAGCGGAAGTGGTGCGACACGACACGCTGGTTGAGGACGTCGTAGGTGTCCAGCCCGACATAGCCGGCGTCGGCGCGCCACACGGTGGCCTCCTTGCCCGGGGGAAGCGTGCGCAGCTCCGGCACCCACAGCTCGATCACGAACCGGCCACCGGGCGCGAGATGGCGGGCGGCGTTGCGGAAGCACTCAACCTGCTCGGCCTGCGTGAGCAGATTGGAGATCGTGTTGTAGACGAGGTAGACGAGGCTGTACGTCCCCGGGGCGAGGGTCGTCGCCATGTCACCCATGACCACGGGGATCGTGGCTTCGTCGACCTTGGTCCGCAGTTGCTCCACCATCGGCCCGGACAGCTCGATGCCGGTGACGGGAACCCCTCGCTCGGCCAGCGGGACGGCGACCCGGCCGGTCCCGATCGCGAACTCCAGCGCCGCTCCGCCGTCCGCGAGTTCGGCGAGGCGTTCCACCGTGGGTGCCAGAACCTCGGGAGCGAACATCCCGGTGCCGGGCGTGTCGTAGCGCCGGGCGACGGCTGCGTCCCAGATCTTCTCCTGCTCCATTGAACCAACGCTGACCTTCTGCAAAGGAGTTGTCCAACGAATTACGCACGGCCCCGTTCGTGGGATCCTCCGCAGGCTCCCGGGCAGCAACAGGATCATGGGCATGGACGTCATCCGCTCAACCTGCCGGCATGACAGGAAACCGACCCAGCGGTTTGATATGCGCCGCCGTGACTGGCGCTGCGGGGCGCAACGCATGGCCCCACTCAGCTGTTGACGCCCGCCAGAGTCGCCGCCGGCCGCTGCCGGACCTCCGCGATCACCCTGGCCCCCCGGTCCGGCGCGGTGTCGAGGCGGACGAGGACGGCCGGGGCGGCGATGGCGGGGAGCAGATGGTCGAAGAGGGCCGACATACGGTGGTCGAGGTCGGCCCAGTGCGCGACGGCCTGCGACACGAACTGCACCCCGATCCACGCACCGAGGAAGACCTGGGCGGTCTCGTCGGGCACCACGTGCGGGAGTACCTCACCGCGCTCCTTGGCCTCCGTCAGGAGCGAGCCGGTCAGCTCGGCCCAGGCCGGCCATGCGCTGCCGAAGACATCGCGGCCCTGCAGGTCGGCCGACAGCCGGACGCCCGCGAGCAGCATCGGCTCCCGGGGCAGCCGCTCCGCCAGGGTCATGCCCGCGTCCACCCACTCCTGCAACTTCAGTTCCCGGGGGACGTGGTACTCCGTGCTCATCTGCTCCTGCAGCACACCCTGGGCGAGTGCGGCCTTGGAGTCGAAGTGGAAGTACAGGGCGCCCTTGGTCACGCCGGCCCTGGTGAGGATCTCGGCGATGGTGGCCGCCGCGTAGCCGCGCTCGGCGAACACCGCGGCGGCGGCTTCCAGAACAGCACGTCGGGTCCGGACAGCTCGCTCCTGCTGAGCCATGGACCCTCCTCAAGCTGAAAATTAAACCAAACAGCTCGTACCTTACCGCAGCACATGTCAACAGAAAGGTGCTCTTGGGCAGTTGTCGACCCCGTCCGCCATTCTTTTGAACGCGTTCAAATCTACGGCTACGCTGGGAGTACCGAACCGAGGGGGCTCGATGAAGGTAGTTCTGCCTGGGGGAACCGGACAGATCGGCACGATTCTCGATCGTGCGCTGACGGCAGCCGGTCATGAGGTCACCGTGGTGACCCGGCGTCCGACGGATGAGCGGCAGGTCGGCTGGGACGGGACCACACTCGGCCGCTGGGCCGAGGTGGTCGACGGCAGTGACGTCGTCATCAACCTGGCCGGACGCAGCGTCTCCTGCCGCTACACCGCCGAGAACCTGCGGGCCATGATGGATTCGCGGGTGAACTCGGCGCGCGTGGTCGGGCAGGCGATCGCCGCCGCCGCGCAACCGCCGCGGGTGTGGCTGCAGATGAGTACGGCGACGATCTACGCCCATCGCTTCGACGCGCCGAACGACGAGGCGACCGGTGTGATCGGCGGCTCGGAGACCGGAGTTCCGGACTACTGGTCCTACAGCGTCGACATCGCCAGGAACTGGGAACGCGCCCAGGCCGAGGCACCGACGCCGGCGACGCGGAAGGTGGCACTGCGCTCGGCGATGGTGATGAGCCCGGACCGGGGCGGGGTCTTCGACGTGCTGCTCGGACTGGCCCGGCTGGGGCTGGGCGGGCCGGTCGCCGGCGGTGCGCAGTACGTCTCCTGGATCCACGACAAGGACTTCGTCCGGGCGGTGAAGTTCCTGATCGACCGGGACGACATGGAGGGACCGGTCAACCTGGCCTCCCCCGGCCCGCTCCCGCAGCAGGAGTTCATGCGGACGCTGCGTACGGCCCGGGGCGTCCCCGTGGGGCTGCCGGCGACCCGGTGGATGGCCGAGCTGGGGGCCTTCGCGCTGCGCTCGGACACGGAGTTGCTGCTCAAGAGCCGCCGGGTGGTCCCGGGCCGGCTGGCGGCGGCCGGGTTCGACTTCGCGTATCCCGAGTGGCAGCCGGCCGCCGTGGATCTGGTGGGCCGCGCCAGGTCGACACGGTCCCGAGCGGGCCGGCTTCGCCGGTTTACTTGAAACTACAAGCAACTGGTGTATCGTGCGCCATGATTCAAATTTGAAGCAGGAGCCTTCTCGGGAGGACGCCATATGCGCGTTGTGATCACCGGATCCACCGGACTCATCGGCTCCGCCCTCACCCGCTCCCTCCTCGCCGACGGCCACCAGGTGGTCCGCCTGGTCCGCGACCGGTCCACCGCCGCACCTGCCGACGGCAGCAAGTGCGCGCACTGGGATCCGGTCGCGGGCCGGGTCGAGCCCGGCGCGCTGGACGGTGCCGACGCCGTCGTACACCTCGCCGGTGCGGGCGTGGGCGACAAGCGGTGGACGGCCGCCTACAAGCGGGAGATCCGCGACAGCCGGGTGCGCGGCACCGACACCGTCGCGCGAGCCTGCGCCGCGTCCCCCGACCCGCCGCGCGTCCTGGTGTCCGCGTCCGCGACCGGCTACTACGGCGACACCGGCGAACGGACCGTCGAGGAGAGCGAGTCGGCCGGGAACGACTTCCTGGCCTCCGTCTGCGTCGACTGGGAGGCGGCCGCCGACCCGGCCCGGCAGGCCGGCATCCGCGTGGTGCACCCGCGCACCGGGTTGGTCGTCTCCGCCGAGGGCGGCGCGTTCGGCCGGCTCTTCCCGCTCTTCCGCTTCGGCCTGGGCGGCCGGCTCGGGTCCGGCGACCAGTACTGGCCGTTCATCTCCCGGATCGACCACATCGCGGCGCTCCGCTTCGCCCTCGACACCGAGGAGCTCTCCGGCCCCGTCAACTTCACGGCCCCCGAACCGCTCACGAACCGCCAGGTGACCCGGGCACTGAGCGGCGCCCTGCACCGTCCGGCGCTCGCCACCGTCCCGGCCTTCGTCCTGCGCGCGGCGCTCGGCGAGTTCGCCGCGAGCATCACATGCAGCGCACGCGTCGTACCGGCCGCCCTGCACAAGGCGGGTTTCGCCTTCGCTCATCCGACGATCGACGCGGCGCTCGACTCGGCACTGCGACCGACCGCTTGAGGAAGCCGTCGGCGGGACGAAGGCGCTGAGCGCGGGGCCGGATTCCTCCGTTGCGCGAGTGCGCGAACCTACGGCGCGCGGGACCATGGTCGTCCGGGCGGGGCGCCGGACGACGGGGCTCGGCGGAAGACGGGTGACGAGGAGGAATTCGTGTGCCGACTGTTCGGGCTCATCAGTTCCCCGCTGCGCACACATGCCACGTTCTGGCTGCTGGACGCCCCCGACAGTCTCAGCGTGCAGAGCCGCCGTGAGCCCGACGGCACCGGGCTCGGGTACTTCGAGGCGGACGGCACGCCGGAGGTGCACAAGGCGGCGATCGCCGCGTACGAGGACCGCGCCTTCGCCCGGGAGGCCCGGGAGGTCGAGTCGGCCACCTTCCTCGCGCACATCCGCTATGCCTCGACCGGCGGGCTGGAACTGCGCAACACACACCCCTTCGAGCAGGACGGGCGGCTGTTCGCGCACAACGGTGTGATCGAGGGTCTGGACGAGCTCGACCGCCATCTCGGCGAGGACCGCTCACTGGTGCACGGGGACACCGACTCCGAGCGCTTCTTCGCCCTGGTCACGCGGGAGACGGCGGCGCACGGCGGGGACGTGTCCGCCGGCCTCGCGTCCGCGGCCCGCTGGGTCGCCGGGAACCTGCCCCTGTACGCGCTCAACATCATTCTTGTCACCGCGCAGGAGCTCTGGGCCCTGCGCTATCCCGCGACCCACGAGCTGTACGTCCTGCGGCGCCCGGCAGGCGGTCACCACGGCTCGCGGCATCTCGACCACTCCGGCCGGCACGGTCATCTGCGGGTGCGCTCCGCGCATCTGGGTGATCGTCCGGCGGTCGTCGTGGCCAGCGAGCCCATGGACGAGAGCCCGCACTGGCAGCTCATGGCACCTGGCGAGTTGCTCCACATCGGCCCCGATCTCCGGGTGACGTCTCATGTCGCCGTGTCCGACGCTCCGGCCCACCCACTCACCCTGTCCGACCTGCGCCCCGAAGCGGCCGCCTCGCAACGACCTGCGTAGTCGGGCCATGAGATCCACCGGCGGCCGTCAGTGACCCGGCTCACGGGAGCGAGACTTGCGCAACCCTTAAACTTTCCGGTGTGGAGACTACCGAGGTGACGGGTTGGGAGACCGCCGTGCTCGACGGCGGGCCGGCGGACGGGCTGCGGATGAAGGTCTCCGACCGGCCGCGCGTGATCCAGGTGACGTACCCCTGCCAGGTCGAGGCCGCACCCCCCGGCGGCGTACGTGCCGAGGCGGTGTATCTGTACCGACGCGACTACACCGTCACCAGCGAGCCCCTGCGATACGGCTTCGACATCGCCAGCCCCTGACCCGCACGGTGGACGCGGCTCAGTCGGCCGGCCCGCTCTCGACCGTGGGAGCGCTGGACGGCCCGGCGGCGTCGTCCTGCTTCATGGCCTTGGCCTCGCTCTTGAGGATGCGCATGGACTTGCCCAGCCCGCGCGCGGCCTCGGGCAGCTTCTTCGAGCCGAACAGCACGATCACGACGATCGCCACGATCAGCAGGTGCCAGGGTTCCAGTCCGTTGCGGAACATCGTGCCCACCCCTCTCCGGCGTGCGGTCTTGCGCAACAGTACAACCGGGTCACCGGCTCGGTCGCCGTCGGTCAGGCGTCGGAGTCGGGCTTGCCGCGTGCCGCGGCGTAGGCCTGGGCCGGTGTCATGGGGACGCCGTTGAGGTTGACCGTCTTGTAGGGGCTGACCTTGGCACAGGTCTTGGCCTGGTCGGCGGTGGAGGCGTGGGCACCTCCGACGGCGGCCTTGGTGTCGGCCGGCGCCGGTGCGGACTTGCCGCCCGGGAAGGTGGTGCCGCTGGGCCAGTCGCTGCCGATGACCAGGGTCAGGCCGCTGCCGGTGCCCTGCTTCAGGTGCGAGGAGGACAGGCCGAGCGCCTTGGCGACCGTCTCGGCCTCCGCCTTCTGACCGGTGCCGTAGGTCAGCGTGCTGGTCGTCGCGGGGCTCGGTGCGTTGGCCGTGGTCGTGCCGGAGCTGAAGCCCTGGTCGGTCAGGGCCGTCGCGACGGCCGAGGCGCGCCCGGTGACCGTGGTGCCGTTCTCGACCGTGACGGCTATCTGCGCGGCGGGCACGGCCGAGGCGGTGGCCTTCGCGGTCGCCGAGGCCGCCGCGGACTTCTGGCCGGAGCCGGTGCTCAGCGACTGGTCGTTGGCGATGGTGGAGAACAGCGTCTTGGCACCGGCGCCCACGACCACCCGGTCCTTGTTGTTCGGGTCGGGGGCCGTCTGCATCGTCGTGAACGTCATCCGCTTGGTCGGCACCTTGTTCACGTCCGACGCGAGCGAGATCAGCTTCTTCACGCTGCCCAGGCCGTCGTCCACGGTCAGCGCCTTGGTGGCGGCGTCCGCGAGGCCGTAGACCGCGGTGGGGTCGGTGAGCGTGCCCGCGCTCTTGAACTTGCGGATCATCGCGCTGAGGAAGATGTGCTGCGAGATCGTACGGCCGAGATCGCTGCCGTCGCCGAAACCGTGCCGGGAGCGGACGAACTCCAGCGCCGCCTCGCCCTTGAGGGTGTGGTTGCCCTGGGACAGCTTCAGATGGGAGTAGGTGTCGTACACGTCGTCGCTGACGCAGACGGAGACGCCCCCGATCGCGTCGGACATCTTCACGACGCCGGAGAAGTCGAGCTTGACGAAGTGGTCGATCGGGATGCCGGTGAGCTGGTGGACCGTGGCCACCTGACAGGCGGGGCCGTACTGCAGGGCGCTGTTGATCTGGCCGTAGTAACCGGACGTGGACTGGCCCGTCTCACTGTCCTTGCAGGCCGGGACCTGGGTCATGGTGTCGCGCGGGATGCTCATCACCGTCGCGTTGGACCGGTCCGCTGAGATGTGCAGCACCATCTCCACGTCCGCATTGCTGCCGCTCTGCACCCCGGTCTTCGAGCAGCCGCCGCCGAGTTTGCAGTCGGCCGCGCTGGTGCGGCCGTCCGAGCCCATCACCAGGATGTTGATCGGGGTGCGGCCGAAGGCGTCGGCCTTCTCGCTACCGCCCTTGCCGTCGAGCGCGACGCTGTGGATGTTGCCGTTCAGATGCTCGTAGAACCACCAGCCCGCACCTGCGGTGACCACGATGACCGCCGACATGCCTATGCCGAGGATCTTCAGCGCCTTCCTGCCGCGGCCCACCGGCCGGGCCCGGCGCCCCCGCCCGCCGCCGCGCCCACGGGCAGCCGCCCGCGCCGCGGCCCGGCCGCCCGGCGGAGGCGACCCGTCGGGCTCGGCCGCTCGCTGTCCGGGCACCCGCGCGCCATGGCTGCGCGTGGCCTGCCCGGTGGGCCCGTCCCACGGGTCGCTCATCTCCCACTCCCATGAACGGTCGGGCCCGTCGGACCAGGCCGTGGGGTGTACGGCCCGCCCCGGGCGGCGATGTACGGGCGGGCGAAGCGCGCCGCTCCGCCCCTGCTTGCATGGTTGCGCAATCTAACAAACCTGCGGCCCGAACTGCACAGATACACACATGATTCACAGGTGAGGCATCTCATGAATCGCCGTGCGGACCGAGCTCGGTACGGGAGCCGGAGTCTACGCGCCTTACATAAGAGCGACATATAGACCTTGCACGAGAGAGCGCCACAGAGAAGGGGCCGGTCCTGGGGCCGGCGGGTTCGCGTGGTGCTCTCAGCCGCCGATCCTGCGCAGGCTGTGGGCCAGGGTGGCGGTGTGCGCGGAGCGCGCGGTCAGCTGACCCACCATCACCCGGACCAAGGTCACGACGTCGGGATCGTCGATGTAGTAGACCTGCCGCCGGCCCTCACGGCGGGCGCGGACGAGCCCGGCGAGCTTGAGCTTCGCCAGGTGCTGGCTGACCGCCGGAAGCGCTCCGCCCACCCGGTCGGCGAGATGCGTGACATCGCTCTCCCCCTGTGACAGGGCCCACATCAGATGCAGCCGGGCGGAGGAGGCGAGCAGGCCGAACGCCGCGGCGGCTTCGGCCAGCACCTCGACGGACGGGTCCCCGAAGCCAGCGGCGCTCTCCGTCACAGCCCTCTCCCGTCCCCGCCCTCGTCACAGCCGACGCACATGCGCGCACCCAGTGTAGGGGTCCGGTTCCGGAGGTCAGTCCTCGTAGAAGTTGTTCACCACGACCTCAGGCTCGTCGTCGTCGAACGCCTCGTTGAGCAGCGCGCCGCCGATGAGCCCTGCCGCACCGGCACCGATGAGCGCACCCGCACCGAAGCGCCGGCCGCCGCCCTGATGATGGTCGTGGTCCCCGTACGGCTCGCCGTACCCCTGCTGGGGGTAACCCTGCTGGGGGTAACCCTGCTGGGGGTAACCCTGTTGCGGATAGCCCTGCGGCACGGGCTGCGGATAGCCCTGCTGCGGCGGGGTGTAGAACGGCGGCACGGTGGTCTGCACGCGCTGCGCACAGGCGCCGCAGACCTGGACGGGCCGGGGGACGCCCCACTGCGGCGACCAGGTCACGGTCGTCGTGCCAGGGCCGTGGTTGGGGTCGAAGAAGCAGGTCACGCTGGAACTCCCAGTGGTGTGCGGTGATGTGGGGAATGCCGGGGCCGGCGGAGCGGCGACCGGCGGCTTCGATGGGGCGGCCGGCACATGCGTGCCGGTGTGCGTCTGCGGTGCGGCGACCGGGTCCGAGACCGGGCTCGGGGACGTCTCCTTGAGCACGGAGACGCCGTAGTCGGTGGCGATGCCGGCGAGTCCCGAGGCATAACCCTGCCCGACCGCGCGGAACTTCCACTCCGCGCCGTGCCGGTACAGCTCGCCGAAGACGAGTGCGGTCTCGGTCGACAGACCGCCTGACGCGAGGTCGTAGCGGGCCAGTTCGGTGCCGGTTTCCCGGTCGAGGACGCGGATGTGCGCGCGGTGCACCTGCCCGAAGGCCTGGCCGCGGCTCGCGCCCTCGTACAGCGACACCGTGAAGACGATCTTCTCGACCTCGTCCGGGACCCTGGTCAGATCGACCTGGATCCGCTGGTCGTCGCCGTCGACCGGGCTGCCGCCGCCCAGATGGCGGACCGAGCCGTCGGGACTGCTCAGGTTGTTGAAGAAGACGAAGTGCTCGTCGGACGGCACCTTGCCCGACGGTGCGCACAGCAGCGCGCCCGCATCCGGTTCGTACCCGGTGTTCGCCTGCCAGCCCAGCCCGACCGTCACAGCAGTCAGACCGGGGGCCTGCTTGCTCAGCGACACATTGCCGCCCTTGGTCAGGGACACACTCATCCACACCCTCCGAAGCCGCTCGTACTTCCGGCATCCATCATGATCGACGCCCCGGGACCACTCCGAGTTCCACGATTGCGCAATGTCTTCATCATGTAGCAGAACCTCGACGGGTCATCACCAGAGCCTCGCCGAAGGCCAACGCCCCTTGTCCGGCCCCCTCGACCGGCCCCTAGGCTTGCGCAAGCAGGCAAACCAAGTGTCGGTCTCCGGCGCACTCGGCGCGGATCCCGACCCGACGGGAGGAACAACTCCATGGGCATCATCGGCTGGATCATCCTGGGCCTGTTCGCCGGAGCCATCGCGAAGATCCTGCTGCCCGGCCGCGACCCGGGCGGCCTGATCGGCACCACCCTCATCGGCGTCGCGGGATCCTTCATCGGCGGCTGGCTCTCCGCCCGCTTCCTCGACCGGCCGGTGGAGAAGCACTTCTTCGACCTCTACACCTGGGGCGCGGCGATCGCCGGCTCCCTGGTGCTGCTCATCGGTTACCGCATCCTGTTCGGCAACTCACGGGACTGATCCTGCCTCTCGGGCCCACCTCTCGGCATGTTGCCGTCCCTGGACACGCCACGGGTGCTCGCGGGCGCTGCACGAGGCCGGGACGCCGCTGACCACGGGCCGGGTGCAGCGGCATCTGGCGGCCGGCCTCGCCCACCCGACGGTCATGACGGTCCTCGCGCGTCTGCCGGCCAAGGACGCCGTCACCCGCAGGCGTGAAGGCGGGTCGTTCGTCTGGATGCCCGCCGCCGACGAGGCCGGTCTCGCCGCGCTGCAGATGGGCAAGGTCCTGGACGGCGAACAGGACCGCCGGGCGGTGCCGGCGAGTTTGGTCGCCGCGCTGCGGGAGGGCGACGAACGGCCGCTGCGCGAGCTTCTGGACCAGACCGCCGACGACGCCTGGCGGTGGGCCAGGGCGAGGTCCGGGGGCGCGGCCGTGATGGTCGGGCCAGTGGGTTCCGGGAGGCGGAGATGACCGGGGCGGGCGCCGGAGCGTGCCGTCGGCCGCGGGTTCCCCCCGGCCGTACCGCCGGCGCCGTCGCCCCCTGTTTTCCACGCCCGCCCCTTTGCCGTCAACGGCCCTCCGGACGCGTGCCGTTCACCCTCAGGGCAGTTTCACGAATGGTGCGAGGAAGGCCCTGGCTTCGGGCGTGTCGAGGCGGTAGGTGACGTTGGTGGCGTAGCAGGGGGTGTCACCGGTGATGGTCGTGGCGGCGAGGATGTTCTTTCCGCCGATGACCGCGAAGTTGGGCCCGCCTGAGTCGCCGTAGCAGGCGCCGCCGTTGCCCTGGGGAGCCGTCATGGCGAGCCGGACCCAGGCCGCGTTGAGGGCGTCGAAGGTCACGGGTGCCTTCATGCGGACGCCTCCGCCGGGATGGGTCTGGCCGCCCGGACCGTTGGCGGCCTCCTGGGTGCCGTACCCGGCCACGAACCAGTCCGTGGAGTTCAGCCCCTGGGGGGCGAGCGCGCCCAGTTGGTTCTCGGTCGGCAGGGTCGCCGGGGTGAAGGACCAGCGGGAGGCGACCTTGGCGGCGGGCAGTTCGATCACCGCCATGTCGTGCGGATCGGAGGCGGGGCCCGGATAGTCGAGATTGGTGTGCGCGACGCCCGCTACGGCCACGGCGTTCGCCTGCGCCGCCGGGTCGCCCGGGTACTTCTTCGCGGCGGCGTCGAGTCCCGACTGGACGTCCTGGTCGAGCGACACATAGAACCGGACGCCGGCCGGCCAGTCGCTGGTGCAGTGTGCCGCGGTCAGGAAGGTGTTCGCGTCGATCATCGTGCCGGAACACACCCAGTCGACGCGGTCCGGGGTCGCCGGGTCGTTGTCGTCGTCCCAGGTGGCCACGAGCGCCCCGACCTCGGTGCGTTCGGGTGCGGGTGTGGCGTTGTAGGAGTTGATCGCGGAGGAGGGCAGCGCTACGGCGAGCACGGTGGCGCAGGCCGCTGCGGTGACGGCGGTGACGCGTAGGGCGGTCAAGAAGAACCCCTTCACTGGGTGTGTGGGACAGGCGTTCTCCTGTGGGAGGTACGAGCATTGAAGTGGGTAGGGCGGCCCGGGACAAGACCGCGGCGGGCTAGCCGGGCTCCTGGTCGTCCCGGTGTGCCGCGGCCGTGGCCAGGGCCTGCTGGGTCGCCGGGTCGGCCGGCAGGAACGCCTCCAGTTTGAGCTCGGCGAGGGTGATGTCGACGGCGGTGGCGAAGGTCGTCACGGTCGTCATCAGCCGCAGTTCGCCGTACGAGGAGCGCAGGTGCAGCGGGACCGCGAAGCCGAGGTGATCGCCTGACGGCTCCAACTCGGGTATGTACTCGCTGAGTTCGTCCCGCAGGTCGGGCAGGTGGCCGAGGCGGTCCAGGATGTGCCGGGACCACTCGGCTAGGTTGCCGATGCGCGGGGCGACCCCCCGCGGATGCAGTGCGAGGCGGTAGACGTTCCTGCCGGGGCCGACGAGTTCCGGGGCCGCGCCCTCGGTGAGCACCTCGAACGCCGCGTTCGCGGCGATCAGTTCACCGCCCCGGTCCACGACCAGCGCCGGATACGGCAGATGCCCGCGCAGGATGTGGTCGATCGCCGTACGCACCGGGGCCAGCCCGGGGCCGTCGAGGGAGGTCTCGGGGTAGGCCGGCGCGTACCCGGCGGCCAGCAGCAGCTCGTTGCGTTCACGCAGCGGCAGTTCCAGCGACTCGGCCAGGCGTACGACCATGGTGCGGCCGGGGACGGATCTGCCGGACTCAATGAAGCTCAGGTGGCGCTGGGTGGTGCCCGCCCGCAGGGCCAGGTCGAGTTGGCTGAGGCGACGGCTGGTACGGCGGGCGCGCAGGGCGCGGGGGAAGTCCACACGCCCGTTCTAGCGGCCGGCGAGGCGTCGCGGCCATTCCCTGAAGGGAATTGTCGTGCCACAGCCCGGACCGGAGCATCGTCGGCATGGACATCGGCGTACTCCTCCCGACCGGCACCGCACAGTGGGGGCCGGGCGACGACCCGCGTGAGCTGGTCGCCTTCGGCCGGCGGGCCGAACGCTCGGGCTTCTCCTCCCTCTTCGTCAACGACTCCCTGGTCAGCCCGCGCATCGAGGCACTGACCATGTTGGCCGCGCTCGCCCCGGCGACCGAGAGCGCGACCCTGGGCACGGCGGCCCTGCTGCCGTTCCTGCGCCGGCCGGTGCAGACCGCGCAGACCCTGGCCTCCCTGGACCTGCTGTCCGGCGGCCGGCTCACCGTGGCCGTCGGCGCGGGTTTCCCCGGCCGCTTCGGACGGCCCCTCTACGACCTGTCCGAGGTGCCGTGGGAGCGCCGCTTCGCCCGGCTGGACGAGACCGTCGCGCTGTGGCGGGCCCTGTGGAGCGGCGCGGACTCCTTCCATGGCGAGATCCTCCGGTTCGACGGCATCCCGCCGGCGACCGCGCCGTACCGTCCCGGCGGCCCGCCGGTCTGGCTCGGCGGCGGGACCCCGGCGGCGCAGGCGCGTACCGGCCGGCTGTACGACGGCTGGCTGCCGTACCCGCCCGACCCGGCCGACTACGCCTCCGGGCTGCTGAACGTGCGCGCGGCCGCGGTCGGCGCCGGGCGCCGGGCCCAGGACGTCACGCCGGCGCTCTTCGTCTCCGTGCGGGTCACCGCGGACGGCGAGGACTCCGACAGCGGCCGGCGCGGCCTGGACGCGTATGCGCGGGCCGTCTACGGCATGCCGCTGGCGGAACTGGAACGGATCCAGGCGGTCGTCACCGGCTCCGCGGAGGAGGTATGCGCCCGGCTCACCCGGTTCGTCGAGGCCGGCGCCCGGCACCTCGTCGTCCGCGTGGGCGCCATCGACCTGGCCTCCCAGCGCGACCAGCTCGAACGAGTCGCCGCCCTGATCCCGGCACTGAAGGCGTCGGCTGCGGCCGCCGCACCGGTGGTGGCCTGAGCGGCGCGGTCTTGCCCCCTTCGGGCGGCCCGCGGGGACAGCCGGGCCACCTTTCATCCCTACGAGTGAATCGGCGGATGGACGTCCGGACTCCTCCAGCCCTGTGCGGTGTGCTGAGCCAGGCAGCCCTGAGGCCGTCACAGGGCCCGGCCGTAGCCAGGACAGGGGGATCGGGACGTATGGGAGTCTTCGGTCTGTGCGCGTGGCTGCCGACCGCCGGGCTCGGCGGATACCTCGCCACGGTGTGGGTCCGGCACGGCGGACTGCGGCAGCGCACGCCCGGGGTGACGCGGCTGCCGCTGTGGCTCGTGCTCGGGCATGTGGCCCTCGCCGTGACCGGACTCGCGGCCTGGACCGCCTATGTGGTGGGCGGGGTGCGGAGTTCGGCCTGGGCGGCGTGCGCGGTCGTGCTGATCGTGGCCACGTTCGGCTTCATGATGCTGCTGCGCTGGCTGCCCGGTTCCGGGCGCCATCCCACGGGGACGCCACGGCCGAGCGGTACTTCCCGCTGACGGCTGTGGTCGCCCACGGGACGACCGCCGGCGCCACCGTGCTGCTGGTGCTCCTCGTCGTCCTGCACAAGGCCTGACCCGACGTACCGCAGGGGTCGTGGGCGGGAGCCCGGTCCCGGTGGGCCTGGCTCCTCGCTGCCCTCGGTCGTCAGCAGGCCGGTGTCCCAGTAGCCGTCGGGCCGGCGGGTGGTCCGAAAGATACCGGAGCGTGCGTAGGAGGCGTCGGGCACCGGGACGACGCTTTCGGGGGGACGGGCCGGGCCCGGGTTGACCGCGGAGGGCTCGCGGGCCTGGTGGGACGGCGGTTTCCGTGGTGTGCTGGTACTGGCGGGAAGGACCGAGAACAGACGCGGGGAAGCGGCCGGCAGCCGCGCACCGCGCAATCCGGATCCGCGAGAAGCGGATGGCCCTTCCCGCCCTGCCGTCCCGTCCCCTCGCACCGGTCGTCCGGCGGCTGCGCGCGGACGCCTCCTGGAGTCGTGGTCCGGATCCGGCTCCCGCCGTCCGCCCGTGGCGGGCAGCGACTCCCGGTGCTCGCGGCGCGGGGATCGGTGCCGAACGGTCAGCCCCGGCCGCCGCTGAGGTTCCCCCACCGGGGACCGATCTGCTTCCACTCCTCGTCCCACTCGGCCATGCGCCGCTTGATCAGCCGGCTGCGGACCACCCAGCCCGCGCCCCAGACCGCCGCGCCGGCCGACGGGGCGACGAGGACGCCGGTGAGGGCCGCCTGCAGATCGGCGGCGGCGCCGGTGACCGGCGCGGAGACCACATGGCCCGCGTGGTTGGTCCACACGGTCACCTGGGATCCGGTGGGGGCGCCGGGCGCGACCTTGGCCCGGTCGTTGTGCACGGTGCCGTGGGCGTCCGTCCAGCGGACGGTGGCCCACACCCGCCCGTCGTCGTAGCCGGTCCCGTAGGCCGGGGTCCGCGCCGCGCCGTCGGTGAGCACGGCGGACACCGCGTGCACCTGGACTTCGCGGGCGGCGAACGCCGCGCCGGCGCTCTGGGCCGCCACGAGACCGACGGCGGCTCCACCGAGGACGGCGATCACCCAGGTCGCGAGGACTATCCAGGCCTCGACGACGTCACTGTGCCGCCGGAGCGGATTGCGACGCCAGCGCCACAGCCGTGCCTGCGTGACCGCCGTGGGAGGTGTTCGGTTCATCGTCACCGCCTCCTCTCGCGCACCGGCGGCCTCGCCGCACCCACACCGCGTGCCCCTCGCGCGGGCGGCAAGCGGGCTCGGGGCGGTCTCCCGGACCCGGCCGTCGAGTGTCACCACACCATCGTGCACCTCAAATCCGGATGTCGGCGGGGCGAGGGCGGAAGCGCGCCTCCCGACGACTTCGCGCCACCCCCTGCCGACCGGCGGAATCGGGACGTCCGGCCCTGTCGCCGTGGGCCGAAGGACACTGGGTGGACGCCGTGGGCCGCGCGACAGTGGGGAGCAGGAGCGGCACCGATCCCCCGCGGTGCCGCTTCGCCCCCGGGATCGCCGCCGCGCGGCGGGGGCCGGCGAGACACGGGGAGAGTCACGCACCCGCGAAGAAGACTGGAATGATCCGTAAGCGCGAGCCGGCGCACCGGCGCATCGATCTCGAACCCGCGGAGGCGCTGCGACTGCTGGACAGTGTGTCCCTGGGGCGGATCGTCTTCACGCGGCAGGCACTGCCCACCGTCCGCCCGGTCAATCACGTCCTCGACGGCGGCGACATCGTGATCCGCACCCAAGAGGGCTCCGCCCTGACCGCACACACGCAGCAGGGCGGCGGCGAGGGTGTGGTGGTCGCCTACGAGGCCGACGCGATCGACCCGGACACGCATCTGGGCTGGAGCGTGGTGGTCACGGGCTACGCCCGGCTCGTCACGGATCCCGCGGACCTGGCCCGGGTCCGGACCCTGCTCACCCCCTGGACGACGGAGGAGGGCATGGACCACGCCGTGCGCATCCGTCCCTCCCTGGTGACGGGCGTGCTCCTCACCGACACGCCGGCGAGGTCCGCGAAGGGCTCCGCGCGGCCGGCGCCTCGCACTTCCGGTCGATCGGGTACGACGGCTAGGACGGCGTGAGCGGCAGATCGTCGGTGTAGGCGTTCACCGGCTGGGCCATGGGGCGGGCGTCCTTGGCGTCGAGGGCCGCCTGCGCGGTCCTGGTTCCGAGGGTGCCGTGGGGGTGCCAGGTGCCGGTCACCGCGAGCCAGGTGCTCGCGGGCGGGGCCTCGGTGCCGTACACGCGGATCTTGACGGTCTGGGAGTCCGCCGCGCAGCACGTGAAGACGATGCGGGTCAGGTACCAGCCGTCGCCGTCCTCGGCCGGGGTGACGAAGCCTGTGAGCTGGACGAGCCGGCTCTCGACGGCCCGGCTGGGGTCCTGTTGGACACGCTTGGTGAAGTCGGTGAGGGTCAGGGGCAGCGGTGAGGTGGCGGGCAGCGGAGCGAACCCTCTCTGTACCGCGACCGGCTCGGCGTTCGAGCGCGCGGCGGTGTACGCGCCCAGGGCGGGCGGTGCGTAGCAGAGCAGGCTGATCGCCGGGAGGAACAGCAGCCAGGCGATGCGCGGGGCGCCGGAGTGGTCGTGACCGGGTTCGTGGTCCTCGTGGGCGGTGTGCTCCTGTCCGCTCCGGGCGGCCGCCGCGGCCAGGCCGAGCAGCAGCAGGACCACGCCGGAAGCGATGAGCGGCGGCCGCAGACCGGCCTTGACGTAGCGCAGATAGGTGTCGGTGAACAGGGCCGTGTGCAGCAGGCCGAGGCCGGTCAGGGTCAGGAGCAGGATCTGGACCGGGCGTCTCACAGCAGCGCGCCTCCGATCAGGACGCTCGCGGCGACCGCCACGAGAGCGGTGGCCGTGGAGAACCGCCAGGCGAAGGCCCGCCCGAAGGTGCCCGCCTGAAGGGCGATCAGCTTCAGGTCGACCATCGGGCCGACCACCATGAACGCGAGCCGGGCGGCCGGGGAGAACCCGGTGAGCGAGGCGGCGACGAAGGCGTCGGCCTCCGAACAGACCGCCAGCAGTACGGCGAGCCCGGCCAGGAAGAACACCGAGAGCCAGGGCGAGCCGGAGAAGGCGTCCAGGACGGAGCGCGGCACCGCGACGTTGAAGGTGGCGGCGGCCATGGCGCCGAGGACGAGGAAGCCGCCGGCGTGCAGGAAGTCGTGCTGGAAGCCGAGCCGGAACTCGCGCAGGCGGCTGTGGCCCTGCCGGTGACCGGTGTGCCGGTGCCGCAGGACCGGCCGCAGCCACTTCTCTTTGCCCAGCCAGAGCCAGAGCCAGCCCATCACGGCCGCCGTGCCGAGGGAGGCGAGCAGCCGGGCGGCGACCATCGCGGGGTTGCCCGGGAAGGCGACGGCGGTGGCGGTCAGCACGACGGGGTTGATGGCGGGCGCGGAGAGCAGGAAGGCGAAGGCGGCGGCCGGGGTGACACCGCGCCGGATCAGGCTGTGGGCCACGGGGACGGAGGCGCACTCGCACCCGGGCAGCACCGCGCCCGCGGCACCGGCGACGGGCACGGCGAGGGCGGGCCGCTTCGGCAGGACCTTGGTGAACAGGCCGGCCGGCACAAAGGCGTTGATCGCGCCGGACAGGACGGTGCCGAGGAGCAGGAAGGGGAGTGCCTGGACGGTGATGGCGAGGCACACGGTGCGCCAGGCCTGGACGGCCGGCTGGTTCACCCACCGGGTGCCGGCGAGGACGAGCAGGGCGACGGCACCGAGCGCGATCACGAGGGCGGCACCGAGCGGCCACGGCCGGATGCGGCGTACGGACGGTGAACCGACGGGGACGGCCGTCACACCGTCGACCACACCAACCAGTTCATCCGCCTTTTCCATGATCACTCCGGATGTCGCTGTCCGGCCGACGATAGGCGAGGACCCGGCTGCGACCCCGCATCGACCCGCGCCCGAAAGGCGGATGCGTCCCATTGGCGGTGTCGGTGGCTCTTCTCACAATTCGCCGCGAACAAGCCCGAAGGTGACCGCCGCCACGTCGCCCGGCACACGATTTGTCTACGTTCGACGCCATGCCGTCTTACCCCTTCCTCACCTTCGCGCGCACGCGGGCCGGCGCCCTGCTGGCCTCGGCCGCGGCCCTCGTCTCCGTCGGCGTGCTGCACCCGGCACCGGCCGCGGCCGCTTCCGCCCCCGCGCAGGCCGCCTCCCCGCACGCCACGGCGGCCGTGCTCGACCTGGACGCCGCCGGCCGCACCCCCGTGGTGCACGGGGTGGACACCGCGTACGACACCGCCAGCATCGTCAAGGTCGACATCCTCGCGGCACTGCTGCTCCGGGCACAGGACGCCGGACGGCAGCTCACCGCCGCCGAGCGCGGCCACGCCGAGCCGATGATCGAGCGCAGCGACAACACGGCGGCCAACGCGCTCTGGCGCGAGATCGGCCAGGCCTCCGGGCTGGCGGCGGCGAACAAGCGACTGGGGCTGACCTCGACCACCGGCGGGCCGGGCGTCAAGTGGGGCCTGACCCGGACCACCGCGAGCGACCAGATACGGCTGTTGCGGGCCGTGTTCGACGGGGACGCAACGGGGAAGTCCGGCTCCACC
Organism: Streptomyces sp. NPDC002076; assembly: GCF_053593835.1. Lineage (NCBI taxonomy): Bacteria > Bacillati > Actinomycetota > Actinomycetes > Kitasatosporales > Streptomycetaceae > Streptomyces > Streptomyces sp. NPDC002076. The sequence goes on from NZ_JBSFDI010000005.1 coordinate 320,656, forward strand.
GGGAAGTCGGCCCTGAACGCGCAGTCCCGGGCCTACGTCCGCAGCCTCATGGGCAAGGTCATCCCGGAGCAGACCTGGGGAGTCTCGGCCGCCGGCGGCTCCGGCAGGGCGCGGGCGCTGAAGAACGGCTGGCTGCAGCGCAACACCACGGGCCTGTGGGACGTGAACAGCGTCGGGCAGATCACCGTGCACGGACACCGCTGCCTCGTCGCGGTCCTGTCGAACGGCAGCGCCTCGATGAGCGACGGCATCTCCCTGGTCGAGCGGACGGCGCGCGCCGCCGTCGCCTAGCGCCTCAGCGGTCCTCCGGGCGCCGGGGCCGGACGACGGCGGTGACCGTGAGCGCGGCGAGCGCGGCCAGGCAGAGCCAGGCGAAGGTGTCGCCGATGCCGTCGTAGACCGTGGTGACGCCGTGCACGGGGACGTAGGCCACCATGGTCTGCCGGTCGGTCGCAAAGTAGTCCGAGGTGGCGAGGACATGCCCCTCGGCGTCGTAGGCGGCCGAGAACCCTTCCGCGTCCTGGCGGATCAGGCTGTACCCGTTCTCCACGGCGCGCAGGGCCGCCTTGTCGGTGTGCGGGGCGCCGTACTCCTTCCAGTCGTGCGAGGGGACGAGCATGATGTCGGCCCGGGTGCGCATCAGGGCCGGGAAGTCGGCGTCGTAGCAGATGACGCCCGCGAGCCGGCCGTACGGTGTGCGGACGACGGGGACATGGCCGTCCCCGGGCGTGAAGCGCTCGGAACCGGGAATGGGATGGGCCTTCTGATAGGTCCAGAGCACCTTGCCGCGGGGGTCGATGAGCAGGGCCTCGTCCCGCCCGTATGCGGGCGGGGTGGTGCTGTAGACGCGGACCCCGATCTCCAGGTAGACGCCCGAGTTGCGGGCCTGCCGCTGAGCCGCGGCGATGGCGGCGGCCTCGTCCGGCTCCCGGGTCCGGACGGCGTTCTCCGGCCAGATCACGATCTTCGCGCCGGCGGCGGCCTCGCGGCGGGTGGCCGCGAGCAGGTCGTCCTCGACCGCGGTCATCGCGGGCCGCACCGCGGCGGCGGGGGCGGCGGCTACGCCTCCGGGCCCGCTGCCGAACCGGGCGAGCGTGGCCTTGAGCGTGTCGGTGGCGCCACGAGCGGGGGTGACGCCGGCGACCCGGGTCCAGGCCGCGCTGTACGCCCACCGGGCCGGTCTCGCCTGACGCGGTACCGCCCCTTCCCCGTCGCGCGCGCCTTCACCTGCCACCTCAGAAGTGGTCCAAACCATTTCCCCTTCCCTGTGACGCGCCTGTGACAGTCGGCGGACACGGCCATGACGTCCGCCGAGCAATCTGGAGGAACAAGGGCAAATCACCCTAAACGGCCAGATGTCTCGCCGGAGGACAGTCCCATGATCGCCACTCTCGCCACGCCGCACACCGAAGCCCCCGCCCCCGCGCTGGCTCCGCGCGAGCGGGAGACGCTCCGGCACATCGCCGCCGGCCGCACCTATCTCCAGACCGCCCGCCACATGGGACTGTCCACCCATACCGTGGACGCCTATCTGCGCCGCATCCGGGCCAAGCTCAACATCACCAACACCGCCGAGCTGACCCGCGTCGCCATCTCCCTCGGCCTGTGAGCCGTCGTGGCGGGCCAGCCGGCGGTTGCGGTCAGCCGACGGTCAGGGAGAACGGTCCGGCGAGGACCGAGTAGCCGTCGTTGGCGAGGTAGTAGACGTCGTACTTCCCCGCCCCGTTCAGTTTCCCGGTCGAGAAGGTCAGGGCGCCGCTGGCGTTCGGCGCATAGGACCAGGCCAGCGAGGACTGCTGGCCCGGGGTGACGCCCGCCGGATAGATGCCGACCCAGTTCTTGGCGTTCACCTGGGCCGTCGACGGAACCGAGTAGCGGAAGGTGACGTTGCCGCCGGCGGAGACCGCGTTCAGGTCGCCGGTGAGCGTCGGCGTGCTCGCGGTGGACGGGGCGAACGCGGCGTTGAGCGGTGTCGCGTAGGTGTCGTTGGCCGTGAGACCGGGCAGGCCCAGGGCGGCTTCGATGGTGCGGCCGATGCCGTAGTGGTCGTAGTGGAGCGGGCTGCTGGTGCCGGCCGGGACGGTGCCCTGGGAGCCGACGACGGTGGTGACCACGTGGTTGTAGGCCTCGTTCTGGCTCTCGTCCCAGGTCAGGATCAGCAGCGAGCGCTGCTGGGTCCAGGCGGGGGAGGCGAGGACCGGGGCGAGGGTCTGCTTCAGCCAGCCGTCCTGGGTCTTCAGGCTGGTGGTGTTGCCGTTGCCGGAGGCCTCGCCGTCGTAGTAGTCGTCGGCGGCGATCCAGGAGAAGTTCGGGGTGCTGGCCGCGGACTTCAGGTCGGTGGTCAACTGGGTGGTGTCGAACAGGTGGGCCGCGCAGCGGGAGGCGTTGCCGCTGATGTCGGTGTAGTTGATGAACGGCGCGTCGTCCGGCTCGTAGTAACTGTCGTTGTTGTTCTTGGTGTTGCAGGGGGTGCCCATGCCCTGCTCGTACGCCTTCCAGGACTTGCCGGCCGCCTCCAGGGTGTCACCGAGGTTGCGCTCGGGAGAGTTGATGTTCGGGAAGTAGGTGGCGCCCTTGGTGTAGGTGTCGCCGCCGGCTATGGCGAGGTAGTTCTCGTCGCTCGGGTGGTAGACGCCGTGGTGGTCGGTGAGCGTGGCGCCCTGGGTCATGAGGCTGTGCATGTACGGCGTGTCCGCCGGGTCGTTCATGACCTCGGAGTAGTCCGTGTTCTCCATCATGACCATGAAGACGTGGTCATAGCCGGGGACCTTGGAGACGGGCGGGGCGAGCGGGGCGGGCGCGGCGACCGGCGTGTCCAGGGTGAGGGAGAGGTTGTCGAGGTAGCCGGTCTCGCTGCTCGTCGACAGGAACTGCACCTCGACCTGGATGGAGCGGGTGCCGGCCGGGACCGCGCCGGTGGTGCTGCGCGCGAGGAACTTGGTGGCGAGGCCCCGGTCGCTCGCGGAGACGGTGGGCAGCTTGGCGGCGGCGCCGACAGGGCGGCCGTTCGCGTCGTGGAAGTGCAGGCTCACCGCGACATAGCCGCTGTAGGTGGTCCAGCCGCCGAGCCAGCCGGAGAGGTCGTAGTGCACTCCCCCGCCGTCGACGGCCGAGGCGGCCGAGGAGACGTCGACGGTCTGCGTCATCGCTCCGTCGCCGAAGTTGCCGGGCCCGAAGAACGCCTTGCCCGGCGTCTGGCCGTCGCCGGGCAGCCCGAAGGAGGCGACGCTGTGGCACATGACGTCCGAGCCGCCGGCCTCGGTGGTCCAGCCGGGCACCGTGGTGGCGGCCGCCCAGTCGGAGGTGCAGGAGCCGCCGCTCTCGGCGTCGCCGTTGACGATCAGGTTGCCGCTGCTCCCGGCCGCCCCGGCGGGGGCGGGAGCGGCGACGATCAGTGCGCCGAGGAGGGCGAGAAGCCCGCCGAGGGATCTCCAGCGCAGTCGCATACGTGGTACCTCGTCCCGTTGGTGAGGATGCCGTGAGGGGCGCCCCCCGCACGGCCTGACTGTGCGCAACGAACGGGATATGAGTACTGGTCGTGGCTGTCGAGCGGAAGAACCACGGCCAAACTTGACCAGACAAGTTCACGGCGCGCGGAGCCCGGCGGCCATGCGTGGGGCAGCGGGCTTTTCGGTCGCTGCGAAAGGGGCACGTGGTCGGGGTACGAGTCCCCAGCGGAGGGCGGTGTCACCATGACCGAGTACGAATGGTCCCGGACGATGCCCGCACAGCCCGAGCAGGTCTTCGACCAGGCGTCCAACCTGGGCCAGCTCGACGCATGGCTCCCGGCCGCCTTGCACGTGGAGGCCGAGGAACCGCCCGCGGTCACGGTGCACGAAGACCGCTCCGGCCAGGACATGGCCGCCCTGCTGCGGGCTCGGCCCGACCAGATGCGCCTGGAGTGGGGCACCCGGGAGCAGGGCAGCTACACCGGCTGGCTGCAGGTCTCCGGTATCGGCAGCGGCGCCAGCGAGGTGACCGTGCACCTGTCGTTCTTCGACCCCGGTGACGATCCCGGCGAGCAGGCCGTGTTCGACGCGCTGGACGGCAGTCTGCGGCGCCTGGAGGCACAGGTGCGCATGCGCGTCGAGAACACGGCCGGCTGAGGCGCCGGACCCGGTGCGGGCAGGCCTGTTCACCTGCGAGAAGTGCCGGTGACCTGGGTGTTGGAGCGCCCGGAGAACGAATAGGCGTGCGCGGGGCCTCCCCGGACACTTCCGGGGAGGCCCCCGTGTCGCACGCGCGGCCAGCGGCGCAGGGCCGCCAGATTGCGGTAGCCGATGGCCGCGTGCTGCAGGGACTGCGCCGGGTCGGTGGCGCTCGGGGCGTTGTCCTGCTCGACCATCGGGTTGTGACAGGTGGGGTGGCCGCGCGGGAGAAGAACGTGGTGTAGTCGATCACGCCGGTACCGAACGGGACCATGTCGTAGCCCATTCCTTTGGTCGTGTTGACGACGCCGTCCTTGGCGAGGATGAGCGGGTAGCGCTTGTCGTGGCGGGTGACCAGGCCCGCCGGATCGAAGATGTCCGTCTGCGTGGAGCCGTCGTGGGCGGTGTAGGTGCGGAACTTGTACTGGGCGACGTGGGCCCAGAAGACGTCCATCTCCAGCCAGATCAGCTGCGGGTCCGTGATGGAGGTGATGGAGAGGAAGTACTCCAGCTTGCGGATGCCGGAGCTGCGGGTCGGCCGGCCCTGGGCGTCCAGCGGGCCGCCGTCGAGCAGGAAGTCGTAGGCCGCGTCGTGGTTGTGCGTGTACAGCTTGATGCCGGCGCGGCGGGCGAGGTCGCCGAGGGCGTGCCACTTGTCGGCGGCCGCGTCCCAGTCGGCCTGGCAGGGGCTGCTGGTGGGGTCTGCGCCGGTGCCCATGTGCGGCAGGCCGAGGATGTTCGCGATCTCCAGGTGCTTCTTGAAGGTGTCCAGGTCGCTGCCGGTCAGCGGCCAGGAGCCGGGGATGTAGCCGTGGTTGCCCTGGGCGTGCAGGCCGTTGTCGTCGAGCCAGCCGCGCACCAGTCTGGCCCCCGCCACGGACTCCAGGCTCGCTCCCCCGGGTGCGTTGGGGGGGGCTGGCCGTAGCCGGCGAACTCGACCTGACGGTAGCCGAAGCGGGCGAGTTGCCCGAAGCCGGCGCGCGGAAGACGGATCCGGGCGGCGTTCGAGGCAGCGGGGGTGGCGACCGCGGCGCGCGCAAGCCTGGTGTTTCGCGGGGCCCGCCCGCTCGCCGTCCCCTGGGCGGCGCAATGGCGGTGCGTCGGACGAGCGCGGAGCCGTGACGGGTGTGACGGTGGTGAAAGGAATGCGCGAGTGAACCGGTGACGAGGAGGCGGCATGTCGGACCGGGCCGGCGTGGGCGGCGTGGGGCTCGCTGCCCTGGTGGACGAGGGTGGCGTGGGTGCGTCCTGCGATGCCTTCGCGCAGGTCGGCGCGGTCGCGGACGCCGTGCTGTACGAGGGGTACCTGCTCTACCCGTACCGCCGGTCCTCACCGAAGAACCGGGTCCGCTGGCAGTTCGGCGTGCTGCTGCCCCGCGACTGGGTCGAGCGGGACGGGCCGGTCACGCCGGGGATCTCCGGCTCCGCGGACTCCTGGTATCAGCAGACCGAGTGCCTGCTGCGAACGCCGCGCGCCGACGCGGTCGTACGGGTGCGGGTGCGCTGTCTGCAGATGCAGGACAAGCAGGTCGAGGCGGCCGACCCGGACGGACGGTACCGCCCGGTCGAGTGGTTGCGCACGTCCGACGGTGCCACGCATCTGTCGTTCGAGGAGGCGGTGCCGCACGAGGCCGAGCTGGTGCTGCCGCTGCAGGAGTTGCTGCTCGGTGGTCGTACCGCCCTGGTGGGCGCGGCCGCCGGCACGGATGCCGAGGCGCTGCCCGACGGGGCCGGGCGGACGGTCCGGCGGCGCCGGGAGCTGCGGGCCGTGACGACGGTCGAGGCCGAGCCGCTCGCGCCGGAGCTGTACCGGCTGCGGGTGCGCACCGAGAACACCGGCGAGGTGACGGATCCACAGGCCCCGCGCACCGAGGCTCTGCGGCAGGCACTGCTCGCCACGCACACCCTCGTCGGCGGGGACGGCCTGGAGTTCGCCTCGCTGATCGATCCGCCCGCCGGTCTGGCGGAGCACGCGCGGGGCTGCCGGAACGCGTTCACGTTCCCCGTGCTCGCCGGCCAGCCCCAGCAGGGCACGACGGGCGCCGTCATGCTCTCCGCCCCCATCATCCTGCCCGACTGGCCCCAGGTGGCGCCGGAGAGCCCGGGCGATCTGCACGACGCGGCGGAGATCGACGAGATCCTCACCCTGCGCACGATGCTGCTGACCGACGAGGAGAAGGCCGAGGCCCGGGCCACCGATCCACGGGCGGCGCGGATCCTCGACCGGGTCGACACCATGCCCCGGGAGGTCTTCGCCCGACTGCACGGCGCCATCCGCTCCCTGACCCCGGCACAGACCCGGTCCGGCACCGAGCGGCCGGCCTGGTGGCAGGAGGACGGCGACGCCGGCCTCTCCCCGGCGACCGACACGGTGCTCGTGGACGGCGTACCCGTCGGCGGCGGCAGCCGGGTCCGGCTGCGTCCGCGCGCCCGGGGCGCCGACGCCCAGGACATGTTCCTGACGGGACGGACCGCGCAGGTCGGCGCCGTCTTCCACGACGTGGACGGCAGCGTGCACCTGGCCGTCACCGTGGAGGACGACCCCGCGGCCGAACTGCACGGCTGGTACGGCCGTTTCCACTACTTCCGGCCCGACGAGGTCGAACCGCTCGGTGACTCCGACGCACCGGGTCCGGTCACCTCACCCCGGCCGCAGACCCCGCGGCCCCCCGAGCGTCCGGCCGACCGGCCGGAGGAGGGACGGTCCGATGGATGCCCCTGAGACCCCGCGGCACGACCGCCCGAGGGTCGAGCGGTCGCTCCGCGACCGGGCGGCCGCACTTGGCCGCCCCCAGGCCCGGACCCCCATGGTCCCGGCCGTTCCCTACGACCGACTCCGAGACCGGCAGCCACGGAGGCCGCAGCGATGACCACACAGAGCGGTACCACCGATGTCCACGGCGAGCCCAGCGGGGCCGAGGCGCGGAAGGGATTCGACGAGATCACCATTCTCTGGATCTCGGAGGGCATGAGCTGCGACGGCGACACCGTGTCGCTGACCGCCGCCGGCCAGCCGTCCATCGAGGACGTCGTACTGGGCCTGATCCCGGGCCTGCCGAAGGTGAACCTCGTCAACAAGGTGCTCTCACCGAGCCTGGGCGGCGAGGACTTCCTCGCTCCCTACCGTGCCGCGGCACGGGGCGAGCTGGAGCCGTTCATCCTCGTCATCGAGGGTTCGATCCCGAACCAGAACATCATCAAGGGCGACGGCTACTGGACGTCGTTCGGCAACGACCCCGACACGGGTCAGCCGCAGACCCTGAACTGGTGGATCGACCAGCTCGCGCCCAGGGCCTGGGCGGTGGTGGCGGCCGGAACGTGTGCCACGTTCGGCGGTATCCACGCCATGGCCGGCAACCCGACCGGCTGCATGGGCCTCGCGGACTATCTGGGCTGGGAGTTCAAGGCGCGGTCGGGGCTCCCGGTGGTCAATGTGCCCGGCTGTCCCATCCAGCCGGAGAACTTCATGGAGACCCTCGTCTGGGTGCTCCAGCACGCGGCCGGTGCCGCTCCCCCGCCTCCGCTGGACCACATGCTGCGCCCGCAGTGGCTGTTCGGGAAGACCGTGCACGAGGGCTGCGACCGGGCCGCGTACTACGAGCAGGCCGACTTCGCGCGGGACTACAACTCCCCCAAGTGCCAGGTGAAGGTCGGCTGCTGGGGCCCGGTCGTCAACTGCAACGTGCCCAAGCGCGGCTGGATGGCCGGCATCGGCGGCTGCCCGAACGTCGGCGGCATCTGCATCGGCTGCACGATGCCCAGCTTCCCCGACGCCTTCATGCCGTTCATGGACGAACCCCCGGGCGGCACGCTGTCGACGATGCTCGTCAAGCCGTACGGAGCCGTCGTCCGCCGGCTGCGCGGCCTGACCAACGACGTGGTGAACCACGAGCCCAAGTGGCGCCACAACAAGCGCAAGCTGACCAGCGGCTACGACCCGCACTGGCGTGCCTGACGCCGTCCGTCCCCGTCCCGCCACCGAACCGCCCGACCCGAACAGCGAGGGGCAGTACCGCAGATGACCACCACCGAGTCCCGGCCCACAGAACGCAAACCCGCCCAGCTCGTCGACATGTCCTGGGATCCGATCACCCGGATCATCGGCAACCTGGGCATCTACACCAAGATCGACTTCGCCAACCGGGAAGTCGTCGAGTGCCACAGCACCTCGTCGCTCTTCCGCGGCTATTCCGTGTTCATGAAGGGCAAGGACCCGCGTGACGCCGGGTTCATCACCTCGCGGATCTGCGGCATCTGCGGCGACAACCACACCACCTGCTCCAACTACGCCCAGCAGATGGCCTACGGCGTCAAGCCGCCCAAGCTGGCCGAGCACATCACCAACCTGGGCGAGGCGGCGGAGTACATCTTCGACCACACGATCTTCCAGGACAACCTGGTCTTCGTGGACTTCTGCGAGGCGATGGTCAAGGCCACCAACCCCGGCGTCCTGGCCCGCGCCGAGCGCACCGACGCGCCCCGCGGGGACGTCCACGGCTACCGGACGATCGCCGACATCATGAAGGCCTTCAACCCCTTCGAGGGCGAGGTCTACAAGGAGGCGCTGAAGGTCAGCCGGATCACCCGGGAGATGTTCTGCCTGATGGAGGGCCGGCATGTGCACCCCTCCACGATGTACCCGGGCGGCGTCGGCACGATGCCGCAGCCGAACACCTTCACCGACTACCTCAGCCGCCTGATGCGCGTCATCGACTTCATCAAGAAGGCGGTGGCGATGAACGACGACGTCTTCGACTTCTTCTACGAGGCCCTGCCCGGCTACGAGGATGTCGGCAAGCGCCGCATCCTGCTGGGCTGCTGGGGCGCCTTCCAGAACCCGGACGTCGTCGACTACCGCTACGCGACGATGAACGAGTGGGGCCGGGCGATGTACGTCACCCCCGGTGTCATCGTGGACGGCAAGCTGGTCACCAACGACCTGATCGACATCAACCTCGGCCTGCGCATCATGCTGGGCAGCTCCTACTACGAGGACTGGGTGAACGAGCAGCCGTTCGTCACCCACGACCCGCTCGGCAACCCCGTCGACATGCGCCACCCGTGGAACCAGACCACGGTCCCGGTGCCGCAGAAGCGGGACTTCGGCGGCAACTACAGCTGGGTGATGAGCCCGCGCTGGCACCATCCGCAGACCGGCGAGTATCTCGCCCTGGACACGGGTGGCGGTCCGCTGGCCCGGCTGTGGTCCACCGCGCTCAGCGGCCTGGTCGACACGCCGTACGTCAAGGCGACCGGCGGCAGTGTCCGCATCACCCTGCCCAAGAGCGAGAGGCTGCCGGAGCAGACCCTGGAGTGGCGCATCCCGAAGTGGAGCAACACCCTCGAACGGGACCGCGCCCGGCCGTACTTCATCGCCTACGCCGCCGCCATGGCCCTGCAGTTCCTGGAGGAGGCCATGGGGATGCTCAGGAGCGGCGACACGAAGGTGTTCGAGAACTTCGAGGTGCCCGACGAGTCGATCGGCTGCGGCTTCCACGAGGCGGTGCGCGGGGTCCTGTCCCACCATCTGGTGATCCGGGACAAGAAGATCGCCAACTACCACCCCTACCCGCCGACCCCGTGGAACGCCAGCCCCCGGGACAGCTACGGCACCCCTGGCCCGTACGAGGACGCCGTCCAGGGCCAGCCGATCTTCGAGGAGAACGGGCCCGACGACTTCAAGGGCGTCGACATCATGCGCACCGTGCGCAGCTTCGACCCCTGCCTGCCGTGTGGTGTCCATATGTACATGGGCAAGGGCAAGACCCTGACCACCGTGCACTCGCCCACGTACGGAGCGAACCATGGCTGACACCGCCGTACGGCTCCCCGACCCGGCGGTGGAGGCGCGGCTCGCCCGTCTCGACGAGGTCCTGGCCGGGCTGGAATCCGCGCCCGGCCCGGCGCTGGAGGCGGTGCGGCTGCTGACCGAGGTCTACGGCGAGGCCCTCGCCCGGGTGCTGGACCACGCGGACGAGCCGCTGAGCGAGCGGCTCGCCGAGGACGAACTGCTGGCTCATCTCCTGGTCCTGCACGACATCCATCCGGAGTCCGCGGAGCGCCGGGCCGCCCGCGCGGTGGAGCGGCTGCGGCCGGCGGTGCGCGAGCGCGGCGGCGACCTGGAGTGGGCCGGCGTCGACGGGCAGGTGGCGCGGGTGCGGCTGGCCTCCGGCGGCGGGTGCGGTTCCGGGTGCGGCGGCGGCTCGTCGGACGTCGGCGAGGCGGTCCGGGCGGCGGTGCTGGCGGTCGCTCCCGAGCTGACCGAGGTGGAGACGGTGCCTGGGACTGCCCAGCGGAAGGCGGCGCCCGCGTTCGTACCGCTGAGCACGATCGAGCGACGGACCGTGCCCGAGGAGGCGCGGTGAGGATGGACGGCGCACTCGCCCGGGTCATCCGCTCCGCGGCCGACCGCGCGGCGACGGCCGAGGCCGAGGTCTGCGAGCTGTGCGCCGCCCGTCTGGCCGTCGACCATCCCCATCTGTACGACACGGGTGCCGCCGAGGTGCGGTGCGTGTGCGGCCCCTGCTCGGTGCTGTTCGCCGACGACGGGGCGGGCGAGGGCCGCTACCGGCTCGTGCCCCGGCGCCGGCTGCGGCTGCCACCGGTCGACACGGCGGTGCTGGGCGTCCCGGTGGGTCTGGTGTTCTTCGTACCTCGCTCCGACGGCACGGTCACCGCGCAGGGGCCGAGTCCGGCGGGGGCCATGCGGTGGGAGGTGGACGCCGCGGCCTGGAAGCGGCTGGCCGCCACGGTTCCGCAGCTCGCCGCCATGGCACCCGACGTGGAGGCGCTGCTGGTGAACACCGTGCGCGGCCTCGACGAGCACTGGATCGTGCCGGTCGACGACTGCTACCGGATGATCGCCCTGGTCCGCCGCGAGTGGCGGGGCCTCTCCGGTGGCGGCCGGGTCTGGCCGGCCGTAGAACAGTTCTTCAGGGAGCTGACCGAACGGTCCTGAGGACCCGGAAGGAGAACCGACATGGGCAGCATCCGAGTGGGCCGCGCCCAGGCGAAGCCCGACACCCCGAGCCATGTGCCCGGACTGCACCAGGGCAACAAGGGCCCGTACAAGCACCAGCCCGGACACCACACGGACGGCAGCTCCGACGCGCGCCGCTCCACCGGTATCCACTGGAAACGGCATGACGCCCTGGTGAAGGACATGCCGAACATCTCGCCGGGATGAGACAGCAGGACAAGACCGCCATGGAGGTTGGCATGAAAAGAAGGACCGCACGGACCGGGATGTCCGGACGTCAGCTGCTCGTCGCGCAGGCGGCCCTGATCGGTGGCCTGGCCATGACCCTGTTCGTCAAGGAACTCCCCGGAATCGTACGTGAGTTGCGCATCTACCGGATGACCGGTGGGCTGCGGGCCAACCGCCGGTATCCCTGAGCCGGCCGTGCACGAGCTGTCGATCGCGTCCGCGATCGTGGAGCAGGCCGGCGAACTCGCCCGGGCGGACGGCGCGGACGCCGTCTCGGCGGTGACCGTCCGCGTGGGCGAGCTGGCGGGCGTCGTGCCGGACGCGCTCCACTTCGCCTTCGAGGTGGCCCGGGAGGGTACGGCGCTGGCGACGGCCGAGCTGGTCGTCGAGCAGGTCACGGCGCACGCCTACTGCGCGCCGTGCGCCGAGGAGTTCGCGGTGGGCATGCCGCCGTTCTTCTGGTGCCCGCGCTGCGACCGGCCCTCGCAGGAGCTGCGCAGCGGCCGGGAGTTGGAGATCACGGGGGTCGAACCGGTCCCGGCCCCGCGCTGACGGCGGGGCCGGGGGGCCGGTCGCGCACCCGCGTCCGGCCGTCAGCAGATGCGGGGCAACTGCTCCCCGAGCGGCAGATCCACCACCCGGGTGCCGCCGAGACCGGTGGCGACGACTACCATGCCCGGGTGCTCCGCCACGCACTCGCCGATGCGGGCGGCGCCGGCGCCCTGCGGGTGTGCCCGCATCGCGGCCAGCACTGCCTCCGCGTGTTCCGGGGGCACGAAGGCGACCAGGCGGCCCTCGTTGGCGACGTACAGCGGGTCCAGGCCGAGGAAGCCACAGGCGTTCGCGACCTCGTCCGGGACCGGGATGGAGCGGTCCCGCAGCCGGACGCCGGTGCCGGAGGCGCGGGCGATCTCGTTCAGGGAGGCGCCGAGGCCGCCCCGGGTCGGGTCGCGCAGGACGTGGATGTCCCGCGTGACCGCCAGCATGGCCGCCACGAGGTCCGCCAGGGGCGCGGTGTCCGAGGCGATCTCCACGCCGAACTCCAGCCCCTCCCGCACGCTCATGATGGCCACGCCGTGCAGGCCGATCGGGCCGCTGACGATCACGGCGTCACCCGGCCGGGCGCGCTGCGGGCGGATGTCGACGCCGTCGGGGACGAGGCCGACGCCGGCGGTGGTGACGTAGACGCCGTCGCCGTGTCCGGACTCCACCACCTTGGTGTCGCCGGTGGCGACGGTGACGCCCGCGGCCTTCGCCGCCGCGCCGATGGCCCGCGCGACCCGGCCGACGACGTCCAGTTCCACGCCCTCCTCCAGCACGAAGGCCGTGGACAGATAGGCGGGCCGGGCGCCGCTCATCGCCAGGTCGTTGACCGTGCCGTTGACGGCGAGGTCGCCGAGGCTGCCGCCGGGGAAGAACAGCGGCCGTACGACGTAGGAGTCGGTGGAGAAGGCCAGCCGGGCGCCGCCCAGGTCGAGGACGGCCGAGTCGGTGAGGGCGGCCAGGGTGGGGTTGCCGTAGGCGGGGGCGAAGACCTGCTCGATCAGCTCGGCGGACAGGGCGCCGCCCCCGCCGTGCCCCATGACGACGACCGGCTGGTCATGCAGGGGTGCGGGGCAGGTCCAGTGCGCGGGGTCGACCGCCGCTTCGGTGGTCAGGTCAGCCAACGGGGCTCATCTCCTCCGGGGCGTTCATCCGGCGGTACAGGTAGTAGGCCGCGCAGGCGCCCTCGCTGGAGACCATGGTGGCGCCGAGGGGGGTGCGCGGGGTGCAGGCCTTCCCGAACGCCTCGCATTCGGTGGGCCTGATCAGCCCCTGCAGCACCTCGCCGGCGCGGCACACTGCGGGCTCCTCGGTGCGGATGCCGGTGACGTCGAAGCGGTGTTCGGCGTCGTAGGCACGGTAGGCGTCGGAAAGCCGCCAGCCGCTGGCGGGGATGCGTCCGATGCCGCGCCAGTTGCGGTCGGTGACCTCGAAGACCTCGTCCAGCATGCGCAGGGCCGCCGGGTTGCCCTGCTCGCGCACGGCGCGCGGGTAGGCGTTCTCCACCCGGTGCTCGCCGCGCTCCAGTTGGTGGACGGCGCGGCGGATGCCTTCGAGGATGTCCAGCGGCTCGAAGCCGGTGACGACGATCGGCACCCGGTGCTTGCCGGCCAGCTCCGGGTACTCCGCCGTGCCCATGACGCTGCACACGTGCCCGGCGGCGAGGAAGCCCTGCACCCGGCATTCCGGTGCGGTCATGATGGCCTCGATCGCGGGTGGGACCCGGACGTGGGAGACCAGCAGGCTGAAGTTGCCGATGCCCAGGCGGCGGGCCTGGTGGACGGCCATGGCGTTGGCCGGGGCGGTCGTCTCGAAGCCGATGGCGAAGAACACGACCTGGCGGTCCGGGTTCTTGCGGGCGAGGTCGAGCGCGTCCAGCGGTGAGTACACCACGCGTACGTCACCTCCCTCGCCCTTGACCCGGAACAGGTCCCGGTCGGTGCCGGGCACGCGCAGCATGTCGCCGAAGGAACAGAAGATCACCTCGGGGCGGGCGGCGATCTCCAGCGCCTTGTCGATGACGTCGAGCGGCGTGACGCACACCGGGCAGCCGGGGCCGTGGATCAACTCGACGTCGTCCGGGAGAAGTTGGTCGATGCCGTGACGGATGATGGAGTGGGTCTGCCCGCCGCAGACCTCCATCAGCGCCCAGGGCCGGGTCACCGTGGCGCGGATCTCGTCCAGCAGCCGGCGTGCCAGCTCGGGGTCGTTGAACTCTTCGATGTACTTCACCGGGCCTCACTCCCGCTCTCCTGCCGGGCCGCCTGCTCCCAGGCGTCCCCGAACTCCTCGTCCAGCAGCCCTAGTTGCTGGAACAGCTCCAGGGACGCCCGCGCCGACTCCTCGTCCAGGCGCTGCAGGGCGAAGCCGACGTGGACGATGACGTACTCCCCCACCCGGACATCGGGCAGGTACTCCAGGCACGCCTGTTTGCGCACTCCGCCGAAGTCGATCAGCCCGGTCAGGGGGTCGGCGCTCCGGTCGATGGACACGACCTTGCCGGGCACTGCCAGACACATGGGTCACTCCGTCTCGTGGTGGGTTGCTGTGCCCGCGACCATGAGCTGACCGAGCGCCAGCCCTCCGTCGTTCGGGGGGACTTCGCCGTGCCGGAGGACCGTGAATCCGTCCCCGGTCAGCAGCGCGGTGCACTCCTCCTCCAGCAGGGCGTTGGCGAAGACGCCCCCGGTGAGGGCGACAGTGGCCGGCCCGGACGCGGCGCGGGCACGGTGACAGATCTCGGCGACGGCCCGTGCGACACCCCGGTGGAAGCGGGCCGCGAGGACCGGTGCGGGGATGCCGCGCCGCCGGTCCTCCAGGAGTGCGCGCAGCATCGGTGCCGGATCGATCTCCCGCTGCCGGGCGAAGGCGAATGGGTACGCCACCGAGTCCGCGTCCCTGGCCTCGGTTGCCGCCGCCTCCAGCTCCATCGCGGCCTGTGCCTCGTACCCCGCCCGGTGGCACACCCCTGCCAGGGACGACACCGCGTCGAACAGCCGCCCCATGCTGGACGTCGGCACACAGGCCGCCCCGCTCTCCAACTGCCGCTCCAGCATGGCGAGTTCCACCTCCGAGCAGGCTGTGACGCTCGGCAGATCCGGGGCCCAGGGCAGCCCGGCCGCCCACAACCGGGCCAGCGCCAGTCGGCAGGGATTGGCCACACCGGCGTCTCCGCCGGGCAGGGGGGCGGGGGTGAGGTGCGCGAAGCGCCGGTAGCCGGTGTAGTCGGCGAGCAGGATCTCGCCGCCCCACACGGTCCCGTCGTCGCCGTACCCGGTGCCGTCGAAGGCGACTCCGATCACCGGCACGGTGCCGTCCAGCCCGTGCTCGGCCATCGCGGAGGCGATGTGGGCGTGATGGTGCTGGACCAGCCGCAGGGCGCCGTCCGCCAGTCGGGAGGCGCGGCGGCGGGCCCGGCGGGTCGAGTGGTAGCCGGGGTGCCGGTCGGCCGCGACCAGGGCCGGGGTGACACCGGTCAGGCGGGTCAGGTGCCGCTCGGCTCGCTCGGCCGCCTCCAGCGTGGCCAGCTCGCCCATGTCGCCGATGTGCGGCCCGAACCACGCGTGGTCGCCCTCGCCCAGGCACAGGACGTTCTTCAGGTCGCCGCCGACCGCGAGCGTGGGGCGGACCGGGACCGGGAGGCGCACCGGTCGCGGGACATGACCGCGGGAACGCCTGAGGACCTGTTCGGTGCCGTCGGCGCGCACCCGCAGCAGGGAGTCGTCGCACGGCGAGGCGATGGGCCGGTCGTGGGCGAGCCAGGCGTCGGCCAGTCCGGCGAGCCTGGTCAGGGCCTCGGCGTCGTCGGTGACGATGGGTTCGCCGGAGCGGTTGCCGCTGGTCATCACCAGCACCCGGGGACCGGGCGGATCGCCGGGCAGGCCGAACAGCAGGGTGTGGACCGGGGTGTAGGGCAGCATCACGCCCACGTACGGGCTGCCCGGGCAGACCTGGCCGGCGAGGCGGAGGCCGTCCGGCGCAGTGCGCCTGCGGAGCAGGACGATGGGGCGCCGGGCGCCGGTCAGCGCGGCCCGTTCGGCGGCGGTGGGGACCGCGATCCGCTCGGCGGTGGCGAGGTCGGCGCACATCACCGCGAAGGCCTTGCCGCCGCGTTCCTTGCGGTCGCGCAGGGCGGCCACGGCCCGCTCGTCGGTGGCGTCGCAGGCCAGGTGGTAGCCGCCGACGCCCTTGACGGCGACGATCCGCCCGGCGGCCAGCAGCGCCCGTGCCGTGGCGAGGGCGTGCGCGTCCCGGGCCGGGCGCAGGCCGCCGAGGGCCGGGATCAGGGTGAGCCGCGGTCCGCAGTCGGGGCAGGCGACGGGCTGGGCGTGGAAGCGCCGGTCGGCGGGATCGCCGTACTCGCGCGCGCAGGAGGGGCACATCGGAAAGCCGGCCATGGTCGTGGCCGCCCGGTCGTAGGGCATCCCGGTGGCGATGGTGAAGCGGGGGCCGCAGTGGGTGCAGGTGACGAACGGGTGCCGGTGCCGGCGGTCGGCCGGGTCGGCCAGCTCGCGCAGGCAGTCGGCGCAGGTCGCGGTGTCGGGCGGCAGCTGGGTGCGGCCGCCGGCCCGCTCGGTGGAGCGGATGGTGAACGGCCCGGTGTCGCCGGTCGCGGGCAGGTCCTCGCCGGCGATGCCGCTCACGGTGGCCAGGGGCGGCGGCTGTTCGGCCAGCACGGCGCAGAAGCGGTCGACCTCCTCCGCCGGGCCCTCGACCTCGACGATCACGCCGTCGCCGGTGTTGCCGACGAACCCGGCGAGGCCGAGGCCGGCGGCGAGGCGGTGCACGTACGGCCGGAAGCCGACCCCCTGCACGGTGCCGCACACCGTGAGCCGGCGGCGGACCAGGCCGGTCGCCGGGGCCGTCATACGGCGGGGGCGGGCGCGCTGTGCTGGTGGCCGTGCGGATGCGGCGCGAGGGGTGGCCGGTGGAGGGCGCCGTCCCGGGCGGCCAGGGCGCGGTCCAGGAGGGTGCCGACACCGACGCCGGTGCGGGCACAGGATCGTACGATCTCCACGCCCGGATTGACCCGGTGCACGTTCGCCCGGAAGGCGGTCTCGTCGAAGCCGGCCGGCTCGGCGAGGTCCGTCTTGGTGATCACGACCAGGTGGGCGGAGCCGAACGCGGTCGGGTACTTCAGCGGCTTGTCCTCGCCCTCGGTGACGGCCATCAGCACGACCCGCAGGGTCTCGCCGAGGTCGTACGCGGCCGGGCAGACGAGGTTGCCGACGTTCTCCACGAAGAGCACGGAGGTGTCCGCGGGCAGCCAGCCCGCCAGCCGCGCCCGCACCTGACGGGCCTCCAGGTGGCACAGCCCGTCGGTCAGCACCTGCTGGACGGGGACGCCGGACCGGGCGAGCCGGACGGCGTCGTTCTCGGTGGCCAGGTCCGCGGTCAGCGCCGCCACCGGCACCTCCCGCTGCACCGCGCGGGCCAGGACCCGGCCGAGGAGTTCGGTCTTGCCGCTGCCGGGGCTGGACAGCAGATTGACGACGGTCACGCCCTGCCGGGTGAGATCGCCGCGCAGCTCCGCGGCCAGGTCGTCGTTCTTCGCCAGGACTGCCTGCTTGACGTCGGACCGGCACATGGCGCTGCTCCTCGGATACGGCGGTGGAGCCCGGGGTGTGTGGCCCCGGGCTCCACCGATCTTCCGCTCAGCCGCCCGTCGTGCCGGGCAGCGCAGCCGGGCAGGGGGGCCCGGATTCCATCGGGCGGCCCAACGGGGGCACGGGCGCGCCGGGGTCGGCGAGCAGGGCCGGGATCAGGGTGTGCAGCGCGTCCACGGCCCGGCCGACGGCCTCCCGGACCGGTGTGCTGAGCCCCGGCAGGAGATCCTCGTCGCCGGTCGGCAGCAGTTCGGGCTCGCAGGCCAGGACGAGAACGCGGGGCAGGGGATCCTCGCCGAGGTGTGTGGCGAGGGCGAGCACCTTCGCCGGGTCCATGCCGTGGGCCTCGGGCGCGACGCTGCCGTCGGGCGGTTCGGCCTCGATCAGGGAGAGGGTGCCCGGGTGGTGGCCGCGCCGCGCGGTGTCCACCAGCACGGCGGTGTCGTACCCGTCGAGCAGGTCGTAGGCGAGGTCCATGCCGCGGATGCCGTAGTCGTGGACCCGGACCGCGGGCGGCAGCGGGCGCCGGTCGAGGGCGCGGATCACCTCGGGCCCGAAGGCGTCGTCGGCGAGGAAGATGTTGCCGACGCCCGCCACCAGCAGCCGCGGCGTCACCGGACGGCTCCGGCGGGCACGGACAGGGGCCGGGGTGAGCCGGACGGTGTCTTGCGGACGAAGGCCGAGCGCAGGGCGTGATAGGGGGCCTCGGGGTCGTGGAAGATGGTGTGCATCCGGGCCAGTTCGGCCTCGCGGTAGCCGACCAGCGGGCGTTCGTGGTCGTCCGCGGCGCGGCCGGCG
Organism: Streptomyces sp. NPDC002076; assembly: GCF_053593835.1. Classification (NCBI taxonomy): domain Bacteria; kingdom Bacillati; phylum Actinomycetota; class Actinomycetes; order Kitasatosporales; family Streptomycetaceae; genus Streptomyces; species Streptomyces sp. NPDC002076. The sequence continues at coordinate 338,958 of NZ_JBSFDI010000005.1, forward strand.
GCCTTGGCGGCGATCCGCGCGTCCACGAAGGGCGAGGACGCGAGTTCGGCCGCCAGCTTCCGGACCACGGCCGGAAAGTCGCCGGGCGCGGCCGGTACGAGTCGGTTGACGAGCCCCAGCCGCTCGGCGGACGCGGCGCTGACGGGCAGGGCCTCGGTGGTCAGCCGGTGGGCGGCTTCCGCGCCGACGCGACGCGGCAGGGTGTACGTCCAGAACTCCGAGCCGTACAGGCCCATGCGCCGGTAGTGCGGATTGAGGACGACGCCGGTGCGGCACCACACCTCGTCGGCGGCGAGGGCGAGCATGGCGCCGCCGGCCGCCGCGTTGCCCGCGAGCGCGGCCACGACCAGCCGGTCGGTGGTGCGCAGTACGGCCTCGACCAGGTCGTCCATGGCGTTGAGGTTGATCCACGACTCCTGGGCCGGGTCGGGAGCGGCCTCGATGACGTTCAGATGGATGCCGTTCGAGAAGAAGTCGCGGTCCCCGCCGAGCACAAGGACGCGGGTGGGCCGGGAGAGCGCGTGCTCGTAGGCGGCGAGCAGCCGCCGGCACTGGTCGGTGCTCATCGCGCCGCCCGGGAAGGAGAAACCGAGGAAGCCGATGTCACCGCGCTGCCGGTAGCGGATGTCGGTCCAGGTCCGGCGGTCGGACGGCAGTTCCAACGGGACGGCGGCCTGCGGGAGTACGAGGGAGGACTCCCAGGCGGCGAGCACGGAGACGGCGGGACGGCGGAAGGGCGCGGGGTCGCCGGAGTTCTTGCGGGGGCGGAGTTCCGGGATCCAGACCGCGCCGTCACGGGTGGCCCGGCAGACGGCGCCCGCCCGCCGGGCGAGGAGTTCTCCGGGGCGGCCGCGCAGCCGGTCCTCGGGGTGCCCGCCGTGCAGGAACACCTCCCGGCCGAGGAGTTCGTCCAGGACGCCCGGCTGCGAGTCGGCGCCGCGGAGTTTGCCCAGGACCGTTTCGGTGTCGTCCCGCTCCCAGTCGATGCGCCGCCGCTCCTGCCGGAACGCGTCGCGCCAGACCACGCGGACCGAGTCGTCGGTCTGCGGCCGGGGTTTGTGGGCGCCTTCGGCGTAGCGCCGTACGGCGGTGAGGACGGCGGCGACGGCGGCGTCGGAGGCCTCGTTGCGGTACAGGTCGCTCTTGCCGACGGGCGGTACCGGGAAGGGCTCCGCCGCCCAGATCGCGCCCGCGTCCATCGCCGCCTCGGCCTGCAGGACCGTCACGCCCCACTCCCGCGCCCCCTCGGCGATGGCCCAGTCCAGCGAGGACGGACCACGGTCACCGGGCGGCCCCGGATGCACGATCAGGCAGGTGTGTTCGCGCCACACGTCCTCGGGCAGCGCCGACCTGAGCATCGGCGCGATGACCAGTTCCGGCCGCCGTTCCCGTAGCGCGGCCCGCACCGGGTCGGCGCCCTGTGCGGCGAGGACGACGTCCACGCGGTGCCCGTGATCCGTCAGTTCGGCGTACACGCGCTGGGTGAGGCTGTTGAACGCGCTGGCGACGAGCAAAATGTCCATGACATGGCATAGTTGCGCTTCTCGGCGAAGTCGTGAAGCACCGCCGCGCCGTTTCGTCCGCCTCGGTCAGGTCTCTTCCTCCATCCGAATAGCGTTCCGAAGCTCCTCGAAAGCCTGGCTCCGGTCGCCCTCGTGGGCCTCCAGCAGCGCACCGGCGATGGCGTCGAGCTTGCGCTGGATCGCGTGTTCGGCCCGCATCTCGGCGTTCTTCAGCAGGGCGAGGAGCAGCAGGGTGACCGCGGTCATGGACTCGCCTGCCAGCAGGAGCAGTTCTAGCCGCAGTTGCGCGACGTGCGCGGCGACGAAGAAGCCGACGAGGAGCAGGCAGAACAGGAAGAACACCGGTGAGCTGGTGAAGTTGGAGGCGTACTCCGCGAACTGCTCGAACCGGCCGCGTCCGGTTCCGCCGCGGTACACGGGGTTCTTGAAGGCCATGGCCGAACCTCACCTCGCGGCGCTCGGGGCATGGGCCGCCATGCCGGCGACTGGCACGCGCATCGGCCTCTCCTCCCTGCCGTCGCCCGGAGCCGGCCGCCCGCCGGCAGACCACGGATCAGCTTCGCAGTACCCCTACGAGGGCATACGACACCGGGCCGGTCCCGCGGATCTCGGGCTCAGGCGGCGACGGTACGGCCCGGTCCGAGCCGGTCCAGGAGCTGGTCGAGGTGGAGCTCGGCCACGGGGGCGAGGAGGTCGGGGTGCCGCAGCAGTGCGGCGGCGCGCCGGTCACCGTCGTCCGGGGCGAGCAGGCGCCGGAACTCGGCCGGCGAGTCCGGGTTGTGCTCGCCCTCGGCGAGTGCCGCTACGGCCAGGCCGGCCAGCTCGGGATCGGTGAGCAGACCCGCCGCCCAGCTGGCCACGACCTCGTCCACCCAGGTCCGCCAGGCCCAGTCGTCCTCCGCGTCCTCCTCGCCGGTGCGCTCGGCACCCGTGGTCCAGTCCAGGCGGGCGGCGCCACCGGGGCCGGCCATCATGACCAGCGCCGCGTCGATCCCGGTCGGGTAGCGCAGCCACGCGGCGACGGTCACCGCCTGCCGGGCCTGCGCCTCGCACAGCGCGGAGGCCAGCGCGCCGCCGCTCGGCGGATAGGCGGCCGTCAGCCAGCGCGCCGTCGCTGCGATGAGGGGGGACAGATCAGTGGGCACAGCCGGACCGTCCGGGATACGAGGGGAAAGGGCTCGACGCAACGGTAGCCCGGCACCGGTCATCTCAGGGCGCGCATGCGAACCAGGTCATATGTGGCATCGCCCACGCCGATCCGCCCCCGCAGTGCGGCCCTGCCGCCCTTGGCCGCGTGTCCCCCCGGGCCCCGGGGCAACTCGCTCCGTCTTCAGGCGCCGGGGCTACGCGCTGCCGACCAGGGAAAGGATCACGAGCTTGCTGGCGGGCGCCGGTCACTGCCGTGCGTACGCAGGCGAGGCCGGCCAGGTCGTCGACGAACCGGGGAGCGACGGTATCCGGCGGGCCGCCGCACCCCGGCTCACCGGCCCGGTGTGCGGGGCCTCGGCGGGCTGACCGGTCACGGACCGGCTGCCCTACGCCTGGACGTGGACAACAGCGGACCGCCGAGAGCCGGGCCGGCGGCGCGGGCGGACGGCCGTACCCGCTATGCGTCCTCCGCGGCCGCGCTCACCGCCACGTCCAGCACACCCTCGTCCTGGAACAGCTCCCAGGCCGGCCCGGTCGGATCCTGGGCGCCCTCCAGACCCAGCAGCACACGGGCGGCGTCGTCCGTGCGGCCGGGCAGTCGTTCGACCTTGACCTGCACGATCCGGAAGCCGCGCCGGGTGCAGGTCTCCATCAGCCGTGGCAGCAGCGCCGGCTCGGCCGGCTGTCGCATCCCCTGGCCGTCGTGGACGTCCCACAGGGGCGCCGCAAGGCCCGCTCCCGTCATGGACACCTCGCAATCGGCTCCGCCGACGTCGGCGTCGCTTCGATGGTCCGCCGTCGATGCCTACCCCGCGACGGGACCGCGACTCCATCGGCCGGGTACCGGCGGCGGCGACCGGGTACTCGGCCGAGTGCCACGGGAGGCCCGGCCGGCAGCGGTGGCGGCGCCGCCGGCCGGGGGCTGCTGCCCGGCCCGCGGCGGGGAGGTACCACACCGTCAGGACTTCGTGAGGAAGGAACCGGCCTCATGCAGCACGACGAGATGATCGGAAAGGTGCAGGCGCTGGCCCGACTGCCGGACCGGGGCTCGGCCGAACGGGCCGCACACGCCGTCGTGAGCACGCTGTCGGAGCGGCTGCCGTCCGGGCTGGCCCGGCATGTGGCCGCACAGCTGCCGCCGGACATGGCGGCGGCGATGAGGGAGGCGGCCGACGCGTCGGCCGGGTCCGACTCCGGTGTGTCGGGCGAGCGGTTCGGGCTGACCGTCTTCGCCGGACGCGTCGCCGACCGGGCGGGCACCGACGAGGACACGGCACTGCGGGAGGCCGCCGCCGTGATGGAGGTGCTCGACGCCGCACTGGCCCCGGAGCTGACCGAGCGGATGGCCGGCGCCCTGCCCCGGGACATTCGCGACCTGCTGCCGGTGGGCCGGGCGGCCGAGGGCGCCGGCCGCACCGGCGAGGAAGGGTGAACGCGCGTCGGCAGGGCCGGAATCCGGCGTACCGGAGCGGCACGGCGGGGCCGGGCCGGTGCACGGACGATCATGTCCTGCGGCACGGCCCGCGCGGAGTGACGGTGCCGCGGGCGCCTGGTTGAATTGGTGTGCAAGCGCCCGTCGAGGGCAGACGTGGCAATGACGCTTCCCACTCTGCAAAGGTGCTCCATGGCCTTCTTCGCTCTCTCCCGGCAGCGGCCGCTGGTTCTGCTCTCCTCGACCGAGCTCGCGGCGGAGTACGAGCGGCTGGTGACCGAGAACGAGCAGTTGCAGCACGCGGTGTCCTCGCACGCGGTGATCGACCAGGCCATCGGAGCCGTGGTCGTCGTCGGGCAGATCGCCCCGGAAGAGGCCTGGCGGGCGCTGCGGGACGTTTCCCAGCGCACCAACACCAAACTGCGGACGGTCGCCGAGCACATCCTGGACTACGTCCAGGGCCGCACGCTCCCCGAACCGGAGCGGATCGAGCTGGGCAGGGCGATCGTCCGCTACCGGCGGTGCGCCGCCCCGGACGAGGGCACGTCGACGAGCCGGTGAGAGCCGGCCCGCAGGAGATCAGCGGCGGCCCGCCTTCATACGGCGGTGCCGGTGGGGCCTGGTGCGGCGGGTCGTCGGGGGATGCAGGATCCATCGGTCCTCGACCTGGTCGAGACCGAAGAGCAGGAGGGTGAGGACGGGGAGCAGCAGTACGGCGATAGTGATCACTGGAGGATCCCCTCTGCCGACGATTCTCCCCGGGTGCCCCGCGCCGACCTGGCCACTCGCGGCGGTTGTGCAGGTCCTGTGAGCACCTCCGCGGAGCTCGCCCGGCTGGAGGCGGCCATTGCCGGCGGCGGCCGCGATGCGGCGGAGCCCGCCGTGTTCCTCGTGCGGGTTCAGCTGGTCAAGGCCGTGTGAGCCGGCTCCCGTCACATCCGCCGGCCGGCTTCCGTCAGTGCAGCGCAAGCGCGGAGTGGATGTGTACGAGGCGGTGGCGAGCCGGCGGGCGGTGCGGGCCTTCACGGAGGAGCCGGTCCCGCGTGCGGCGCTTGAGCGGGTCCTGACCGCCGCCGCGCGCTCACCCTCGGGCGGCAATCTCCAGCCGTGGCACGTCCAGGTGCTCACCGGCGCCCCGCCGGCCGAGCTGAAGAAGCGCACCGGCGAGCGTGCGGCCGCCGGTGACCCCGGCGACGAGCGGCAGTACCGGATGTATCCACCGGAGCCGAAGTCCCCTACCGGGAGCGGCGGTCCGCGGCGGCCGCGCGGCGTCTCGGGGCGCTCGGGATCCGGCGCGGGGACGCGGAGGCCCGCCGGGCGGCCGTCGCCGCGAACTGGCGCTGTTTCGGAGCACCGTGCCTGCTGCTGTGCTACATCGACCGGGACATGGGCGCGGCGCAGTGGGCCGACCTCGGGATGTATCTGCAGACGGTGATGGTGCTGCTGCGGGCCGAGGGGCTGCACAGCTGTGCGCAGATGGCCTGGTCGGTGTATCACCGGACGGTCGCGGAGGTCGTGTCGGCTCCGCAGGAGCTGATCCTTTTCGCGGGTGTGTCGATCGGCTTCGCGGATCCGTCGGCGCCGTTCACGCGGATCGGCCGGGCGCCGCTCGGGGAGACCGTCACGTTTCTCGGCGACGCGTAGGGCGACGGGGATCCGGCCGTCAAACGTCCCCGTCCGGGGGAATGCGCGCGCGGACGCGTTGCGCGCGCCCCGCTTGCGAGTCGCGCTTACGGTTCTTTCAAGTGACCGACCGTCATCAGGGGTGACGGAGAGGAGCCGGGAGCGGTGGTGGGCGATGCGCGTCGGCGGGCGGCCGGGCCGGACGGCGGGCGCCGCAGGGGGCGGGTGCTGGGCAGCCGGCCGGCGTACACCGTGCGGCTTCCGGCCGTCCCGCGCACCGAGCCGGTGCCGGCGGCCGAGCGGACGGTGCCGTGGCTGCGGGTCGGGGCGGCCTACGCCTGGCGGCTCATCCTCGTCGGGGTCGTCGTCTACGGCGTCTTCAGCATCCTCGGCAGCTTCCAGCTCGTCGCCGTGGCCCTGTTCCTCGCGCTGGTCGTCACCTCCGTCCTGCGCCCGCTGACGGACCTGCTGAACCGGGTGCTGCCGCGGCCGCTGAGCGTCGCCGTGGCGCTGCTGGGCAGCATCCTGCTGCTGCTGGCCCTGCTCGCCCTGGTGGGCAATGCCGTGGCGGGTGAGTCGGCCAGGCTGACGGGTGAGTTCCGGGGCGGGGTGCACCGCATCGAGCAGTGGCTCCAGCGGCCGCCGTTCCGGCTGAGCCCGCGCCGGCTGTCCGAGCTGGAGAACCAGGTGACGCACTATCTGTCCGCCCACCGGTCCAGCCTGCTCAGCCGTGCCGTCAGCGGGCTGAGCCGGGTGGTGGAAGTGGTCACCGGGGGCGCGCTCGCGCTGTTCGCCTCGGTGTTCTTCATCCACTCCGGCGAACGTCTGTGGCGCTGGATGCGCGACCAGCTGCTGCCGATCGGCGCCCGGCCGGCGTGGGACCGGGCGGGCTGGGCCGCCTGGCGGGCCTTCGCCGGGTACACGCGCGGCATCATCATCGTGGCCGCGACCAATGCCGTGCTCGTCGGTGTCGCGCTGCTCGTGCTGCGGGTGCCGCTCGCGCTGCCGCTGACGCTGCTGGAGTTCTTCGCCGCGTTCGTGCCGCTGGTGGGCTCGCCGGTCGCGCTCGCCGTCGCGACCGTCGTCGCACTGGCCGGGCGGGGACCGCTGACCGCGCTGGCCGTGCTGGCACTGATCGTCGTGATCGGCCAGCTGGAGGGACATGTGCTGCACCCGCTGGTGATGAGCTGGGCGGTACGGCTGCATCCGCTCGTCGTCGCGGTGTCGGTGATCGCCGGCAGCATCATCGCAGGGGTGATCGGTGCCGTGGTGGCCGTGCCGCTGGTGTCGGTGGTCTGGGCGGTGCTGCGCGCGCTGCGAGCGGTGCCCCCATGACCCGGGCCACATCGACCACCGTGGAGGCCCTGTCGTCAAATTCCCGTCGTCCGCCCGCAGGGCGGGCTCGGCGGCGTTTGGTGCGTGCGATCGCAAGGCGCCGGAGCGCCCTCGTGGCGGAGCCACGTGGGCGGTTCGGCAACGCGGCGAGCGTGCGTGCCAGGCGTCGCCGAGCAGGCGGGAATTTGACGACAGGGCCTCTAGGGGGACATGTCCGAGCACGGTTCCACCACCGACGCCCCCGTCGCCGTACCGCTCAGCGCAGGGCCGCGGTCACCAGGCCGCGGATCTCCTCCTCCGGCACGCCGACTGGACGCCGCCCAGCCCGGGCTGACCTGGGTGCGGGGTGCCTGGTCCCTCCTCGGCCCTCGCGTTCCGCCGACCGCACTGCGTAGGGCGGTGGGCCGCTGGTCACCCGGAGAGGTATGCGATGCGGGCGGACGGTGCGCGGCCGTGTACGGGGTGGCACCCGCGGCATGCGAATGACGTGGCAGGCGCTGTGGCGCGGTGCGGCGGCCGCGGTGCACGGTGTGGCACGGGCCTGGGCCGGACCGTGACGGGAGCGCGATCTGGCCGCCCAGGCGGCGAAGGCGGCGCTGGCCGCGTGGCTGGCCTGGGCGGTGGCGGGCTGCTGGCTGCACGCTCCGATGGCGTTCGTCGCGCCGTGGGTGGCGGTGGTCCTGGTGGAGTCGACCGTGCGCCCCGGCCGCACCCCGAACTCGCGCACCGCTACGCACAGTTCATGCGCCACGCGGCACACGGCACACGGCACACGGCACACGGCACACGGCACACGCGCTGCGGCTCTACAGCCACAGCCGGTTCGGCGACGAGTCCGACGAGCACGAGGACGAGTTGCGCCCGGCCGTGGCGCGGTTGCGCGCGACGCTGGACGATCTGCGCCGGGACCTGGTGCGTGCCACGAGGGACGACCCGGACGAGGTCGCGACATACGGCGCCCTGCTCGCCCAGGCCCACCGGCTGGCCGATCAGCTGGCCGTCTCGGGCACCTGACCGGGCCCCGGCACCAAGCGGCGGAACACCGGCCCGGTGGGCGGGCAGGGCGGTCACACCGTCTTGACCTGGCCGCCGTCGATGGTGAACTCGGCTCCCGTGATGTTGCCCGCCAGCGGGGAGGCGAGGAAGAGAGCCAGGTCGGCGACTTCGTGCGGTTCGGTGACCCGCCCGGTGGAGATGCCCATGCTCTGCGGCACGACGACATCGATGGCTTCCTGCGCGGTGGTGCCGGCCTGGGCCGCCGTGGCCTCGGCGAAGCCGCCCGGCGCGGTCCAGAACGGAGTGCGAACCGGCCCGGGGGCGATCGCGTTGACCCGGACGCCGCGCGGTGCGAACTCCTCGGACAGCGACTTGGTCAGGCTGGTCAGCGCGGCCTTCGCCGCCGAGTAGTCCACAACGACGGGGAAGGGCAGGCGCGCGTTGATGGAGCTGATGTTGACGATGGCACCGCCGTCCGCGGCCAGCAGGTGTGGAAGCGCCTCGCGGCTGGTGCGGACCGCGCTGAACAGGGTCAGATCGAAGATCCGTTGCCATTCGGCGTCGTCGATGTCCAGGAAGCTCGGCCGGGGCGTCGCGGCACCCAGGTTGTTGACCAGGATGTCGACCCTGCCGTACTGCTCCACCGCGAGCCGGACGAGTGTGTGGGGCCCGTCCGCGGTGGCCAGGTCGACCGGGACAGCGGTGGCGCCGTACTTCTCGTGCAGCCCTTCGAGTTCCGGGGTGACACTTCGGCTGCCGGCGACGACGTGTACGCCCTCACGGGCGAAGGCGTCGGCGATGGCGAGGCCGATGCCCTTGCTCGCTCCCGTGACGACAGCGACCTTGTCCTTGAGCTGGAGGTCCATGGCGGTCCTTGTCCTGGTCGGCCCCCTGTACTCACGGTAGGCGGTTCCGGTGTCACCGCCTCAGCGAGGAGGGGTGCCTGGGCGGGACCCCGGCTCGCGCACCCCGAACAGCGCCGGCCCCACGGTGAGGGTGCCGTCGGTCAACGGCCGGCAGCGCACTCCCCCGCCACCACGCAGCGCGCGCTGCGCACCGGGGCCGAGGGTGGCGTCCATCCAGGCGCAGGGCCGGGCCGCGCTGTGCACCGCGAGTTCCACGGGGCCGGTGCCGCAGTCGAGGAAGACGGTCGCGCCGATCCAGGCGTCGATGTCGACCCCGCGCAGCAGGATGTTGCGCCGGGTGCGCAGCAGGTCCGCCGGGTGGGGACCCGGCTGTGGAAGCCGTTCGACGGCCATGAGGGTGATCGAGGCGTTGCGGTGGGCGGGCCGGTTGAAGTACCGGTCGCCGACGAGCCCCAGCCCGGCGCGCACCTCGGCCGTCGTCACCAGTTCCCCGGAGGGCAGTTCGGGCATCCCGTCGCCCGGCCGGCCCGCGAGCCGGTGCACCGGGGAGACCAGCAGCTGAAGGATTTCGACCTGGGGCACACCGCGAGCCTACGACGGCGACGCGCGCCCGCGCTCAGCCGGCCCTGCGCATGGCCCCGCCCAGCACCGGGCGCGGGACGGCGTCTTGTGCCGCCGGCCGGGCTTGGTGATGCTGCCTCGATGCCGACTTCCTTCGTCGCGTTCATCGGCGCGGCCTTCCTGATCGCCATGGTGCCGGGGCCGAGCACCGTCGTCATCCTGCGCCGGGCGGTGGTGAACGGCCGGAGAACCGGCATGGCCACCGTCATGGGGAACGAGTGCGGGGTCCTGCTGTGGAGCCTGGCCGCCGCCTTCGGCCTCTCGGCGCTGCTGCTCGCCTCGCGGATCGCCTACGACGTGACGCGGCTGACCGGGTGATGGGAGCGCGCGCCCTCTGGCAGGCGCGGCGGGCCCGCGTCGAGCACGAGCGGCCGGCGGAGCCGGCCGAGGTGTCGCTGCGGCGGGCGTACGGGCAGGGGCTGGTCTCCAACTTCGCCAATCCCAAGGCGGGCGTGTTCGCCGTCTCCATCCTGCCGCAGTTCGTCCCGCCCGGCGCCCCCGTCCTGCCGGTGCTGCTCGCCTTCGCGGTGATCTGGGTGGTGGTCGACCTCGTCTGCTACGTGCCGCTGGTCTGGCCGGCCGGGCGCGTGGGCGGCGTTCTGCGGCGCCGGCCGTCCGGCGCCGGACGGAGCAGATCTCCGGGGTCGTCCTGGTCGGGCTGGGGGTGCGGCTGGCCACGGAGTCCTGAGGCGGCACCGGGAGCTGCGTAGCCCGGCATGTCAGCGTGATGTCAGCACCCGGTGCCACCGTAGTACTCGTGAACGGCACGGGAGACCGGAGCCGGGAACGAGGAGAGGTGCCCGGAGTGGCTTATCGGGGACCAATGAGCGCGTCTCACGGTCGGGCCTCACGGCCCGCGCAGGTTCAAATCCTGCCCTCTCCGCCGGACCTACCCCGTGCCGGGCGCCCCCGGCACGGGGTCAGCCGGTCGCGAAGCTCTTCAGCCGGTCCGTCGAGCCGTTGAAGCGGTCGCGGTCGCCGACGGTCTTGCCGGAGGAGGTGTACTGCCACATGGCGTACGACGACCAGCCCGACGGCAGTGTCCCGGCGTTCGAGGCATAGCGGGCGATCCACAGCGGGTTGTCGCCGAACCCGGAGTAGTCACCGGTGCACTCGGTCCACCAGTTGGTCGCCGTGTAGATGACGGCGTTCCGGCCGGTGCGGGACTTGTAGCGGTTCAGGAAGTCGCGGATCCAGCCGACCATCTGGCTCTTGGACAGGCCGTAGCAGTCGTCGCCGTACGGGTTCCACTCGATGTCGAGCGCGCCCGGCAGGGTCTTGCCGTCATCGGACCAGCCGCCGCCGTGCGCCAGGAAGTAGTCGGCCTGCGTGGCACCGCCGGCCGAGTCCGGTGTCGCGAAGTGGTACGCCCCGCGGACCATGCCCACGCTGTAGGGGCCGTCGTACTGCTGGGCGAAGTAGGGGTTGGTGTAGGACGACCCCTCGGTGGCCTTCGTGTACGCCCATGTGGTGCCTTCGCTCCACAGGGCCGGCCAGTCGACTTCACCCTGGTAGCCGGCGACGTCCACGCCTTCGGCCTGGCTCGCGCGGATGGTGGTGGGCGGGGCCTCTGCGCCGAAGGCGCGTCCGTCGTGGGCGAGGACGCCCATGCCCATGTACGCGCTGCCGCGCGGGGGAATGCCCGGGACCGAGTCGGGCCGGGCCATGGGACTGGACAGGGTGAGGAGGAGGCCGGTCAGGGCGCCCGTGACGACGAGGCGTGAGCGGCTGGGCTGAAGGGATATGGAGGTTCGCACGGAACCCATCTGACCCGGTGTCGGCCGGTATCGCACCCCGGATACCGCCCAACGAAGCCATCCTGGGTCGAGCTTGGGCCGTATGGGTGGCCCCCGGGTGGCGTACGGGCCGGTCGTGGTGGTCACCCGGAGGCGCGTCCCACGACCGGCCCGCGCCCGATCAGCCGTCGATGCGGTGCTGGGTCCAGAACGAGGTGAGGTCGGTGCTGGTGGCGGCCTGGGCGGCGGCCTTGAACTCGGCCGTGGTCGACACGCCGTACCAGTGGGCGGTCGCGTAGTCCTTCAGCAGCTTGGCCATGGCGGAGTCACCGAGGACGCGGCGCAGGTCGTGCAGGGCGCACTTGCCATAGCCGTAGACGACGGTGGAATAGCGGGAGGAGTGCGCGTCCCAGTAGGCCATTGAGTTGGTGATCTTCTCGGCGCTGGAGGCCCAGGAGACGCCGTTCCAGCAGTTGGTGCCCGACTTGCCGAGGGCGAGATCGGTGGCGTAGTCGGTGAACGCCTCGTCCAGCCAGGGGCTGTTGTACTCGTCGTCGCCGACGATGCCGTACCACCACTGGTGGCCGATCTCGTGGGTGAGGGCGGTGGAGCTGACCACGTCCAGGACGAACCCCGGGTACTCCATTCCGCCGAACCAGTAGTTGTTGTCGAGCACGGCGTCCAGCTCGCCGTAGGGGTAGGCGCCGAAGCGGGCCGCGTGCGCGTCCACGGCGCTCTTGGCGGTGCTGAGCATGGACTGGGCGCTGGAGGAGCTGATGCCGGACACGGAGTAGACGTTCACCGCGACGCCGGCCGCCGAGGTACCGGAGATCTTGGTGAAGGGGCCGGCGGCCCAGGCGAAGTCACGGACCTTCGACGCCGTCGCCGTCGTCACCGTACGGCCGCTGGAGCCGGGTGTGTCGGTGGAGGTGCCGGTGGCCGGGACCAGCAGGCCGCTGGGGTGGTCCAGGGTCACCTTGAAGTCGGCGGCCAGGGAGTAGAAGGACTCGCCGTTGTCCGTGTACGGGTCGAGGTGCCAGCCGGCGCTGTCGCGGACCGCGAGGACGGGCAGGGCGTTGCCGATGAAGCTGTAGGCGCCGTCGTGGCCGAACCGGTCGGCGCCGCTGGGCACGGTGATGCCGAGGTCGAAGCCGATGGTGGCGCTCTGGCCCTGGGCGAGCGGGGCCGGCAGGTCGATCCTGAGCGCGGTGCAGTCCACGGCGGGCGCGCCCGCGGTGCCGCCGGTCACGTTGGTGACGCGGATCGGCATGGCGTCACAGGTGCCGTGGTAGTTGTCCCACAGCCTCAGATAGACCTCGTTCAGGGCGGTGGCGGAGGCGTTGGCGAAGGTCACGCTCTCGTGCCCGGTCCAGACGGTGCCGCTCGTGTCGCTGCTGAGGTTCACCGTGTACGAGGGCGAGGCCGGGGTGCGCGTGGAGTCGCCCGGCGGTGGCGCGGAGCCGCCGGAGGTGTCGAGCGCGACGTCGTCGAGGACGAAGCTCGTCTGGAGGCTGGAGTCCTCGGTCCCCGTGAAGGAGAGAGTGACGGTCTGCCCGGCGTAGGCCGAGACGTCGATCGACTTCTGGACGTACCCGGTGTTCTCGTCGAGGTTCGAGTAGGTGGCCAGCGTCGTGGTGCCGATCTTGGCCGTGAGCTTGTCGTACGCGACGGAGGAGGTCGTCTCGTCCGTGTCGATGTGCAGCCAGAAGGTGAGGGTGGCCGCGTCACAGCCGGCCGGGATGGTGACGCTCTGGCTGAGGGTGTCGGTGTGGGTGCTGCCGACTCCGTCCAGCCAGGCGTAGGAACTGCCGCCGTGGGCGGTCTCGCCGGAGCGGCTGGTGATGACGGTGGAGGAGGACGTCGACCAGGGCGATGTCCCGCTCTCGAAGCCGCTGTTGCCGACGACCTGCGCCGGAGTGCAGGCGGCGGGTGCCGCGGCCGGCCGGGCCGTGGCGGGCGTGCCGGGGAGCACGAGGGCGGTCACCACGGCGACGGTGAGCGCACCGGCGCCGAGGACCTTGTGGGGGGTCGATCTCACACGCTACTCCTTTGCGGCGGCCGGGATTCCCGGCCTGCTCGATGGCCGCCGGCCGGCTGGGGTTCGCCGGGGCGGCCGCTGACGGGGCTTGCGCGATCGCTGCATCGAGAGGTGCGGCGCGCCCTCACGGGGTCAGGGCGCGGGATGCCGGACTTTCGAGAGAGTGCCAGATTTGACCGGGCCATGCCAGATGGGGTGCGGCGTTCCGTGGGGAGGTTCCGTCAGTCGGTGCGCAGCGTCACGTAGACCGCCGTCAGTGCGGTGCCCTGCGGGTCCCGCCAGCCGCGCGCCACATGGCCGAACGCTCCCTCGGGGCACAGCGGCGGGTTCTCGGGGGTGGGGTGCAGGACCCGGTGCACGTGGAGGACCGTGTCGCGCGGCGCGGGGATGCGGGTGCCCGTCCGGTCGTCGGCCGGTTCGGGGGCGAAGCCGTCCAGCGCGAAGGGGGCGCCGGTGCAGGAGCGGATCACCTCGGGGTCGGGGGCGCCGTCGATGCTCTGGGCCTGCGCCTGGGCCCTGCCCTGGATCAGCGACAGCAACTCGGTGACCAGCACCGGGTCGTGGCAGCCGTCGTACACCCAGCGCGTGCCCAGCACTCCGTGCTCCAATGTGCCCACCAGCCCGTGCTCCGCGCCTTCGAGCGGCGCGCCGCGATAGCTCAACGGGACGAGATAGGCAATCGGTTCGGGGGTGGAGGTGTCGGTGGCCACCATGAACTCGATGCCGACCTCGCCCTCCGGGTCGTCCAGCCGGAAGCCGCCGGACTTGGTCAGCACCGGGGCGTCCGGCCCACCGCGGTACCAGGGGCGCGAGGGCAGCCAGTCGGTGAGCAGCTCGAGCTTGGTGGGCTTGAGCGTGGTGTGGTGGATGACGGCCATACCGGCAGGGCTCCTCCGTGGTGCGGATGCTGACCCGCCCCAGCTTCGCACACGTTCCCGCAGGTCACCCGCCTGCCCCTGTCGGCAGCGACTCAACTCGGCTGCTGCGTCGCGCCGTTCGCTACGGGCAGGTCCTCGACGGCCGGTGCCGTGCGCCGGCGCAGGGGACGGACCGGGCGCACCACGGGGCCGCCCGCTTCTCGCTCAACAGCGCGGCTGCGTCCGGGAGCCAACGAGCCCCGACCCCGGACTCCCGCTCGACTGGGGCGGGTTCGCCGAGGCGGAGGGGTAGGCGTGGCAGTCACCGACCCGGTTCGTGCCGGTGGGGGCGAGGCCAGGAGTGAGATCGCTACGGCCGTGGGCAAGGGCCCAGCCGTCGACGGGGCCGGTCACCGTGGCGCCGGTCACCGCGAGCCAGGACGTCTTGTACCCGAACCCCATGGCCTGCTCCCCAACGGCGCCTGAACTCATTGCTTCCCGCTTCTGGTCCGCGAGACCTACCGGACGGTATACAGACCCAGTCGAACGCGCGAGGGCCGCTCCCCGGAGCCGGCACCGTGCGATGAACCGGCCTCAGGGGGAGGATCCATGGCGAACGGCACTGGTGCGGCGGGCGGGGCGAGAGGCCGGCGGGGAGCCGCAGTGGTGGGGGCGGCGCTGGGCGGTTGCGTCCTTGTCGCTGCCGCCACGGCACCGGCCTCCGCGCACTCCGCGGAACACGGTCGCGGCATCGACTACGTCGCCCTCGGCGACTCCTACACCTCGGGCCCCGGCATCCCGCAGCAGGTGGACGCCAACTGCGCCCGCTCCGACCACAATTACCCCTCGCTGGTGGCGGGCCGGCGTCAGGTGAGCACCTTCAAGGACGTCAGCTGCGCCGGGGCGACCACCGCCGAGATGTGGCGGGCGCAGGGCACCAACGCACCCCAGCTCGACGCCGTGCGACGGGACACGGACCTGGTGACGGTGCAGATCGGCGGCAACGACGTCGGCTTCGGCCCGATCATCAGCACCTGCGCCCACCTGGCCGCCCAGGACCCGACGGGCAACCCCTGCGAGCGCTCGTACGAGGCGTCCGGCTACGACCGGCTGGCCCTCGCGATCGTCCAGGCCGCGCCGAAGGTCGACCGGGTGCTGCGGGCCGTGCACGCGAGGGCGCCGCACGCGCGCGTGGCCGTCGTCGGCTACCCGGACCTGCTGCCCGACGACGGCAGCGGCTGCTTCCCGCAGGTGCCGTTCGCGCAGAAGGACTTCCCCTACCTCCGGGACACCGAGAAGCGGCTGAACCTGATGCTGCGTCTGGTGGCCGGGGTGAACCGGGCCGAGTACGTGGACACTTACGGCCCCACGGTCGGGCACGACATGTGCAAGGCGCCCGCGGACCGCTGGATAGAGCCGCTCCAGCCGACCGCGCCCGCCGCCCCGGCACACCCCAACGCCAGGGGAGAGGAAGCCATGGCACAGGCGGTACTGGACAGGCTGGAGGAGGGCCGCACCCACGACTGACCGGGCCGTGGCCTGACTCTGTGGCGGGGCAGGTCTCCCTGGCAGAAGGGCTCCGGGGCCGAGCCGGAATCCATGGCAGGGCCGGGAACCCCGTGGCTGGGCCGGACTCTTGCCGGGTGGGAGTCCCGGCCTGGCCGGCCGCCGAGACCGCACCGGAACCCAGGGGCCGGGCGGGACTCCTGGCAGGCTCCGCGGCCCGGGCCGGACCCGTGCCAGGCCGGACCGCGCCGCGGGTGCCGCCGCCCCCAGCGCCGCCAGGGCCGGCGCCGCGTGCCGGGCCGCCCTCGGGACCTGCCGTCGGGGCCGGCACGCGCACCGGGTCGGCCCGGCCTCCTCACCGTGGCCGCCCGCAGCCGCCTCAGCCGTCGAGCGCGCCCAGTACCACGGCCTGGGCCTCCTCCTGGACCCGGGCGAGGTGCTCGGGGCCGAGGAAGGACTCGGCGTAGACCTTGTACACGTCCTCGGTGCCCGAAGGGCGGGCCGCGAACCAGGCGTTCTTTGTGGTCACCTTGATACCGCCGATCGCGGCGCCGTTGCCGGGCGCCTCGGTGAGGACGCCCGTGACGGCCTCCCCGGCGAGAGTGTCGGCGGTGACCTGGGCCGGTGACAACTTGCCCAGCAGCGCCTTCTGTTCACGGGTCGCGGGCGCGTCGATGCGGGCGTAGGCGGGTTCCCCGAAGCGGGCGGTCAGGTCGGCGTGGTGCTCCGACGGGGTCCGGCCCGTGACAGCAGTGATCTCGGAGGCGAGGAGGGCCAGGAGGATGCCGTCCTTGTCGGTGGTCCACACCGAGCCGTCGCGGCGCAGGAAGGAGGCGCCGGCGGACTCCTCGCCGCCGAACCCGATGCCGCCGCCGGCCAGTCCGTCCACGAACCACTTGAACCCGACCGGAACCTCGACGAGTTGACGGCCGAGGTCGGCGGCGACCCGGTCGATCATCGTGGAGGAGACCAGCGTCTTGCCGATTCCCGCGCCGGCAGGCCACTGGTCGCGGTGCCGGTAGAGGTAGGAGATGGCGACCGCGAGGTAGTGGTTGGGGTTCATCAGGCCCGCGTCGGGGGTGACGATGCCGTGCCGGTCGGCGTCGGCGTCGTTGCCGGTGGCGATGCGGAACCGGTCGCGCTGCTCGATGAGGGAGGCCATGGCGTACGGCGAGGAGCAGTCCATGCGGATCTGGCCGTCCCAGTCCAGCGTCATGAACCGCCAGGTGGGATCGGTGTGCGGGTTGACCACCGTGAGGTCGATGCCGTGCTGATCGGCGATGCGGCCCCAGTAGGCGACGGAGGCCCCGCCGAGCGGGTCGGCGCCGATGCGCACGCCGGATGCGCGGATCGCGTCCAGGTCCAGCACGCTCGGCAGATCGCCGACGTAGGCGCCGAGGAAGTCGTACCGCCCGGTCGTCTCCGCGGCGAGCGCCCGCGCGTACGGCACCCGGCGTACGTCCTTCAGGCCGCCGGTGATGATCTCGTTGGCCCGGTCCTGGATCCAGGAGGTGGCGTCGGAGGCCGCGGGGCCGCCACTGGGCGGGTTGTACTTGAAGCCGCCGTCGGCGGGCGGGTTGTGGGAAGGGGTGACGACCACGCCGTCGGCGAGGCCGGAGCTGCGGCCCCGGTTGCGGGTGAGGATCGCGAGCGACACGGCGGGGGTGGGCGTGTAGCCGTCGGCGCTGTCGATGAGCACGGTGACGCCGTTGGCGGCGAACACCTCCAGCGCGGTGACCTTCGCGGGCTCGGACAGGGCGTGGGTGTCGGCGCCGAGGAAGAGGGGACCGTCGGTTCCCTGGTCCGCGCGGTACTCGCAGATGGCCTGGCTGGTGGCGGCGATGTGGTCCTCGTTGAAGGCGGTCGCCAGGGACGAGCCCCGGTGCCCGGAGGTGCCGAACGCCACCCGCTGCGCCGGGTCGGCCGGGTCCGGGTGCAGTGCGTAGTACGCCGTGACCAGCCGGGCCACGTCCACAAGGTCCTCGGGACCGGCCGGCCGGCCGGCTCGCTCGTGCGGCATGAGTCCGTTCCTCCGAGTCGTCGGATCGATCGCTCACCGCCCATCTTTCCTCGTCAGGGCCCTGACATGCGAGTGGGTACCGCCCTATGATCCAGTGCTCCGATCTTCGTGCCGTGCTGCCGCCCGTGCAGGACGCCTTCCACAGACAGGTCTTCAACCGTGACCGCATCCGCCGTCCAGGCTCCTTGGTTCCTCGCGCGTTGCACGCAGTTCGCCGTGGCAGCGGCGGCCGGCAGCGAACTGGTCCGGGCGCTGACGGCCCGCGCTCATCTGCTGCATCCGGCGACGACCACGGCCTCCGATTTCGGGCAGGCGTCGATGATCTTCGTGAACGCGATGACGGCGGCGGTCGTGCTCTTCCTCCTCTGGTTCGCCCGCTGTTGGCGCAACGCCGGACTGCTTTCGCCCGGCGCGGTGCGCGGCTCTGTCGCGTGGGCCGTTGTCGCCTGGCTGATACCGGTGATGAACCTCTGGGCTCCGCGTGGGCTCGTGCTGGATGTACAGCGCGCGAGCGACCCCGGTGGTGCGGCTGAGGGCCGCGGGAACGTTCTGGTGAACGTGTGGTGGGCGGCCTGGGCCGGGCATGCGGCGCTGTCCCTGGCCGCCATGATCCTGGGCGGCGGCACCTCGCTGCCCCTGCTGGTGGCGTCGGAAGGTCTCAACCTCCTGGCCGCCGTCCTGGCGATCGCCGTGATCCAGCGCATCACGGCGCGGCAGGCCGCCGGGCTGCGTTCCGTGACTCCGGTGCCCGCGCCCGCCGGCCTGCCGCACGCCTCGTAGGACGGGCGCGTCACCCGATGTGGTAGCTGTCCCCGTACACCTTCCAGTCGAGCGGGGTGTTCAGGTCGAGGTTGCCCTTGCGCAGGAAGACCCGCTGCTCGGTGTCGACACGGCTGGTGTCGCTGTGCGCCTCCTCCTGCTTCATGGCCCACACCCGGGCGTCGAGGAAGGCGTTGAGGTACGTCGTCTCGTTGCCGCCCTGCGCCGGGGGCTTGGCGCTGCGCAGGGCGCGCTTTCGGATGTTGCGGAAGCTGGTCGGGTCGTCGCCGTCGCCGTGCATGACGATGGCGTCGTAGTAGCAGAACTGGCCGAGGGTGCGCAGGCCGTCGGCCTTGCCCTGGGCGACCGCGGGGTTGAAGTAGACGCGGTCGCGCTCGTCGTTCTGGCACTGCTGGAACACGGTGTCCTGGGCGGCCTTGCGCCAGTCCTTGGGGTAGTTGGGGTCGAGGCCGTCATGGGAGTCGGAGCCGTTGACCTGGCGCAGGGCGGGCAGGTACTTGGCGAGGACGTTGCCGGGCTTGCGGTCGGCGTACAACTGGACCAGGTCGAGCATGTCGCCGGTGCCGGAACAGAAGCCGATGATGCCGGCGGTGTAGCCGCGGCCGTCGCCGATGTCCTCGATGTACTTGTACTGGGCCTTCCAGTCGAGCGAGGAGTTCTCCGCGCTCGACACCAGTTCCATGGCGATCTCCTTCTTCGCCGGGTCGTCGAGGCCCGATGCCGCCGCCGGGGCGGCGGTCGCGCGCTGGGACACGAGCAGGGCTCCGGAGGCCACGCCGGCGCCGAGCAGGGCGACGACGGTCCGGCGGGATATGTGGGCGGGGGTTGCGGTCTCGCGGTCTGCGTTCACCACAGGGCTCCAAGCGGGAGTGGGGGGTGGGTAGTTGGTCCGTGCTGATCCGCGTCCAACATTGGTAGGAAAGTTTCCTATCAAACACTCGACAGCTCGGTAAGCAGGCTCGCGAGAAGTTCGTACGATCGAACGAGGGCTGGATCGGACAGGTGCGCCTCAGGTGCGCCGCGCCCCGTCCCACTGCTGCACGAAGCTGTACAACTCACGTGACACGGTGATCAGTTCACGCTGCTCCTCCCGCGAACCGACCATCGGCTGCGACCCCTTGAGCGGCACCTGGGCGGTCTCGGGCAGGAACTTCACCGTCAGCAGTCCGATGACCCCGGCCAGCATCAGTTAGTAGGCGGGCCGGCATCAGGTCGTCGCCGGTGGCCGTGACCAGCGCGGCGGTCACCAGCGGGGTGGTGCCGCCGAAGGCGGAGACGGCGAAGTTGAAGCCGATGCCCATCGCCGCGTAGCGGACGGCGGTCGGGAGCACGGCGGGCAGCGTGGCCGCGCTCGGCGCGGCGAAGCAGGCCAGCAGGGTGGCGAGCAGCAGGACGCCGAGGATCGGCGGCCAGGTGCCGTGCGCCTTGATCAGCAGGAAGGCGGGCACGGCCAGCACGATCATCGTCGCGGCGGCGACGGCGTAGACCGGCCGCCGGCCGACATGGTCGCCGAGCCGGCCGATGAAGGTGATCAGCACGACGATCCACACCATGCCGACCAGCACCAGGAGGTCCGCGGAGCCGCTGGAGGGGTGCAGGGTCTCGGTCTGATAGGTCGGCAGATAGCCGGTGACCATGTAGTTGGTGACGTTGTACAGCAGCACCAGACCCACGCAGACGAGCAGCTCCCCCCAGTGGCTGCGGATGATGTCCTTGAACTCACTGGGCGCCGATTCCTGCGCCAGGGCCTTCTCGTGTTCGTCCAGCTGCTGCTGGAGGGCCGGGGACTCCTCCAGTTTGAGCCGCATGTAGAGGCCGATCACCCCGAGCGGTCCGGCGATCAGGAACGGGATGCGCCAGCCCCAGGTCAGCATCTGACCGTCCGTCAGGGACAGATCGAGCACAGTGACCAGGGCCGAGCCGAGGGCATAGCCGACGAAGGTGCCGAAGTCGAGCCGGCTGGAGAGGAAACCGCGCCTGCGGTCCGGCGAGTACTCGGCGACGAAGGTGGTCGCGCCGCCGTACTCCCCGCCGGTGGAGAAGCCCTGGACCATTCGGGCCGGCAGGAGCAGCACCGGTGCGGCGATGCCGATCGTGCCGTACCCGGGGATCACACCGATGGCGAAGGTGCCGACCGCCATCATGATCATGGTGGTGGCGAGCACATTCTGCCGGCCGATCCGGTCACCGAGCGGTCCGAAGAACAGGCCGCCGAGCGGCCGGACGACAAAGGCGGCGGCGAAGGCCGCGAACGAGGAGATGACCTGCGCGGCCGGGGAGGCGCCGGGGAAGAAGACCTTGCCGATGGTGGCGGCGAGATAGCTGTAGACACCGAAGCCGAACCACTCCATGCAGTTCCCGAGCGCGGAGGCGCCCACGGCGTGCCCGATCAGCGGCCGCTCGACGACCTGGACGTCGTCCTTGCCGAACGCCCGTCGGTCACGGCCGAGCCTGCGGATCAGCTCCTCGCGGACCTGGCGGGGCAGCCGCGCCACGGCTTGCGGCGTCCGCGACCGGGCCCGGCCCCTCCCACCCGTCCGACCTCGCACCGCTCACGAGCGCCTCCTCGTCTCACCGCACCGGTCACCGCCTGCCCCCTTGGCCGATTCAGAAACGGAGCCGCTCAATCCCATCCGGTACGGCGGTTGGACTTGCGCGGCGCCCGGGCGCAGGGTGGACGGGCCCGTCCGCACACGGAGGGGCGACCCCTACGGCACCACCCGGAGAAGACCCGATGACCCACGTCGCGGACCCCGCACGCTACGACGGCGCCATGCGCTACCGGCGCACCGGACGCTCGGGGCTGGACCTGCCCGTCCTGTCCCTGGGCTACTGGCACAACTTCGGCGACGACCGTCCCTTCGAGACCCAGCGCGAGATCGCCCTGCGCGCCTTCGACCTGGGGATCACGCACCACGACCTGGCCAACAACTACGGTCCGCCGTACGGAGCGGCCGAGCAGAACTTCGGCCGGCTGCTGAAGCGGGACCTCGCGCCGTACCGGGACGAGCTGGTGATCTCCACCAAGGCCGGCTGGGACATGTGGCCCGGCCCCTACGGGCAGGGCGGCGGCTCCCGGAAGTACGTGCTGGCCTCACTGGACCAGTCGCTGCGCCGGATGGGCGTGGACTACGTGGACATCTTCTACTCCCACCGGCTGGACGCCACCACGCCGCTGGAGGAGACGATGGGGGCGCTCGACACGGCCGTACGCCAGGGCAAGGCGCTGTACGTCGGCATCTCCTCCTACGACGCGGAGCGCACCCGGCAGGCGGCGGCGATCCTGCGCGAGCTGGGCACCCCGCTGCTGATCCACCAGCCGTCGTACAGCATGCTCAACCGCTGGATCGAGACCGACGGTCTGCTGGACGCGGCCGAGGAGGAGGGCTTCGGGGTCATCGGCTTCACTGCGCTCGCCCAGGGCCTGCTGACCGGCCGCTACCTGGAGGGTGTGCCGCAGGACTCGCGGGCGGCGCGCGGCACGTCCTTCGACGCCTCCTGGCTGACAAACGACATGCGGCAGCGGCTGCGCGCGCTGAACGACATCGCGGCACGGCGCGGTCAGACGCTGGCACAGATGGCGCTGGCCTGGGCCTTGCGCGATGAGCGGGTCACCTCGCTCGTCATCGGCGCCTCCCGCACCGAGCAGCTGGAGCAGAACGTCGCCGCGCTGGAGAACCTGAGGTTCGACGCGGAGGAGCTGGCCGAGATCGACAAGTACGCGACCGACGGCGGCGTGGACCTGTGGCGTGAGGCGCGGCTGGGCCAGCTGGGCTGACACCGGGCGGGTGGTCCCGAGGGATGAGGTGGGCCCTCTGTGACATTCGTCACAGACATCCGGAATAAAGCCGACATAATGGACGTCCTATGGACAGCGTTGTCAACGCGGACGACAGCGCCCTCAGGTTCACTCGCGATGTCCAAGGAGCCGCTCCCCTCATGGCACACGGAGCCCACCGCAGCCCCCTCCTGCCTCCCCGTCCCGACCTGAGCCTCGCCCGCGACTGCGAGGTGTGCCTGGGCTGGGGCACCGTGGTCACCCGCGACGGGGACCACGAACTGTGCCACATGTGCCAAGGCCTCCCGGCCGACGACGAGGGCGCCTTGCGCTCCGACTCGTAGTCCCCGCACCGGCCCGCCGTCCACGACGCAACCGGCAGGCTGATCGCGACGACGTACCGTGGAGGCATGGCCGCCCCTCCCCTGCCTGGTCCGCTGGCGCATCTCGCGCCGCTGCTCGGGCACTACGGCTACTGGGCCGTGGGGGCCGTGGTCCTGGTGGAGGACTTCGGAGTGCCCGCGCCGGGCGAGACGATCCTGCTGGCCGCCGGGGTGTACGCGGGCGCGGGACGGCTGAACGTGGTGGCCGTGGCGGTCATCGCGTTCGTCGCGGCCGTCGTCGGGGACAACATCGGCTACGGCATCGGCCGGTGGGGCGGACGGGCGTTCGTGCACCGGTGGGGAAGATACGTCTTCCTGACGCCGCAGCGGTTCCAGGCGGCTGAGGAGTTCTTCGGCCGGCACGGCGGCAAGATCGTGACCGTGGCCCGGTTCATCGAGGGCCTGCGCCAGGTCAACGGCATCATCGCCGGCACCTCGGGCATGCACTGGCGCCGCTTCCTCGCCTTCAACGCGCTGGGCGCCGCCCTCTGGGTCGGTCTGTGGACGACCCTGGCCTACCTGGTGGGCAGCCACATCACGACGGTCTACGACGAAATCTCGCGGTACCAGGTCTACGTCCTCGTCGCCCTCGGCGTGCTGATCGCCGCCCTCGTCGTACGGCACTGCGTACGGCGGCGCCGCGAGGTGTGATCCGCCCCGCTCCGGCCGCTCAGCCTCCCCCGGTGCCCTGGGCGTGCAGGTACTCCAGAGCGTCCTGCACCACGGTGCGCCGGTACCAGGACCGCCATGCGGCCAGCTCATGGGCCAGGCGGTCCAGATCGGCCGCCTGACCGGGGTGCAGCCATGCGCCCGGTTCGACGCGGTGCAGCGTGATCACGCCGTTGCAGTCGCCGCTGGCCGTCGTCATCGGCACACTGTGCAGCGCGCGGCTGCCCACCGCCAGCGCCGCCCGGCCCACCGGGTGAGCGGCCAGTCCGGGATCCGCGGCCACGTCCGCCACGGTCACCGGCCGGCCCTCGGCCTGCGCCCGCGCGCACACCGCGGGCGGTCCGACCACCAGCGCGAGGCAGTCGCGGTAGGCGGCGTCCAGTCCGTGGTGGGCCTCCAGCACCAGCGCCTCCTCCTGCACCTTGTCGATCAGATGGATCTCGGCCGCGTCGGCGTCCCCCAGCGTCACGACCGCGTACAGGGCCGCCCGCAGCACCTGCCGCCGGTCCCGCGGGTCGACCGGGCCGGCCTGCGGCAGTCCCAGGGCGGGCGGCGGGGTGCGCCGGCGACCGGGGAACCACAGCTGTGCCGTCAGCGGCGGCGGCGCGGTCACCACGGCCGAGGCCACCACCCGCAGCGGCACGTTGCAGTGCTGGGAGGCCGCGCGCAGCAGGGCGAAGGCGTCAGCCGGTGCGGGCAGGAGGTAACGGGCGATCAGGATGCCCTGGGCCATGCCGATGATTCCGCCGGTGCGGGCCTTGGCCCGCAGGCCGAAGACCTCACCGGGAGTGCCCTCGGCCTGGGTACGGCTCGGTCTGCGGGGTCCGGCTCGCGCACGCACCGCTCACGGTGGCGAAGGCCCCCTCCAGAGTCGGGTACAGCCGGATCCCCGGCAGGGGCGTCGTCGTGAGCACGCGGCGGACCTGAGGGGTGGCTCCGGTGACCAGGACCGGGCCGGCGGCGCGGTGCCGGGTGTGGAGGTCGAGGGCGTGCACCGCCGTGCTGCTCACATGGCGCACACCAGACATGTCCAGGACAAGCTGCAGGCCGCGCTCGTCAGCCCGCCGCAGCCTCAGGTCCAGCTCACGGCCGAGCACCCCGGCGCCGTGGGCGTCGAGAGTCCCCGACAGTCGCAGCACCATCGCCTGCTCGGTCACCGGCTGCACGGTGACCGCGGCTTCTCCTGTCACAGGGCCTCAGCCACCGACATCGGCTCGCAGCCCCCGCGTTGCTGTGCGCTGCTTCCTCCACCTTGTTCCCTCGCGTCACGGAAAGGCAAGCAACCCTCCCCGCGCGTTGAGGCTTTGCCCTGGCAGGAGGGCGCACACTGGAGAGAAGACCGCGGCCCGAGGTCGATGGTCCGGGGCTCCCTCGGTTCGGAGAAGTGCTGGGGGAGCTTCGCCGTGTCCGGCCCTCCTGTCGCCCACCTGCTCCGCCGTCTAGGGCGAGGTGCGCGTGGGCCGGGCCTTCTCCATGTGGTCCGCCGCCCTCGCCTGCCGGGTGTCGTCGACGGCGCGCTCGTGGCCGCCGCGCAGAGCGGAGGCGAGCGCGGAGACCAGGGCCATAGCTGCGGCCACGCCGAAGACGATGGTCAGGCCGTGGTGGAAGGGCCCGGAGACCAGCTCCGGGAAGAAGGTGTGGCCGGTCAGGGTGGCCCGCTGGGCGGCGGTCAGATGGTCCAGCGTGCCGCTGTCGCCGAGCAGATGGCCGATGGGGTTGTCGCCGAGGAACGTGGCGAACAGGGTGCTGACGGGCGGAAGTGCGGCCACCTCGTGCGCGGTCGAGGCGGGCACGCCGTGCGCCTGGAGTCCGCTGCCCAGCGTCTTCGGCAGGGTGCCCGCGAGACCGGAGACCATCAGCGAGAAGAAGACGCCGATGGACAGGGCCGTACCCGAATTCTGGAAGGTGGAGCGCATCCCGGAGGCCACACCCCGGTAGCGGGCGGGCACGCTGCCCATGATGGAAGAGGTGTTGGGCGAGGAGAACATGCCCTGGCCGAGGCCGTTGAGCAGCAGCAGCGTCGCGAAGACGCCGTAGTCGAAGTTCACGGGGAGGGCCAGCAGGCCGAGGAAGGACCCGGCGACGACGACCAGTCCGGCGGTGGAGAAGAGGCGGGCGCCGAAGCGGTCGGACAGATAGCCCGACACCGGCCCGGCGACCAGGAAGCCCAGGGTGAGCGGCAGCATGAAGATGCCGGCCCACAGCGGGGTGTCCGCGAAGTCGTAGCCGCGCAGCGGCAGCCAGATGCCCTGCAGCCAGATGATCAGCATGAACTGCAGTCCGCCGCGGGCGATCGCGGTGAGCAGGGCGGCCAGGTTGCCGGCCGCGAACGCCCGCACCCGGAACAGCGACAGCCGGCACATGGGCTCCGCGACCCGCGTCTCGACCAGGCAGAACACCAGCAGCAGGAACACGCCGCCGACCAGGCCCGTGAGCACCCAGGGGTTGGTCCAGCCGGTGGGGTGGCCGCCGTAGGGCTGGATGCCGTAGGTGATGCCCGCGAGCAGGATGCCCGCGCCCGAGGCGAAGGTGAGGTTGCCGAGCCAGTCGATCCGGCCGCGCCCGCCGGCCGAGGTCTCGCGCAGGCTCAGGTACGACCACACGGTGCCGGTGACGCTGACCGGGACGCTCACCCAGAACACCGCACGCCAGTCGACCGTGGCCAGCAGGCCGCCGGCGAGCAGGCCGAGGAACTGCCCGGCGAGCGCGGTGATCTGGTTGATGCCGAGGGCCGTGCCGCGCTGCCGGGCCGGGAAGGCGTCGGTGAGGATGGCGGCCGAGTTGGCGGTGAGCATGGAGCCGCCGAAGGCCTGCACGATCCGCCACAGGATCAGCCACAGCGCACCCGCGCCGGCCCGGAACGGGTCGAGGGACAGGGCGACGGAGGCGCAGGCGAAGACCAGGAAGCCCAGGTTGTAGATGCGGACCCGGCCGAACATGTCGCCGAGCCGGCCGAGCATGACCACCAGCACCGCCGAGACCAGCAGATAGCCGAGGATCATCCACAGCAGATAGCCGATGTTGCCGGCCGCGAGCGGGTCCAGGCCGATCCCGCGGAAGATCGCCGGCAGCGAGATGATCACGATGGAGGCGTCCATCGTGGCGATCAGGACACCGAGGGTGGTGTTGGAGAGCGCGACCCACTTGTAGCCGGGGCCGGGGGGCGTGTCCCTGAGGCGGGCCGATCGGGCGAGGAGGCGGCCGCGTATTCCCCCAGCGGGCGCGGGGCCGGTCACAGCCGTTCCGCCAGTCGGTCGAGCAGGGGCAGCACGTCGTACAGGGCCTGCCGTTCCTGCGGGGTGAACTCGTCCAGGGCGTGGGCGAGATGGCTCACGGACTCGGAGCGGCGCTGCTCCAGCATGGTCCGTCCCTCCTCGGTGATGGAGACGATGGCCCGGCGGCCGTCGGCCGTGTCGGGGGTACGGCTCACCAGTCCGCGCTGTTCGAGCCCGGCGAGGGTACTGGCCATCGCCTGCGGCCGGACGCGTTCCAGTTCGGCGAGCGAGCCGGGCGAGTCCGGACCGGTACGGGCCAGCCGGGCCAGTACCGACACGCCGGACAACGTCACGTCGCCGACCGCGTGTGCCTGGCGCAGTCGGCGGACGATCCGGCCCATGGCCAGCCGCAGTGCGGCGGCGAGTGCGACGGTGTCCACGATTACTAACGATAGGTTTATCAGTCTGGACTGTTCAACCAAGGGTAAGTAATTAGGCCCGCACTGGCGAGTATGTCGGCAATTTCCTGTTTGGGTGGCTGCACAAGGGCAAACCGACTGGGGACCGGACCCCGCACAACGTTGGGATGTGACACCCGGTGGCAGGCAGCCAGAAGGCAAAGGGCAAGAAGGAGCAGGCCAAAGGGAGGGCCAAGGAGGCCATGGGCCGCGCCGTCGGCAACGAGCGGATGGAGGCCGAGGGCCGTATGGAAGGCGCGCGCGGCGACGCCCGGCAGGCCAAGGAGAAGGGCAAGGACACCTTGAAGCACTGAGCCGCCTTCAGCACCGAGCCGCGCCGGATCGACGGCTCCTCCGATTCCGAACGGGTCCGGGAGATCCAGCGGTTTCCCGGACCGTTCCGCCGTCCGCGCACCCGGTCCGCGGCCCTGCGACCAGGGGTTCATGGGCAACCGGAGGATTCGCGGCGCACGTCCCCTTGACCGCCGGTTCAGCGGGTATCCGCGCAGGGACGGGAGGATCCCGTCCGCACAGGAAGGGCCACTGGCACCGCACGAAAAGGGCAACGACGCATGGACATCCCGCTCGGGACGCACACCAGGACGCAGGCCCGCCCCGCGCCCCTGCGCCACAGCCGCACCTGGGACGACGCCGTGGCCGGCGTCGGGGACGCCAGGGACGCCGTCGCCGCGCTGCTCGCGGGTGTGCGCCCCGCGCCCCCGCGGCGCTCGGTGCAGGATGCCCGGCTCGTCGCCAGCGAACTCGTCACCAACGTGGCCAAACACGCGCCCGGTCCGTGCACCCTGAGCCTGGAAGTGCTGCCCGAGGCCGGCGCCCTGCGCATCACGGTGTCGGACACCTCCACCGACCCGCCGCGGCGGCACCCTCCCGATCCCCGCCGCGTCGGCGGGCACGGGCTGCACCTCGTCGCGATGCTCTCCCGCGCCCTCGAAGTGACCTGGCTGCCCCACGGCAAACGGATCACCGCCACCGTGCCGCTCACCGCCGAGGAGCCGTGATCGGGCCGACCAGGTCGGTGTGGTGTCGCCGTACGACCGGACGCAGCCGGCGGCGGCCAGGTCCACCGCGCGCCCACGAGCGGGGCGTACGCACGCAGCAGCGCGGCCGCCGTTTCGGACGCGCGGAGCCGGGGCACCCGTGCCAGGCTCGAAGGGGAACACCGAGAGTGAGCGATCCAGCACGGGCCGAAGGCGAGCCCGCCCGCCGTCAGCAGCACCCCGTATGACAGGACGTGTGAGGAGGTACGGCGATGAGGGACGGCGACGAGGCCCGCGGACATCTGTGGTACGGCCCCCAGCCGGACGTGGCCGGGGACTCCGGATACCCGGACGCCCCGCCGAGGATGGGCTTCTTCACCGACACCTCGGTGTGCATCGGCTGCAAGGCCTGCGAGGTGGCGTGCAAGGAGTGGAACGCCATCCCGGAGGACGGTCTGGTCCTGACCGGCATGTCGTACGACAACACCCAGAGCCTGGGCGCCGACACCTGGCGGCATGTGGCCTTCATCGAGCAGCGGGGGCCGTTCGGCGGGCAGGAACCCGGGATCGCGCACGAGGACGTCGACGTGTTCGCCGCCGCGGCCCGCCTCGGCACCGATGCCTCCTCCCCCGGCCCGGGCACCACCACTCCCCCGCCCGGGCAGGCCCCCGAGGGCGCGCCCGCCGGGCAGATCTCCCCCCTGTCCCCGGACGGCCGCACCGAGCTGCGCTGGCTGATGTCCTCCGACGTGTGCAAGCACTGCACGCACGCCGCCTGTCTGGACGTGTGCCCCACCGGCGCGCTGTTCCGCACCGAGTTCGGCACGGTCGTCGTCCAGGAGGACATCTGCAACGGCTGCGGCTACTGCGTGCCCGCCTGTCCCTACGGCGTCATCGACCAGCGCAAGGACGACGGCCGGGTGTGGAAGTGCACGCTGTGCTACGACCGGCTCGGCGTCGGCATGGAGCCCGCCTGCGCCAAGTCCTGCCCCACGGACTCCATCCAGTTCGGCCCGCTGGACGAGCTGCGGGAGCGGGCGCAGGCCCGGGTGGCACAGTTGCACGCGGCCGGCGTGACCGACGCACGGCTGTACGGCGAGAGCCCGGACGACGGGGTCGGCGGCGACGGCGCGTTCTTCCTGCTGCTGGACGAGCCGGAGATCTACGGCCTCCCGCCCGATCCGGTGGTCACCACCCGCGATCTGCCCGACATGTGGCGGCACGCGGCACTGGCCGCCGGCACGCTGCTCGCCCTCGCCCTGGGCAGCTTCGCGAGGAGGCCGCGATGAGCGAGTCGGACGTCACCCGGGACGGCGTTCAAGGCGCACGGCCCGGCAGGGAGGCGCCCACGGGCGGAGGCGGGGGGCGCCGCCGGCATCGGCGCGGGCGGGGCGAGCAGCCGATGGTTCCGGACGCCGCCTTCTCGTCGTACTACGGCAAACCGGTGGTGAAAAGGCCGACATGGAAACCCCTGGACATCGCCGGATACCTGTATCTCGGCGGTCTGGCCGGGGCGTCCTCGCTGCTCGCGGCCGGCGGCCAGGTCACCGGGCGGCCGGGGCTCGCGGCTCCCGCGAAGCTCGGGGCCGCCGGGGCCATCTCCCTGTCGCTGGCCGCGCTCGTCCATGACCTGGGCAGGCCGGCCCGGTTCCTGAACATGCTGCGCGTCCTGAAGCCCACATCCCCCATGAGCGTGGGCTCCTGGCTGCTCACGGGGTACGCGCCGCTGACGCTGACCGCCGCGGCGACTGAGGTGGCGGGCCGGTACCGGCTGCTGGGCACGGCCGCGACAGCGGCCGCCGCCGTCCTCGGCCCGGCCGTGGCCACGTACACGGCGGTGCTGCTGTCGGACACGGCGGTGCCGTCCTGGCACGAGGGCTACCGCGAGCTGCCGTTCGTCTTCGCGGGCTCCGCCGCCACCGCGGCCTCCGGCCTGGCCCTGGTCGCGGCCCCGACCGCCCAGACGGGGCCGGCCCGCCGGCTGGCCGTGCTCGGTGCCGCCCTGGAACTGGGCGCGTTCCAGACGATGAAGCGGCGCATGGGCCTGACCGCGGAGCCCTTCGAACAGGGCAGGCCACGCCTGCTGCTGCGTGCGGCACGGGCGCTTACGGCGGGTGGCACCGCCCTCGCCCTGTGCTGCGGGCGGGACCGGCGCCTGGCTCTGGCGGCCGGAGCGGCGCTGCTCACCGGCTCGGCGGCCCTGCGCTTCGGTGTGTTCCACGCCGGGGTCGCCTCCGCGGAGGATCCGAAGTACACCGTCGTACCGCAGCGGGAGCGGCTGGAGCGGCGCGGCCGCTGACGGCGTGACCACCGGACGGGCGGCATGGACCGTGCCAGAGGTGCCGGTGTCGTGTGCGTCCTCGGTGTTCGCGGCCTGCCGACGGCACGGCGCGGTGTGTGCTCCGTGCCCCGTGGGGAACTTGGTCCGCCCCGGGGCGGCGCCGGTGATCCGGGGCCGGGGCCGGCGAGAGGAGCCCATGTGACAGCGTCGGGGTCAGCGGCGGAGGGCCGGCACCCGGGCGCCCACGAGGCCGGATACGAGCCGGATCCGCAACGGTGGCGGGCCCTGTGGGTCACCTTGGTGGCCGGCTTCATGAGCCTGCTGGACGTGACGATCGTGGCGGTCGCCCTGCCCACGATCCAGCGCGAGCTGCACGCCTCCCCCGCGCAGGTGCAGTGGGTGGTGTCCGGATACGCCCTCGCCTTCGCCCTGGCCCTCGTCACCGCCGGCCGCCTCGGCGACGCGCTGGACCGGCGCCGCATCTTCCTGCTGGCCCTCAGCGGTTTCGTGATCTTCAGCGCGGCCTGTGGAGCGGCGCCCGGCATCACGGCGCTGGTGGTGGCCCGGCTCGCCCAGGGGCTGACGGCGGGCTTCATGGCCACGCAGAACTCCGCGCTCATCCAGCAGATGTTCCGCGGCGCCGAACGCGGCCGCGCCTTCGGCTTCTTCGGCGCCACCGTCGGCATATCGGCCGCGACCGGCCCCATCACCGGCGGCGCCATCCTCGCGCTGGCCTCCGGCGCCCAGGGCTGGCGGTGGATCTTCTACGTCAACGTCCCCATCGGCATCCTGGCCGTCCTCCTCGGCCGCCGCCTGCTGCCCCGGACGCGGCGGTCCGGTCGGGGACGCGTGGACCTGCCCGGCGTCCTGCTGCTCGGCCTCGGCGTCCTCGCGGTGATGTTCCCGCTGGTCCAGGCGGAGTCCGGTGGCATCGGGCGCGTGTGGTGGCTGCTCCTCGTCGGCGTGGCGATCCTCGCCGTCTTCGCCCGGTGGCAGCGCCGCCTCGTCGCGCGGGGCGCCGAGCCACTGCTCGACCCGCGCCTGTTCACCACCGTGCGCGGATACGCCGTCGGCGCCGGAGTCGGCACCCTGTACTTCATCGGGTTCAGCGGTGTCTGGCTGGTCTTCGCGCTCTCCTACCAGCACGGTCTGGGCTTCTCCCCCCTCCGGTCCGGGCTCGCCGTGACTCCCTTCGCCCTGGGCTCGGCGGGCGCGGCCGTGGTCGCCGGCCGGCTGGTGGACCGCTTCGGCCGCCTGCTCACCGTGTGCGGCCTGACGGGCGTGATCGTCGGCCTCGGGGGCACCGCGCTGCTGCTCCGTCTCGCGCCCCTCGGCATCGCGCCCTGGCTCGCCGCCCCGGTGCTGTTCCTCGGCGGCGTCGGCAGCGGCTGCGTGGTCTCCCCCAACATCACCATGACGCTGCGGGACGTGCCCGTGCGCATGGCGGGTGCGGCGGGCGGCGCCCTGCAGACGGGGCAGCGGCTCGGTGCCGCGGTCGGCACCGCCGCCCTGCCCGGCTTCTTCTACCTGGTGCTGGGCAGGAGCCACGACTACCGCGCCGCCCTGGTCACCGCGCTGGGCGCCGCCCTCGTCGGCATGGCGGCGTCACTCGCCCTCGCGACATCCGACTGGCGACGCGACCGGCGCACACGCCCCCCGCACCGGAAATGCCCGGATCAACTCCGGACGCGGGGAGGGCAGGGCGATCCCCTGCTACTCCTGTTGTTCCCGATTCGCCCAGGACACCAGCCAGGCCCTCCGCCGAGTGGCGCAGACAGCGGCCCGGGTCGTCGAGGCGGGGCCGGGTGGGGGAGACGACCGGGAGCCGCCGGGTCCGTTTGGCCCCGCCCGGCCGGGGTACTCCCCGCCGACGCAAGAGATGCCGTGACCGCGCGCATGCGGGAAGATCGAGGGACCGAGCGGGAGGAGTGGCTGTGGGCGTGCGCACCTGGATCGACTCCTGGCCGGTCTACCGGCAGTTGACGGGCACCGATCCGCTGGGCCGGGGTGCCGCGGCGAAGAGCGGGCGCAGCGAGCGGCTGGAGCCCCGGGTGGCCAGGGCCGACCGGGTGGTGAAGTCCGTCTGCCCGTACTGCGCGGTGGGCTGCGGCCAGAACGTGTACGTCCAGAACGGGAAGGTCACCCAGATCGAGGGCGACCCTGACTCCCCGATCTCGCGCGGCCGGCTGTGCCCCAAGGGCGCGGCGAGCCTGCAGCTGACCACCGGGGACGCCCGCGAGCACCAGGTCCTCTACCGGCGTCCGCACGGCACCGAGTGGGAGCGCCTGGACCTCGACACGGCGATGGACATGATCGCCGACCGGGTGATCGAGGCGCGCCGGGCGGGCTGGCAGTGGGAGGTCGACGAGACCCGCACCCGGCGCACCCTCGGCATCGCGAGCCTCGGCGGGGCCACGCTCGACAACGAAGAGAACTACCTGATCAAGAAGTTGTTCACGGCGCTCGGCGCGATCCAGATCGAGAACCAGGCGCGCGTTTGACACTCCTCCACCGTTCCCAGTCTGGGAACCTCGTTCGGACGCGGCGGCGCGACCACCTTCCAGCAGGACCTGCAGAACGCGGACTGCATCGTCATCGAGGGCTCGAACATGGCCGAGTGCCATCCGGTCGGGTTCCAGTGGGTGATGGAGGCCAAGGCGCGGGGCGCGAAGGTGATCCATGTCGATCCGCGGTTCACCCGCACCAGCGCGCTGGCCGACCTGCACGTACCGCTGCGCGCGGGCACGGACATCGCCTTCCTCGGCGGGATCATCAACTACGTGCTGGAGCACGAGAAGTACTTCCGCGACTACATCGTGGCCTACAGCAACGCCCCGGTGATCGTCCGGGAGGACTTCGGGGACACCGAGGACCTGGCGGGTGTTTTCTCCGGCCTGGACGCCGTGAACCGTTCCTACGACAACGGCAGTTGGCAGTACGAGGGCACCGAGATCCAGGCGGCCTCCGGGGAGCGCGACCAGGAGTACGAGAAGCGCACCGGCCGCGGCAGTTCGGTGACCGAGGCGGCACGGGGCGAGGCGCACGGGGCCGGCGGCGCGGTGATCCCCGAGGGTGAACCGGAGCGCGACGAGACACTGGCTCATCCGCGCTGTGTCTTCCAGGTGCTCAAGCGGCACTACGCCCGCTACACACCGGAGATGGTCGAGGAGATCTGCGGGGTGCCGCGGGATCTGTTCCGGCAGGTGTGCGAGCTGGTCACGGAGAACTCCGGCCGCGACCGGACGACGGCCTTCGCCTACGCGGTCGGCTGGACCCAGCACACGGTCGGCGTGCAGTACATCCGGGCGGCCTGTGTGCTGCAGACCCTGCTCGGCAACATCGGCCGGCCGGGCGGCGGCATTCTCGCGCTGCGCGGACACGCCTCCATCCAGGGCTCCACGGACATCCCGACCCTGTTCAACCTGCTGCCGGGCTACATCCCGATGCCGCACGCGCACCAGAACCAGGACCTGGACGCCTTCGTGGAGGCCGACGCGGCCCACAAGGGCTACTGGGGCAACATGCGCTCGTACCTGGTGAGCCTGCTCAAGGCCTACTGGGGTGACGCGGCGCGGGCCGACAACGACTTCTGCTTCGACTACCTGCCCCGGCTGACCGGCAGCCACTCGACGTACGAGACGACGATGGCCCAGCTGGAGGGCACCTGCAAGGGCTACTTCCTCTACGGCGAGAACCCGGCCGTGGGCAACGCCAACTCCAAGCTGATGCGGCTCGGCATGGCGAACCTGGACTGGCTGGTCGTCCGGGACTTCTCGCTGATCGAGTCGGCGACCTGGTGGCTGGACGGGCCCGAGATCGAGACCGGTGAGCTGCGCACCGAGGACATCCGCACCGAGGTGTTCTTCCTGCCGGCCGCCGCGCACACCGAGAAGGACGGCAGCTTCACCAACACCCAGCGGCTGCTGCAGTGGCACCACCAGGCGGTCGAACCGCCCGGCGAGTCGCGCAGCGACCTGTGGTTCACCTACCACCTGGGGCGGATCATCCGGGAGAAGCTCGCCGGGTCCACCGACGAGATGGACCGGCCCGTGCTCGACCTGGCCTGGGACTGTCCGACGCGGGGCCGGCTCGCCGAACCGGACGCGGAGGCCGTCCTCGCCGAGATCAACGGCCACGACGCCGAGGGCAATCCGCTGTCCTCCTACGAGGAGCTGAAGCCGGACGGCTCGACGTCCTGCGGCTGCTGGATCTACTGCGGTGTCCGCGCCGACGGCGTCAACCAGGCCGCCCGCCGCAAGCCCGGCCGGGAGCAGGACTGGGTTGCCGCCGAGTGGGCGTGGGCCTGGCCCGCCAACCGGCGGATCCTCTACAACCGCGCCTCCGCCGACCCGCGGGGCAGGCCCTGGAGCGAGCGCAAGGCGCTGGTGTGGTGGGACCCGGAGAGGGGCGAGTGGTCCGGGCACGACGTGCCCGACTTCAAGAAGGACAAGTCGCCCGATCACGTGCCGCCCGAGGACGCGACCGGTCCGGCAGCGCTGTCCGGCACGGACCCGTTCATCATGCAGGCCGACGGCAAGGCCTGGCTGTACGTGCCGTCCGGACTCACCGACGGCCCGCTGCCGGCCCACTACGAGCCGCAGGACTCGCCGTTCCCGAACCTGCTCTACGACCAACAGCACAACCCCGTACGGCAGTTGCTGCCCACGCTCCCCGACAACCGCTATCAGCCGAGCGGCGACGAGCCCGGCTCGCAGGTGTTCCCGTACGTGGCCACCACCTACCGGCTCACCGAGCACCACACGGCGGGCGGCATGTCCCGCTGGCAGCCGTATCTGGCCGAGCTGCAACCGGAGTTCTTCTGTGAGGTCTCCCCGGAGCTCGCGGCCGAACGCGGCCTGGAGCACACCGGGTGGGCGACGATCGTCAGCGCTCGCGCGGTGATCGAGGCACGGGTGCTGGTGACGGACCGGATGGCGCCGCTGAGGGTGCACGGCCGCAGACTGCACCAGGTGGGGCTGCCGTACCACTGGGGTCCCAACGGCTACAGCACCGGGGACGCGGCCAATGAGCTGCTGCATCTGTCCCTGGACCCGAACACGCACATCCAGGAGTCGAAGGCGTTCGCCGTGGACATCCGGCCGGGGCGCCGGCCCCGGGGTCCGGCGTCGGTGGAGCTGGTGCGGGCCTACCGGGCCCGGGCGGGCATCGACGAGCACACGGGAACGGAGCCGTAGCCGCCCTACCTGAGGACGATCGAGTGGGACCCGCGCGGCACCAGCTCCCCCACCACCGGCGCGCCGGGCACCTCGCCTGCGAGCAGCAGCCCGCCGGAGGTCTGGGCGTCGGCCAGCAGCAGCCGGGTGTCGGCGTCGGCGTCCCCGAAGTCGGTGTGCGGGGCGACCCATTCGAGGTTGCGCCGGGTGCCGCCGCTGACGTATCCGTCCCGGACGGCCTCCCGGGCCCCGTCCAGGTACGGTACGGCGGCGGTGTCGACCACGGCGGTCACCCCGGAGGCCCGTGCCAGCTTGTGCAGATGGCCGAGGAAGCCGAACCCGGTCACGTCGGTGGCACACCTGGCCCCGGCGGCGAGGGCGGCCTCGGCGGCGTCCCGGTTGAGCGCCGCCATGGTGGCGACGGCCTGCTCGAACCGCTCACCGGTGACCTTGTGCCGGTTGTTCAGCACGCCCAGACCAAGCGGCTTGCTCAGCGACAGCGGCAGCCCGGGCCGGCCGGCGTCGTTGCGCAGCAGCCGCTCGGGATTGGCGAGACCGGTGACGGCCATGCCGTACTTGGGTTCCGGGTCGTCGACGCTGTGCCCGCCGCCGACATGGCAGCCGGCCTCGGTGGCGATGTCCAGGCCGCCGCGCAGCACCTCGCGGGCCAGGTCGAAGGGGAGCCGGTCGCGCGGCCAGGCCAGCAGGTTCACGGCGAGCACCGGCCGGCCGCCCATCGCGTACACGTCCGACAGCGCGTTGGCGGCGGCGATGCGTCCCCAGTCGTAGGGGTCGTCCACGACCGGGGTGAAGAAGTCGGCCGTGCAGACGACGGCGGTGCCCCGGTGGGTGACCACGGCGGCGTCGTCGCCGGTGGAGAGCCCGACGAGTAGCGGCGTGTCGCCCCCGGCGAGCTGAGGCACGGTCAGCCCGGCGACCACCTCCTCCAGCTCTCCGGGCGGGATCTTGCAGGCGCAGCCGCCGCCGTGCGCGTACTGGGTGAGCCGGACGGGCGCCGGATGGATCGGCGGGGATGTCGATGTCATGGCGGCGGTCTCCTGGGGCAGTAGCCTGACGAGCGGTGGAGGCGTGTGGGTGCCTGGTGGCCCTCCCGGTCTTCAAAACCGAGGGGCCCGAGGATCTCGGGCCGGCGGGTTCGATTCCCGTCCGCCTCCGTTCACCGCGTCCGTACGGCAGCGCCGACGCTGGTCGTCGACGCGCTCGGTGTGGCCCCGGGCGTCCAGGAACTCCAGCAGAGGTACGGCGACCCGCCGGGTGGTGTCCAGCGCGCGCCGGGCCTCTTGAAGCGTGAACGGCTGGGGCAGGGTGCGGAGCACGGCGGCGGCCTCGGTGTCGGCGCCGGGCAGCAGCACGACACCGTCGGCGATCCGCAGCAGCGCACCGGCCGTGACGGCGGCTGCCAATGCCCTGCGGTCCAGGCCGAGTTCGGCAAGCCGACCGGCCTCAGGGGCACGGAAGGGCGTACGGGTGAGGTCCTCGCGTACGGCGTCCACGGCGGCGCGGACGGGCGGGGGCAGGCCGGGGCGGTGGTCGCCGGAGGAATACAGCCGTCCTTGCCCGCTGCGGATTCGGGGCGTGGCGTCGGCCAGGGCGTCGACGAGGCCCCGGTCGGGCAGGCCCAGCAGCCGGCGGGCCGCCTCGGCGGGCAGACCCGGCTCCAGCGGGTGTTCCCTCGCGTACCGGTCGACCTCGCCGGCCAGCCGGTCCTTGAGCGCGGTCCAGTACGTGTCGTCCGCCAGCCAGTCGCCCGCGACGGGTTCGGCGGGGGCCGGGAAGCCCATCGCCAGCAGGTCGGCGCGCCGGATCAGCCCGCGGCGGCGCAGTTCGGCGGCGCCGTCGGGGCGGCCGGTCAGCTCCGCGAGTTCGGCGGCGCGGGCCCGGCCGGCGCCGCGCCGGGTCAGCCGGGGCGGTCGTACGTCGAGGACGGTGGCCCCGCAGGGCATGCGGCTGCCGCCCGGTTCGCGCAGCACCGCACGGTCACCGACCCGCAGCGGCACGCCCCGGGCGAGGGTGAGCCGCGCGGTGTCCTCGCCGAGCGGGCGGACGGTGACGGGCACGGCGGCGGTGCCGATGTGCAGGGTGACCGAGCGGGGCAGGTCATGGGCCGGCTCGCCGGTGACCCGTACGTCGAGCACCGCGCAGCCCAGCCAGCGGTCGGGGGTCAGCAGGACCTGTCCCCGGCGCAGCCCGTCGGCGCCCCGGCCGTGCACATTGACCGCCACCCGGGCCACCCCGCTGACCGCCGTCCGCTGCTGGTGCAGCGTCTGCAGCCCGCGCACCCGGAGCACGGCCGAGCCGTCCCCGGTGACCAGCCGGTCGCCGACCCGCAGGGTGCCCGCACCGAGCGTGCCGGTCACCACCGTGCCGTGTCCGCGCACGGTGAAGGCCCGGTCGAGCCACAGCCGTACGTCGGCGTCGGGGTCGGGATCGGTCAACTCACCTGCCAGCCGCGCCAGTTCACCGCACAGCTCGTCCAGTCCCGCACCGGTGACCGCGCTCACGGCGACCGCGGGCACCTTGCCCAGTGAGGTCTGGGCCAGCCGGTCGACGGCGTCGGTGCGTACGGCTTCGGGATCGGCGAGGTCGCTGCGGGTCACGGCGAGGACGGCGTGCCGGACGCCGAGGGCGTCCAGGACGGCCAGGTGCTCCTCGGACTGGGGTTGCCAGCCCTGGTCGGCGGCGACCACGAACAGCACGGCGGGCACCGGTCCGACGCCGGCCAGCATGGTCGGCACGAAGCGTTCGTGCCCGGGCACGTCGACGAAGGCGAGGTGGTCCGCGTCCGGGCCGAGCCGCGTCCATACGAAGCCCAGGTCCAGGGTGAGCCCGCGGCGCCGCTCCTCCTCGTAGCGGTCGGGCTCCATGCCGGTGAGGGCTCGTACCAGGGCGGACTTGCCGTGGTCGACATGGCCGGCGGTGGCGAACACCCGCATCACATCCGCCTCTCCACTCGCGGCCGGGCGGACCGCACGGCATCGGCCAGCCGTGCGTCGTCCTGCTCGGGCACCGCGCGCAGATCCAGCAGGCAGCGGCCCCCCTCCAGCCGTCCGACGACGGGGACCGGGCCGGTGCGCAGCGCGGCGGCGTACGGCTCGGGCAGGGAGAGCGCCGCGCTGGGCAGGGTGACGCCGGGGGCGCCTCCGCCGCCGACGGTGGCGGTGGAGGCGACGGCCCGTACGTCGATGCCGCAGGCGGCGAGAGTGCCGGCGAGCCGGTCGGCACGGGCTCGCAGCCCGGCCGGGTCGGCGGTAAGGGCGAGGGCGGTCGGGGTGGGCGGTCCGGTGAGGGTCGCCTCCAGGGCGGCCAGGGTCAGCTTGTCGACGCGCAGGGCGCGGGCCAGCGGGTGCCGGGCGAGGCCGCGGACCAGGTCCTTCTCGCCCAGCAGCAGCCCGCACTGGGGACCGCCGAGGAGTTTGTCGCCGCTCGCGGTGACGAGGGCGGCGCCCGCGCGGAGTTCGGTGTCGGCGTCGGGTTCCCCGGGCAGCGCCGGATGCGGGGCGAGCAGTCCGGAGCCGATGTCGACGACGACCGGGACGCCGAGACCGGTGAGTTCCGCGGTCCCGGCGGACCGGGTGAAGCCGGTGATGCGGAAGTTGGACGGATGCACCTTGAGCACGAACCCGGTGTCCGGGCCGAGGGCGGCGGCGTAGTCGGCCGCGGCCGTGCGGTTGGTCGTGCCGACCTCGCGGAGCCGGGCGCCGGTCGAGACGAGCAGGTCGGGCAGCCGGAAGCCGTCGCCGATCTCCACCATCTCGCCCCGGCTGACGACGATCTCCCTGCCGGCCGCGAGGGCGGTGGCGGCGAGCACCAGGGCGGCGGCGCCATTGTTGACGACGTGCGCGGCCCCGGCGGACGGTACGCGCGCGTGCAGGGCGGCGAGGGCGGAGCGGCCGCGGCGGGCGCGTACCCCGGTCGCCAGGTCCAGTTCCACGTCCGTGGGCCCGGCGGCCTCCTGGACAGCCTGCCGAGCGGCGCCCGACAGCGGGGCCCGGCCGAGGTTGGTGTGCAGCAGCACCCCGGTGGCGTTGATCACGGAGCGCAGTCCGCTCGCCGTACCGGGCAACAGGGCCACGGCCGCCTCCGGCACCTGCTCGGGCAGGATGCCGCCCGCCCGGGCCCGCTCCTGCGCGGCGCGCACGGCAGCCTTCACCACACCGGCACCGAGCCGGTCCACCGCGGCCGACAGCCGGGGGTCGCTCAGGAGGTGGTCGGTGCGCGGGATACGCCGGCGGGCGTCGGTGCTCTCGGGTGACCGTGCCGCGTGGTCCGGTCGTCGTTCGGCGCGATCCGGTGATCGTAGGGCGCGATCCGTGGGCCGTTCGAAGTGGTCCGGTGGACGTTCGGCGCGATCCGGTTGGCGTTCGGCCCGATCCGACGGCCGTACGGCGCGATCCGCCCGCCGTTCGGGGTGAACCGTCGGCGGTTCGGCATTTTCCGGTGGTCGTTCGGCGTGATCGGGTGGTCGTGCGGTCGTGCCGTCACGTCCTTCCGCGCGGGTGGCGTCGGGCCCGGCCGCTCCGGTGTGCCGGTCCGCCGCGTTCGCCGTCCGCTGCTCCATCCGCGCCTGTCCCTCCGGTCCGGCCCGGGCCCGTCCGGCCCCACCCATCGTCCCCCAGTGCCCCGGACCGGCCGTTCGACACGCCGGAGGGGTGTGGCGGCGGCCACCGCCCGGGTACTCGGCGCGGCATGAAGGACAAGGACCGCATGCACGACAACGGCCGTTCGCACGGCGAGGACCGCGGCCGACAGGGCGAGAGCGCGACGGCCGCCGAGCGGGCCGCACGCCGGCAGCGCGAGGCGGAGCGCGAGCGTGCCTCCGCCCAGCCGTTCGAGTACCCGTACCCGGAGCGCCGGGCCGGGATCAGGGCCCGGCGCCATGTGAGCGAGGCCGAGGCCGCCGCGGACATGCCACCGGGTATCCCGGGCGGCTACGGCACGACCGGCGGGGGTCAGCCCGGTGCCACCGGGGCCGCGCACCCGACTCCCCGGGACATCAGGTCACGCAAGCGCTCGGCGGAGCCGGGCAGCGACGACGAAGGACCGGTGAACCGGTCCGACCGGTGACACGGAACCACCGTTACGGTGGTGCGGTCGGCCGGGGCCGGCCGTCCGCGCCGTCGGCACCCCCGGCGTCGTCGGCGTCCCGCTGTGCCCGGGGCGGTGGGGCCTCGCCGGCGGTGAGGTGTTCCAGGACCTCGACCAGTTCCTGGCAGGCCTTCTCCACCGAGCTGCGGGTGTTGCGCTGCTCGGTGATCAGCGCGGACAGCAGGAGCGCGGTCAGGGCCATCGCGCCGTTGAACGCCTGGAGCTTCACCATGATCTCGATCCGGCTCAGCCCGGCGAAGGCCCCGGCACGGTCCGTCGCCGCGACCGTGGCCACCACGGACATCAGCAGCGCGGACAGCATGCTGCCCACGAGCTGGAAGCGCAGGGCGGCCCAGATGAGGAGCGGGTAGACGAGGTAGAGCGCGCCGATCGAGCTGTAGACGGCCAGGGGCACGAGCAGGAATGTCACGGCGGCCAGCGCGGTCGCCTCCTTCCAGCGCCCCAGGGGCAGCGGCCGGCGCGCGCCGTGGAGCGACAGCAGCAGCGGGGTGACGAGCAGCACGCCCATGGCGTCGCCCACCCACCAGGCCAGCCAGACGGGCCAGAAGCTCTCCATGTTCAGCTTGTCCATGAGGACGAGGAGGCCGACGCCGACGGTCGAGCTGATCAGCATGGCGGTCAGCGCGCCCAGGAACACCAGGGCGACGCCGTCCTTCAGCCGGCCGAGATCGGTGTGGAAGCGGGCCCGGCGCAGCAGGAGCGCCGCGCACACCGGTGCACAGGTCTGGCCGGCGAGCGTGCCGAGCACCTCGATACGGGGCGTGGTCAGGGACAGCACGGCGAACAGGGCGCCGATCGTGATGCCGGGCCAGCAGCGCAGGCCGAGGATCAGCAGGGCCGCGACGGCGACGCCGGTCGGCGGCCAGATGGGGGTGACGACGGCGCCCTCGACGGAGAGTTCGCGCAGGAGTCCGAGCCGGGCCGCGGCGTAGTAGCAGGCCGCGACGGCCAGTACCTGGACGGCGTAGCCGCCCGGCCGGCGCAGATCGTCGATACTCACCACAGCAGCCATCTCACACCGGCGGCCCCGGCTCGGCGAGGCGAGAGCCGGTGCGGTCCGGCCCTATGGCTGAATCACGGGACCGGTGCCGACCGGCCCGCTCCGCCCTCCGGCACCGGTGTCCACCGTGGTGGGCCACACGAGTCACGGATGGTTTCCGGGACCCTCCAGGCCCACGACGAGGACGGCCGCGTCGTCCTCGTGGCCGACGCTCTCGGCGCCCTTGATCACGGCGGCGGCCAGCGCGTGGGCGTCCAGGCCGGCGACGGCGGCGATACCGGCGAGGCGGACCACCTGGTCGAGGCCGTCCTCCATGTTCAGCGAGGGGCCCTCGACCACGCCGTCGGTGAGCAGCACGAACACGCCGCCCGTGGTGAGCCGGTGCCTGCTCACCGGGAACTCCATGCCCGTGTCGATGCCGAGCGGCGGCCCGCCCTCGTCGTCGACGACGCCGGACTTGCCGTCCGCCGTGGCCCACACGAACGGGATGTGGCCGGCCCGTGCGCTCTCCAGCACTCCGCTGGCCAGGTCGAGGCGCATGAAGGTGCAGGTGGCGAACAGTTCACCGCCCAGCGCCAGCAGCAGGTCGTTGGTGCGGGCGAGGAGTTCGCCCGGCTCGCTCGTCACGGAGGCGAGGGCGCGCAGCCCGGCCCGCACCTGGCCCATGAACGCGGCGGCCTCGATGTTGTGCCCCTGGACGTCGCCGATGGCCAGTCCGATCCGCCCGTCGGGCAGGGCGAACGCGTCGTACCAGTCGCCGCCCACGTTCAGGCCGAGGTTGGCCGGTGTGTAGCGGACGGCGAGGTGCAGGCCCGGTGCGGTGGGCAGGTCGCGGGGCAGCATGCCGCGCTGCAGGGCGATGGCCAGCTCCACCTGGGTGCGCTGGAGCTCCGCGCGCTCCCGTGCCTGGGCGGTGAGCGAGCCGAGTCTGGCCAGCAGCTCATCGCCTTCGTCCGTGGAGCGCCTGCGGGGCATCGATCACTTCCGGCGGGGCGGTGGCCGTCCCTGGCCGGCCGCCTGAATTTTCGGCAAACGCCTAGATTTT
The DNA here is from genome assembly GCF_053593835.1 of Streptomyces sp. NPDC002076. NCBI lineage: Bacteria > Bacillati > Actinomycetota > Actinomycetes > Kitasatosporales > Streptomycetaceae > Streptomyces > Streptomyces sp. NPDC002076. The sequence continues at coordinate 381,568 of NZ_JBSFDI010000005.1, forward strand.
ACCTATATCGGATGATCTCGCTCTGCGAGCGGCCGCGGTACGGCTCCCCGTCAGCGCACCTCGGAGTCGATCCCGGTGATCACGGCAGGCCCGAGTGGCGCGCTCCGCTCGTCCAGTCCCGCGTCCCGGAGGGCGGAGCCGGCGAGCCGGCGGGCTTCCTGTTCGGCGTGCGGGCCGGTGTCCGCCTCGACGGTCAGTCGGAGGGTGAAGGTGTTGTCCTCGTTGACTCGGAGCACGTCCAGGCCCTCGGCGCTGCCCATCCGGGTGCCGTGCGGATCCGCGGGGCTGAGCGCCCTGGCCAGGCGGGTCCGGGTGTCCGTCCCGATGTCCGCGGTGAAGGTGCCGGGGACGCTGATCACGTAGGTCGTCATGACGGTCCTTTCCTCGGGCGTCCCCCCGCCTACCCCGATTCACGGCCTTCGCACAACGCCGTCCCTCCCCCGTTCGGCCTACGTGCCCGTGTCGCGGCCGGAGCCGCGCCGGGCCGAAGTGGATGATTACGGCTGGATGTCCGATGCCGGCTTGCCTCACCGGCCGTGTCCCTCGCAGGCACATCCGAGTTCATGCCGTCCGGACTGGTGCCGGACATCGGGTGGGACCCCCCGCTGTACTCACCACCCACTTCGGCGTGCTGCTGGCCACGCGGGTGCTCGGCGCGCCGGCCGACGCCGGTTTCCTGGCCGTCGGGCTGCTGTCCGGGCCGACACGGACCCCGATCGCGCGGTCGGTGCCGGGCGGCCCCGGTAGTGCCGTACGTGCCGAACTGCGGTGCCGCGCCGGCCCCGGCCGCTCGTGACGCTGTGCCTCGCCTCGCTCGTGAACGGCGCCACTTTCCGTACCTTTACCTACCTCTCACCGCTCGTCACGGACGTGACCGGCCCGGTGCCGGGGGTGCCGGCGCTGTTCGGCGCCGGCGCCTTCGCCGGGTGAGGGGGCTGCACCCTGGGCGTCGTACGTCGGCGGGAGCGGCAGCCCGCGTGAGGAGCAGGTGGTGGCTCACAGCGGGGAGTGGGCCACCACCGTCACGAAGGCGCCGAACAGCAGGGACACGACGGTGAGGCCGGCGTAGACGACCACGGCGTGGGCCGGCCGGACCCGCCAGGTCCGGGTCAGCGCCCGGGCCATGGGGATGAGCAGCGGGAAGGCGGGCAGCAGGAACCTCGGCTTGGAGGAGAAGGAGCCGGAGCCGCCGACCACGAGCAGGACCAGGATCCCGGCGAAGACCACCAGGGCGAGAGGGGCGCGTTCCAGGCACAGCAGCGCGAACAGCAGCACTCCGGCCGCGACGATCACCAGGGCCGCGGGATAGACGGCACCGCCCCCGTGCAGCAGCAGGGCCTTCGTGAAGCGTGCCGAGCCGACACCGAAGTCGAACCGGGAGTCCCAGGCGCTCTGCACCTTGAAGTAGCCGCCGAGCAGGTCTCCCGTCTGGCTGCCCACCCACAGCACATAGCCGAGCCAGCCCAGCGGGGCCAGCACCGCACCGGCCCACACACTCGCCGGGGCCCGGCCGCGCTGCCGCACGACCTCGTACGCGGCCGCGATGCAGACGGCCCCCGCCACCGCGAATCCGCTCGGCCGGGACAGGCCCGCCAGCGCGGCCAGTGCACCGGCCCACAGCCAGCGGCCCTTGAGCACGCAGTACAGGGACCAGACGGCGAGGGCCGCGAACAGCGACTCGGTGTAGGCGATGGTCAGTTCGACGGAGTGCGGCATCGCGGCCCACAGGGCGACCAGCGCGGTGGCGACCCCGCGCCCGTAGAGGTGGTGGCCGATGGCGTACACGCCGTACGCCGCCACGCCCGCGGCGATCCAGGAGATGAGCAGCGCGGCCTGGCCGGGGGTGAACGGCAGGACCGTGGTCAGCGCCCTGATCAGCCCCGGGTACAGCGGGAAGAACGCCCAGTCGCTCTGGACGGCGCCCTGCGGGGTGATCCAGATCTTGTGGCCGTAGCCCTGGGCGGCGATGTGCAGATACCAGCGGGAGTCCCAGGAGTGGGCGAGGCTCTTGACGAGCGGATGCCCCCGGACGGCGTTGGTGATGATCACCAGGAGGATCCCCGCGAGCCGGACGGCCGCGAACAGGGCGAGGGCCGGGAGCGCCCCCTCGGGAATTCCACGCCGGGTGATCCAGGGCAGGGTCGGAGGGCGCAGGGGCCGGGACGGGGACAGGGCGGCCGACTCGGGACGCGGTACTGAGGAGGTGCTCACTCTCTTGACCTTGGGCACGCCAGGTAAGACGGGCAATCCACGACTCGGGTTTCTTACGGACTTCCACCCTGATTCAGGAATCGGTCAAGGAATGGGTGCAAATCCCTTACTTCACCACCCCCGGAGGGAGCACTTGAGGGGTGTGGTTACCATATGAGCGCTCCCTAGCTCGAAAGATGGATCCGTGACTGTCAACGACGACTCGTTCACCAACTGGAAGATCCGCGAGGAGATCGCGGAGTCGATGATCCCGCTCATCGGGAAGCTGCACCGCGAGCGGGACGTGACCGTCCTGCTGCACAGCCGCTCCTTGGTGAACAAGTCGGTGGTCAGCATCCTCAAGACGCACCGCTTCGCCCGGCAGATCGACGGCGAGGAGCTGTCGGTCACCGAGACGATGCCGTTCCTGGAGGCCCTGACCGCCCTCGACCTCGGGCCCTCCCAGATCGACCTCGGCATGCTCGCCACGATGTACAAGGCCGACGAGCGTGGTGTGAGCGTCGAGCAGTTCACCGCCGAGGCCGTCGCCGGTGCCACCGGTGCCAACAAGATCGAGCGCCGTGAGCCGCGCGACGTCGTCCTGTACGGCTTCGGCCGCATCGGCCGGCTCGTCGCCCGCCTGCTGATCGAGAAGTCCGGCTCCGGCAACGGTCTGCGGCTGCGCGCCATCGTGGTGCGCGGCGGCGGCGCCCAGGACATCGTCAAGCGCGCCTCGCTGCTGCGCCGCGACTCCATCCACGGCCAGTTCCAGGGCACGATCACCGTCGACGAAGCCACCAGCACGATCGTGGCCAACGGCAACGAGATCAAGGTGATCTACGCCGACGACCCGTCGCACGTGGACTACACCGAGTACGGCATCCGGGACGCCATCCTCATCGACAACACCGGCAAGTGGCGCGACCGCGAGGGCCTGTCCAAGCACCTGCGCCCCGGCATCGAGAAGGTCGTGCTGACCGCGCCGGGCAAGGGCGACGTCCCGAACATCGTGCACGGCGTCAACCACGACACCATCAAGCCCGACGAGCAGATCCTGTCCTGCGCCTCCTGCACCACCAACGCGATCGTCCCGCCGCTGAAGGCGATGGACGACGAGTACGGCGTGCTGCGCGGTCACGTGGAGACCGTCCACTCGTTCACCAACGACCAGAACCTGCTGGACAACTACCACAAGTCCGAGCGCCGTGGCCGCTCCGCGCCACTCAACATGGTGATCACCGAGACCGGTGCCGCCTCCGCCGTGGCCAAGGCGCTGCCGGACCTCAAGGCGAAGATCAGCGGCAGCTCGATCCGGGTCCCGGTGCCGGACGTTTCCATCGCGATCCTCAACTTGCAGCTGGCCCGCGAGACCACCAGGGAGGAGGTCCACGACTATCTGCGCGAGGTGTCGCTGACCTCGCCGCTCAAGCGCCAGATCGACTTCATCACGGCGCCCGACGCGGTCTCCAGCGACTTCATCGGCTCGCGCCACGCATCGATCGTGGACGCCGGCGCCCTCAAGGTCGACGGCGACAACGCCATCCTCTACCTCTGGTACGACAACGAGTTCGGCTACTCCTGCCAGGTGGTCCGGGTCGTCCAGCACGTCTCGGGCGTGGAGTACCCGACGTACCCGGCGACGGCGGTCTGATCCGCTTCGTCGACACGTGTACGGCCGCCGACCGGGGTTTCCGGTCGGCGGCCGCCCTGCTGGGGCGCGTGCGGTCAGGCCTTCGCCGGCCTGGCGCAGGCGCCCGCGGCACACGCGGTGAGCCACTGGTCGAAGTCGGCGTCGTAGCGGGTGCCGATGCCGTCGTGGTAGACGGCGTATCCGCCGGCGTAGTCACCGACGCGGAAGCGGGCGAGCATGCGCTGGAGGTCGTCCGGGTGGTTCTCGGCCATGTAGCGCACGGCGAGGTAGCCCCACGGGTAGGTGCGGATCACGTCGCTGTTGTCGTAGGTGCTCTGGAACAGGGTGCTCAGCTTGTACGTGTGCTTGGCGGCCTCCTGGATCGCCTGGTCGTCGGCGAGGCCGCGGTAGCTGTAGGACACGTACTCGGCCAGGCCCTCGATCCACCAGATGTCCGGCACCGAGATCTGCTGGTCGAAGGCGCCCTTCATGTCGTCGCGGCCGTCGAGGAAGTGCGTGTACTCGTGGTTGAGGTTCCAGATCCGGGCCGTGAAACCGTCGTCGTAGTTCTTCTGGTACATGATCGAGGTGACGTGGTTGGCCGGGTCGGACGGGTCGCCGTCCAGGGTCATGCCGCCGTTGTCGGTGCTGATGCCGTAGATCGGGCCGGCGTAGGTCTGGTAGTCGGTGCGGCCGGCGAAGACCACGAGCCGGATGGTGGACACGTACTGGCCGGGTATCGCTCCGTCGGCCTTCACCACGCCGCGGAAGTAGGCGCTCTGGTTCAGCACACTGGCGCAGGCGGCGTCGAGGTCGGCGGCGGTCAGCGACTGGGCGAGGATGCTGACGTTCGCGTCGCACTGGCGGCTGACCGGCAGGACGGCTCTGGTCAGCTTGCCGGGCAGGTCGCAGACGTCGTAGTAGGCGCAGTTGGCGCTGTCGTAGGCGTTCGCCTGCGTGGCCACGGCGACCCAGAGCCCGGCCGTGGGGCCGGTCATAGCGGTCTCCTCCAGCAGGTCCTTGGTCAACGGGCGGACCGTGTCCTGCAGTTCGGGGTGCTCGACATAACGGGCCAGGTTCATCCCGGCGTTGGAGTCCAGGAACGCCTGGTCGGTGCCGAGCAGGTCGGTGTTGGCGAGCGCGAAGTCGTCCAGGGTGTCGATGATGCCCGGGTCGGCCTCGACCGCCTTGACGTAGTCGGGGTTCCAGTTGCCGCGCCACAGCGGGGTGTAGACGTCGTTGACGGCCCTGACCATGCTGTCGACGGAGTCGTACGAGCTGTCGTAGTCGTTCAGCAGCCGTCGGTACACGGAGAGATAGCGGCCCTGCTGGTCGGCGCTGTCGGTGAGGATGACGGTCTCGCCCAGGATGTCGCCGTTGACCGCCGTGACATCACGCGAGTGCGACCGGGCGAAGAAGGCGTCCAGGCCGGCCGTGACGGCCGTGGTGAGGCGGGTGGTGTACGCGCCCACGTCCGCGGCGTGGTTGAACTGCACGTAGTAGCCGGCCCGAAGGAAGAGAACCAGCTGCTCCAGGCCGCCGGAGTTGTCGCCGCGGTACAGCTTGGCCGTGCGGGTGTACGCAGCCGCCACGCTGAGCATCTGGGCCTGGCGGAAGACGTCGTGGGCGTCCTTGCCGGTCACCGAGAACAGGGTGTTGACGCAGTCCGTCGACGAGGCCTTCACGAAGGACACGAGGGCGGAGCCGGTACGGCTGCCGAAGTCGGCCGGAGTGCAGGAGGCCGCCTTGGCCACCCTTCGGGCCGGGTGGGCCGAGAGGGGCTGCAGAGGCGGGAGTTCGGCCGGGCTGAGCCGCCGGGCCCGGCTCGCGGGACGCTCGGTGACGGGGGTGGTCGCACCGGTCGGCGACGGCGTGGACGCGTGCTTGCGGGGCGCGGTGGCGGCAGCGGTGTGCGGCCGCTGCGGGGCCGCCAGCGCGGGCGTGGACAGCAGTCCGGCCACGGTGACACAGACGACCGCGGCGCCGGCCGTGCGCGTGGCCGTACGACGGTGGCCGCGGCCGGGCATGCGTCTGGGCAGCGCGAAGCGATAGCGCATCTGGATTCCTCCACGAAGGGATGCGCCTCTGTGGGGTGTTGAGGCGTGTGAGGCACTGTCTCAGCGGGCCGCCCGCCCCAACAATGCCGTGTGACATAGCACATGACACTGCGCACGCATAACATCACGGTGCGCCTTTGACCTCCCGCTAGGCTCCGGTGACGCTCCAGGTGCGCGAGGCCCAGGCCCGCAGGTGGGGTGCCTGGGCGACGAGGTCGCGGTAGGCGGCGGTCGCGGACTGGGACAGTGCCTCCACGGCCTCCTCGGTGACGGTGTCGGGCCGCCAGGCCAGCACATAACGGCACCACAGCGGTGAACCGGCCAACGGCTTGACCACGACATGTGGGATCGGCCGCAGCGTCGGCTGTACGAGGGACACCCCGAGGCCGTCGGCGATCATGCTCTGCAGCTGGGTCTGGTCGCCGAGGAACTCATGCACGGTGACCGGTGTGAAACCGGCCGCCGCACAAGCGTCGTAGAACACCCCGGGCCAGCCGGCACCGTCGTCCGGGGTCACGAACCACGCGTCCTCGGCCAGATCGGCGAGCTGGACCTGGGAGCACTGCCGCAGCCGGTGCCGGGAGGGCAGGGCGACGAACGTCGGCTCGGTGACGATCCCGCGGTGCCGCACCGCGCCGGAGTGGCGCAGTTCCATACCCGGATAGTCGGCGGCGATGGCCGCGTCCACCGCGCCCTCCTCCAGCAGCTCGACGATCCGCGAGGAGGCGTAGACGCTCGTGACGGCGAGGGACAGCTCCGGCAGCCGGGTACGGACGCGGGAGATCGTGCCGGACAGCATGGGCGAGTTGGTCGCCGCCACGCGCAGGGTACGGCGGGCCCGCGCGGCTGCCGGGCGGTGGCCGATGGCGTCGGCGCGGGTCAGCACGTCACGGGCCTGGGCGACGACCTCGGCGCCGTAGCGGGTGGGCCGCACTCCGCTCGTGCCGCGCTCGAAGAGCGGCTCGCCGAGGTGCCGCTCGATGCGCCGCAGCTGGGTGCTCACGGCGGGCTGCGAGTAGCCGAGCTGTGCCGCGGCGCGACCCACACTTCCCGCGTCGGCGATCGCGCACAGCACCCGCAGGTGCCGCAGCTCCAGCTCCATCGCTCCACTCCCCGTTTCGGTCCCCGGCCGGTCCCGTGCGCACAGCCGTCGCCGGCCGTGGTCGCGACCGGCGGACCGAAGCGTCGCACTGCGCCGCGCCAGGCACAAGTCGCAGGTCCGCCGACCTGTGCCCACCGGGTTGCGGAGCCGGACCGGTCCCCGCGCGCGGCCTGAGCAACTCCGTGAACGCCTGTGCCCGTCCGGGCCGGACGACCGCGCGGTGGGCTTCCGCACGGCTGGGCTCGCAGCGGTCGGGACGCGAGGGGCCACTGAGCCGGTGGCCGATGCGGGCGGGACGGCGTCGACCCCGAGTCCGAGCCGCGCGGCCGCGTCGACGTCCCCTGTTCTCCTCGTCCAGCGCAAACGGAGTGCGACACCGTACGGGCGGCTCGTCCTCCACTCGGTTGGTCCAGCCGAGCAGCACCCTCAGCACTGAAGGACCGGACGGGAGGGAGGCCGGTCGCCGCCGGGCGGGCTGGGCGGGCGGCCCGGCGAGGCGGGCCGCCTGGGCCGGGGCCGGGGAGCAGCTCCGTGCCGGCCCTCCCTTCGGGCCCCGACCGACCCGGTCCGCCGCACTGCCGGTCCTCCCCCAGCCCCGACCCGCCCAGACTGCCTGAGTGCCGGCCCTCCCCCGGATCCGACCCGTGCGGACCACCTCAGTGCCGCATCCTGCGGGCCTCGACCGACCCCGTTTGCCTCGCTGCCGGCCCTCCCCCGGATCCGACGCGTGCGGACAACCTCAGTCCCCCCTGCGAGCCTCGACCAACCCATTCGCCTCGCTGCCTGCCCTCCTCCGGCCCGGCCCGCCCAGACCGCCTCACTGCCGGCCCAGTACCTCCGCGACCCGAATGAAACCGTCCGTGCCGTGGCCGAGACCGATGGTGCGGCGGGTCATGCCTTCCACCGCGCGCATCACACCCGCGTCGATACCGTGGGTCTCCGAGACGGCGACGACATGGGCCATGGTCGAGGCGGCCGAGGTGAGGGGGTTGATCGCCCCGGAGTAGGAGCCGTCGTCGGCGTCCCGCGCGAACTCGGCGAAGAGCGGCGGCAGGATCGCGCCGACGCCCTGCGCGAAGGGTGCGAGCTCCCCGGCGGTGACGCCCTCGGCCCGGGCGATCGCCACGGCGTGGGCATAGCCGGCCATCGCCGTCCAGAAGAGGTCGAGCAGCGCGATGTCGAAGGTGGCGGCGCGTCCGATCTCCTCGCCGAGGTAGGTGTGCGTGCCGCCCAGTGCCTCCAGCACGGGCCGCTGCTCCTCGTACAGGGCCCGCGGTCCGCTGTGCAGGAAGACCGCCTCGGGTGTGCCGATGCTGGGCGCGGGGGTCATGATCGCGCCGTCCAGGTAGCGGATGCCGTGCGCGGCCGCCCAGCGCGCCGTCTCGCGGGCCCGGCCCGGGGTGTCGGCGGTCAGGTTCACGACCGTACGGCCCTTGAGCGCCCGGGTGACGGGTTCGGGCCGCAGAAGGGCGTCGACCGCGTCGTAGTTCACCACGCAGACCACGGTCAGGTCCCCGGCCGCCACGGCCTCCTCGGCCGATCCGGCGCCGGCCGCCCCCTGCGCGATCACCTCCCGGTCCTTGCCCGGTGTGCGGTTCCAGACCGTGGTCCGCAGCCCCGCTCTCAGGAAGCTGCCGGCGAGCGAGCGGCCCATCGGGCCGAGACCGAGCACGGTGACGGAAGGAAGATTCGTGGACGTGGACATGTTTCAACTCCTGTACGTGCAAAGGAATGTGGCCGTACGGCCTGACGGGGAACAGAAGAGGACACCGATGACACGCAGCCGCGCTCAGGACCCGAACGTCTGTGGCGTGACCGCCGCGATCGCCGTGATCGACGGCAAGTGGAAGACGTCCCTGCTGTGGCTGCTGGAGTCCGGCCCGCACCGGCCCGCCGAACTACGGCGCCGGCTACCCGGGTTGAGCGAGAAGGTGCTGACTCAGGCGCTGCGCGAGATGGAGGAGGACGGCCTGGTGCATCGGGAGGTGTACGACGTCCTGCCGCCGAAGACCGTGTACACGCTGACCGGCTTCGGCCGCGACCTGTCCGACGCCCTCGGCCCCGTGTCCGACTGGGGACACCGCCGGCTGGAACGACTCGGCGAACGCGGAACGGCGTCCTGACACGGCACCGCCGCCACCTCCTCTCGCACTGACGCCCTGCCCTCCGGCCTCCCGAAACAGCCTCTCCCGGCCGGGCACGGGCCGCCAAGTACGCACAAAAAAGTGGGTATGCCCGCACGCCGGCCGCCCGCCTGCCGACCGGGCGCGAGAGGCGCACCTCCTCGACTGCGACAACCTGTTGTTTCGGCCTCGCAGCAGTCGGGCGCGGCTTGGCGGCCGCCCTGCTCACCTGACGGCAGATCCGCCCGCGCCGGTCAGTACGCCCGCGCCACCACCGCCACGTTCCCCGGTTGGTCCTCCCTCTCCGGAACCGAACCGTCCGCCGCGACCAGGCACCGCACGGACACGCCCCGCTCGGCGAGTCCGGCCTCGCCCTCGGGGCCCAGCGTGGCCCAGGGGATGCGGGCCCAGCCGGTGGCGGCGGCCTCCGCGGCCTCCTCGACGGTGGTCACCTCGACCGTGCGGTCCTCGCGGCGCCGGCGGGACTGCTCCAGCAGCAGGGCCTGGTCGTCCACCAGCGCCTTGGGCAGGAGCGCGGACAGGGCCTCGGCCGCGACCGGCTCCTTTGTGCCCGGGATCCGGCGGACCAGCATGGCGGTGCCGTGCTCCAGGTCGCGGGGCCCGACCTCGATCCGTACCGGCACGCCCTTCAGCTCCCAGTCGACGGCGCGCCGGCCGAACGGCACGTCCGTGCGGTCGTCGACGTGGACGCGTACGCCCGCCTCCCTCAGCCGCTCGCCGATCGCGCGGACGCAGGCCAGCACCTCCTCGTCGCCCTTGACCGCGAGGACCACCGCCTGAACCGGGGCCAGGCGGGGCGGGACACGCAGCCCTTCGTCGTCGCCGTGCGTCATCACCAGCGCGCCGATCATGCGGGTGGTGGAGCCCCAGGAGGTCTGCCAGACGTACTCCTGCCGGCCGTCCCGGGTCACGAACTGCGTGCGGAAGGCCTTGGCGAAGTTCTGGCCCAGCTCATGGCTGGTGACCATCTGGAGGGCCTTGCCGTCGCCCATCATGCTCTCCAGCGTGAGGGTGTTGATCGCGCCGGCGAACCGCTCGCGGGCAGTCTTGCGTCCGGAGACGAAGTCCATGGCGAGGACGCCGCGCAGGAACGCGCCGTAGACCTCGCTCTGGACGCGTGCCGCGAAGGTGCGGGCCTCCTCGTACGTGGCGTGCGCGGTGTGGCCCTCCTGCCACAGGAACTCGGTCGTGCGCAGGAACAGCCGCGGGCGCAGCTCCCAACGCACCACGTTCGCCCACTGGTTGATCAGCAGCGGCAGATCGCGGTAGCTCTGCACCCACTTGGCGAAGTACTCGTTGACGATCGTCTCGGAGGTGGGACGGACCACGACCGGCTCCTCCAGCTCCTTGCCACCCGCATGGGTGACGACCGCGAGCTCGGGCGCGAAGCCCTCGACGTGCTCGGCCTCCCTCGTCAGATACGACTGGGGGATGAGCAGCGGGAAGTACGCGTTCTGGGTGCCGGTCGCCTTGATCCGGGCGTCCATCTCCTGCTGCATCCGCTCCCACAGGCCGTACCCGTACGGTCGGATGACCATGGTGCCGCGCACCGGGCCGTTGTCGGCCAGCTCCGCCTTGGTGATCAGGTCCTGGTACCAGCGCGGGAAGTCGTCCGCCCGGGGTGTGAGAACGGGTGCCTTTGCCATGCCGGGGAGAGTAGGTCCCGGTTCCAGTCGTCTGCGAGTCAATTTCGGCCCGTGTCGACGCCCCCTCATCAGCCCCCTCACCGCCCCCTTGACGCTCCCTGGTCCCGATGGAAATTTTTATCGATACAAACAAGCGAACGCTCTCGGATGGGAGTACGTCCGTGCCCAACGCCACCGCGATCATCAACCTCGACATCGAGGGTCCGAAGATCAGCCGTCACCTGTACGGGCACTTCGCCGAGCATCTGGGGCGCTGTGTCTACGGCGGGTTCTGGGTCGGCGAGGACTCCCCGATCCCGAACGCGGGCGGTGTCCGCCTGGACGTCGTCGAGGCGCTGCGCGCCCTGCGCATCCCCAACCTGCGGTGGCCGGGCGGCTGTTTCGCGGACGAGTACCACTGGAAGGACGGCATCGGCCCGTGTGAGGAGCGCCCCCGGATGGTCAACACCCACTGGGGCGACGTGGAGGAGAACAACCACTTCGGCACCCATGAGTTCATGGCGCTGTGCGAACTGCTCGGCGCGGAGCCGTACATCAGCGGCAACGTGGGCAGCGGCACCGTCCGGGAGATGAGCGAGTGGGTCGAGTACCTCACTCGGGACGGCGACAGCCCGATGGTGCGGCTGCGCAAGGAGAACGGGCGCGAGGAGCCGTGGCGGGTGCGATTCTGGGGCATCGGCAACGAGACCTGGGGCTGTGGCGGCAACATGCGCGCCGAGTACTTCGCGGACCTCGCCCGCCAGTACGCGACGTACTGTCGCGACCACGGCACCAACAAGCTGTACCGGATCGCCTCGGGAGCCTCCGACGAGGACTACCAGTGGACCGAGACGCTGATGCGGCAGATCAACTGCTTCGGCTGCGAGGCCACTCCGCGCACCTACTACCAGGCCCTGTCCGTCCACTACTACACGCTGGCCGGGTCCTGGGAGGCCAAGGGCAGCGCCACGGTCTTCGACACCCAGGACTACTACCGCACGATGGTCTCGGCCCGGCGCGTCGACCGCATTCTCACCGGTCACTCCACCGTCATGAACTGCTACGACCCCCGGCGCACCGTCGGGCTCGTGCTGGACGAGTGGGGCACCTGGTGGGACGTCGAGTACCGGCCACGGGCAGTCGGGCGGCGACCGCCCGGCGCGGTACGCCCCGCACGGATGGCGCGGTGGGCGCCCTGGCAGGGCGAGGGCGGCTGGGCGGACGCCGACATGCTGCCGCTCGGCCGCATCGGCATCCGCGCCGAACGCGGCACGGACCGGCTGTCCAGGCGCACCCGGCCCGAACAGATCAGTCTGCTCACCCTGTGGCTGATCTCCCGTTCCCCGCTGATGATGGGCGGCGACCTGCCGACGAGCCCGCCGCAGACCATCGAACTCCTCACCAACGACGAGGCGTTGGCCGTCCTCATGCACAGCACCGGCAACCGCGAGGTGCTGCGCGAGGGCGACCTGGTGCTGTGGGCCGCCCGCGACACCGACGGCCCTACCCGGTACGCCGCCGTCTTCTCCCTGGCCGCCCGGCCCCGCCGGTACGAGGTGCCGCTCGGCTCGATCGGTGCCCGCCCGGCCGATCGCGTCCGGGAGCTGTGGACCCCCCGGGTGCCGCACGACGGCCGGCACCTGGCGGTCGAGGTGCCCGCCCATGGCGCCGCGCTCTATCGTCTCGCGGTGGACGGCGTACGTCCCCCTTCGGAGGACACCGGGCAGGAGTGAACGTGGCGACGATCCAGGACGTGGCGAAGGCGGCGGGCGTGTCGGCGATGACCGTCTCCAACGTCATCAACGACCACCCCCACGTCCGCCCCGCCACCCGCGAGCGCGTCCTCGCTGCGATGGCCCGGCTCGACTACCGGGTCAACGTGGCGGCCCGCAACCTCCGCAAGGGCCGCACCGGCACCATCGGCCTCGCGGTCCCCGAGGTGAACCGCCCGTACTACGGCCGGCTGGCCGAGGCCGTCATCGGCGTGGCGGGCCGGCACGGGCTGCACGTGAGCATCGAGCAGACCGGGGCCCGCCGGGAGAACGAGCTGGCGGCGCTGTCCCAGTCCCGCAACCGGCTCTACGACGGACTGATCCTCAGCACCGTCGGCATGGGCCCGGCCGACATCGAGGCGCTCAGGGTGGACCACCCGGTGGTGATCCTCGGCGAGCGGATCTTCCGCGGGCCCGTGGACCATGTAGCCATGCCCAACGTCGAGGCGTCGGCGGCCGCAACCGGACATCTGATCGAGCGGGGCTGCCGGCGCGTGGCCGTCGTATGCGGGGAACTGCGCGACGAGGTCGACGTGTCGAGCCTGCGGCACACCGGCTACCGGCAGGCGCTGGCCGCCGCCGGTCTGCCCGAGGACCCGGAGCTGGTGCGGAGCGTGCCCGCGCTCACCATGGAGGCGGGGGCCCGCCAGGCGCGGGCGATGGTGGCGGGCGGGCTGGACTTCGACGGCGTGTTCTGTGTGACGGACACCGTGGCGATGGGCGTGCTGCGCGGTCTCGCGGACGCGGGGGTACGCGTGCCGCAGCAGGTCAAGGTGATCGGGTTCGACAACGTCGACGAGAGCGCGTTCCTCGTCCCGTCGCTGTCCACGGTGGATCCGGATCACGACCTGATGGCGGAGCGGGCCGTCGCCCTGCTCGTCGCGCGGCTGGGCAGTGCGGGTCCGCCGATGGACCCGGAGGAGTTCGTCGGCCCCTTCTCCCTGGTGATCCGCGAGTCGACGGGCGACCGATCCCTTAATTGCCCCTCCATTTGCCTAAAGCTTTTAGGAAACTCCATAATCGCTTATGGCAGAGGAGGGAAGATTATGGTGCGCGCAGGCTTGACCACCGAGCGCCTGGTCCGTGCGGGCGCGGAACTCGCCGACGAGGTCGGCTTCGACCAGGTGACCGTGTCGGCGCTGGCCCGGCGGTTCGACGTCAAGGTCGCGAGTCTGTACTCGCACCTGAAGAACTCCCAGGACCTGAAGACGCGGATCACGCTGCTCGCCCTGGAGGAGCTGGCCGACCGCGCCGCCGACGCGCTCGCCGGCCGGTCCGGCAAGGACGCCCTCGCCGCCTTCGCCGATGTCTACCGCGACTACGCCCGCCGGCACCCCGGCCGCTACGCGGCGGCCCGGCACCCGCTGGACCCCGAGACGGCTGCCGCGAGCGCCGGCCCCCGGCACGCGCAGCTGACCCGGGCGATCCTGCGCGGCTACGACCTCGCCGAGCCGGACCAGACCCACGCGGTCCGCCTGCTCGGCAGTGTCTTCCACGGCTACGTCAGCCTGGAGACGGCCGGCGGATTCAGCCACAGCGCTCCCGACTCCCAGGAGTCCTGGACCCGGATCCTGGACGCCCTCGATTCCCTGCTGCGCAACTGGCCCACCCCCTGACCCCTGGAAACGCAGGCCGACACCATGCACACCACCCCGCTCACCCCCGACCTCGTGCGCGGCGCCCTCGAACTGGAACACACCGCCCAGGGACTGCTGCCGCACCGGCTGCCGGCCCGCGCCCGGGCCCAGTGCGCCGACCCCCAGCTGGCCATGACGGAGTCCCAGCCCTCCGGTGTACGGCTGGTATTCCGCACCCGCGCGACCACCGTCGAGCTGGACACCCTGCCGACCAAGCGGGTCTACGTCGGCGCACCGCCGCGCCCGGACGGCGTGTACGACCTGCTCGTCGACGGACGTCCGGCCGGCAGCGGCCGAGTCGCCGGCGGCCACACGCTCACCATCGACATGACCACTGGTACGGCCGAGCACCGGCGGGGCCCGGTCGGCACCGTCCGCTTCTCCGGGCTGCCGGAAACCCTCAAGGTCGTGGAGATCTGGCTGCCGCACAACGAGAGGACCGAACTCGTCGCCCTGCGCACCGACGCGCCCGTGGAAGCCGTACCGCACCAGGGCCGCAAGGTGTGGCTGCACCACGGCAGTTCCATCAGCCACGGCTCGGAAGCCGCGAGCCCGACGACCACCTGGCCGGCGCTCGCCGCGTCCCTCGGCGGGGCGGAGCTGATCAATCTGGGGCTGGGCGGCAGCGCCCTGCTCGACCCGTTCACCGCTCGGGCACTGCGCGACACCCCGGCCGACCTGATCAGCGTCAAAGTCGGCATCAACGTGGTCAACACCGATCTGATGCGGCTGCGCGCGTTCGGGCCCGCCGTCCACGGTTTCCTCGACACCGTCCGCGACGGGCACCCCGACACACCGCTGCTCGTCGTCTCACCGATCCTGTGCCCCATTCATGAGGACACGCCGGGCCCCAGCCTCCCGGACTTCTCCGCGCTGAGCGAGGGCCGGCTGCGGTTCCGGGCCGCCGGGGACCCGGCGGAGAAGGCGGGCGGAAAACTCACCCTGGAAGTCATCCGGGAGGAGCTGGCCCGGATCGTGCGCGAGCGCTCGGCCGAGGACCCGCGGCTGCACTACCTCGACGGCCGTGAGCTGTACGGCGAGGCCGACTTCGGCGAACTGCCGCTGCCCGACGGCCTGCACCCGGACGCCGCCGCGCATCGCCGGATGGGCGAGCGGTTCGCGGCGCTGGCGTTCGGGCCGGGCGGACCCTTCGCGGACGGCGTCTCCTGACCCGTACGGGCCGGCTCACACCAGGTGGGCGAAGACCACGAGGTTGTCGGTGTAGTCCTTGGCCTTGTGGTCGTACGCCCCCGCGCAGGTGATCAGCCGCACCTCGGGACGCCGGGCGTCGGCGTAGACCCGCTTGCTGGGGAAGTCGTCCTTGGCGAACGTCTCCTGGTCGTCCACGACGAATTCGGCGTCGCGTCCGTCGGCGCGCTCCACGGTGAAGTGGTCGCCGCGCCTCAGCTGGTCCAGGCGGGCGAAGACGGCCGCGGAGGTCTTCGTGTCGACGTGCCCGGCGATGATCGCGGTGCCCCTCTCACCGGGCGAGGCGCCCTTGGCGTACCAGCCGACGAGGTTGGTGTCGGCTGCCGGTGGCGGATTGAGCTGCCCCGAGGCGCCGAGGGTCAGGGTGGTGAAGGGGGCGTTGACAGAGATCTTCGGGATGAGCAGACGGGTCGGTGCGGACCTGGGCAGCTCCGGGCCGGCGTGCGGCGGGTCGCCCTGCTGCGGGTCGGCCTGTTGCGGGTCGGTCTGTTGCGGGTCGGTCTGTTGCGGGTCGGTCTGTTGCGGGTCGGTCTGTTGCGGGTCGGTCTGTTGCGGGTCGGCCGGGGCGGCGGCGCTCGCGCCCGCGCCATGGGACGCCTGCGGTGAGCCGTCGGAGGTGTGGTGACCGCCGAACACGCTGACGGCGAGGAAGACGATCGCCACGCCCATCAGCGTCAGCCGCCGCCCGCCATGGCCGGAACTCCGCCCGCCCGCCTGCGGTCCCGCGGGGGTCGGGGAGGAGGGATCTGCTGCCATCGGACACCACCTCACTCGGGCACGGCAGCACGGGGATCTGGACAAGGGCGCCAAAGCGTTTCCCGGCGCGGAGGAGGGACGTACAGGGGGGCCTGCACCGGGGGACGGTGTGCGCACAGACTTGGGGGAAGCCCTGCGGGTGCGGGCCGCCGACGCGGTGGGCTCGCCGGCGGCGGCCGCAGCCTTTGCGTGGAGTCGTTCCGTCAGGACGCCTGCTGGCCGCCCTTCTTGCGGCGCAGCAGGTACATACCGCCTGCGCCGGCGGCCAGTACGGCCAGGCCGCCCGCGGTGACGCCGGGAGTGGCGAGCGCGCCGCCGCCGGTGTGCATGCCACCGCGCGGCCCGCCGCCGTCACGACCGCCGTAGCCGCCGCCGTCACCACCGCCGCCCCAGCCGCCGTCACCGCCACCGCCGTCACGACCGCCGCCGTCCCCGCCGCCGTAGCCGCCGCCGTCCCCGCCGCCGTCGCGACCCGAACCCCAGTCGTCGCCGTGCACCGCGGCGAGCGCACCGCCACCGGTGTGGACACCGCCGTGCGGCTCGTGGTGTCCGCGGCCGTCGTCGTGGCCGCCCCGGCCGTGGTCGTCGTCGGAACCGCGGCCGTGGTCGTCGCCGCGCCCATGGTCGTCATCGCTCCCATGGTCGTCGCCGCGGCCGTGGTCCTCGCCCCGACCATGGTCGTCATCGTCGCCGTGGTCGTCGCCGTGGTCGTCACCCCGCACAGCGGCCAGCGCTCCGCCACCTGTGTGGATCCCGCCGCGCGGCTCGTCGTGTCCGCGTCCCTTGTCGTCGTTGTCGCCGTGATCATTGTCGCGGCCGTGGTCGTCGTCGGAACCGCGGCCGTGGTCGTCCTCTGATCCGCGGCCTTGGTCGTCGTCGGAACCGCGGCCGTGGTCCTGGCTGTAGGAGGAGTCGTCGCGGCCTCCGTCGTCACCCGCGGGAACGGCGAAGGCGGCACTGGGCGCGCCGAAGGTCAGTGCGGCGGTAGTTGCCGCCGTGGCCAGAAGCATGCGGGCAGAACGCATATCGATGTCCTTCCGTCGTGACCGGGCAGCGGATCCCTCATCAGCTGGATGGACCCGGCCTCGACATGAACCACCGTCAGCGAACGCGCAACCTCCCACCATCCGGGCGACCCAGCCGGGTCACCGCGCCACCCGTCTGTCCCAGTGCTCCCGCGCCCGCGCCCCTCCGTCCGGGCGAATCACCCGGCGTGTCGCGCGGCACTCACCGGCGCCCGCAGCACGCCCCGGACCCCGGGCACCGAAGGTCGTTCCGTCGACCGTGCCGTACGACCGGAAGAACCGGGGAGCCGCCCCCGAGGGCAACATCAGCCACACGGCCGAGAGATCGGTCGCCGGATCACCCGTACGGACGTCCCCGAAGCCGGCCGCGTGGGCACGAGCCGGCCGCCGGGAAGGTCGGCCGGATCACCGCATCGGGCCGGGTCACCGAACACCCGGGCAGCGGGCCGAGCGGCATCGCGCGCGGACCCGACGGCCTGATCTGGTACGCCGACAGCTCCGGCCGGATCGGGAGGATCATCGCGCAGGGCACGATCACCACCTTCCGGGTGCCGGACGGCGCCGCCAAGGTGCCCCACTGGCCGTGTCCGGCCTCTGCCCGGGGTGAGATCCGGCCGGACCGAACGCGGGAGGCCCCGCCCCTCTTGTTATGACCGGCGTCATAACACAGTCTGGTGCCGACAGCACAACAGGTCGACGCGGTGGGAGGAAGCGGTGGCGGACGCGATGGCGCGGGCCCTGTGGGAGCGGTACGAACCGGTGCACGATCTCGTGTACTTCGCACCGGAGGCGCACCGCGCGGCGGAGGCGCTCGGGATGCGCGGATTCTGGATGGGGTACTTCGCGCTGCGGGCCGCGCCGCTGGGTGCGGTCCCGCCGTCCGTCGTGACGAGTTGTTTCTACGTCTTCCATCCCGCCCGGGTGGCCCGGGCCCTGCCGGACGCCTGGACGTACGCGACTCCCGCCGATGTGCTGGCCGCCCGTCAGGACGCCCTGCACGCGGCGATGACCGGTCTGTTCGGAGCGGACACCGTCGGCTCCGCCGAGTTCACCGAGGCTGCCGACCTCGCCTGGGAGGCCGCCGCGGCGGCGGACACCACGGGGCGGGTGCTGGCCGCGGCCAACCAGGCCCTGGACCGCCCGGAGCGCCCCACCGCGCGGCTGTGGCAGGGCCTGACCACCCTGCGGGAGCACCGGGGTGACGGGCATGTCGCGGTGCTGGTGAGCCAGGGACTCGGGCCGGTCGAGGCCATGGTGCTCAAGGCGGCCGCCGGCGAATCCGACGGGGCCTTTCTGCGGGAGACGCGCAAGTGGGCGCAGGCGGACTGGGATGCGGCCGGGGCACGCCTGCGGGAGCAGGGCCTGCTCGAAGCCGACGGGTCGCTCACTCCGGCCGGCGCGGCCGTGCGGGCGGAGGTGGAGGCGCTGACGGACGCGGCGGCCGAAGGCCCCTGGACCGCCCTCGGCACCGACCGCACCACACGCCTGGCCGACCTGCTGGATCCGCTGGCCCATGTCGTCGAGACCTCGGGCCTGCTGCCGCCGACCAACCCGGTGGGCCTGACCCGGGGCACCCCACAGGCCGCCCACTGACCAAGCCCCGGGCCGCCCCCCGGGAACGCCCAAGAAGCGCGCACCCGCTCACCCTCCGGTCGAGCCTGTCCGCGATGCCCCAGGGCGGAACCCCATCAAGTCGTCGACCGCGCCCTGGCCGGTCCGAGGTTGCGCCTTGGGCTGTCGCCTGCGGGGCCGGCCCGAGGTCGGGCGGTGATCGCTGGGGTGGCCCCAGGCGCAATTCCCGGAGACCACCGCCCACCCTCCCCAACCGGACCCGCCCCGTGACACCCGGGCCCCAGCCCCACACGGCCGACGCCCACACTCCACCCAACCGCCAGGCGTCACACCCGGAGCCCGCCCCCAACAACCACCGCCCGCCCTCCAGCCCAGCCCGCCGGATACCAGGTCCGGGGCCGGCCTCGCAGACCGCCGCCCGCCCTCCGGCCGGTCGAGGCCGCCGGAAACCAGTCCCAGGGCCAACCCCCACAGACCGCCATCCGCTCTCCGGTGGACCCCCGGCGCCCCCGCCCGGCCGCCGGGTCGGGGGCGTCGTACGGACGGCCGGGGGCGTGGGTTACCAGGTCACCGGTAGTCGCTCGGGGATGCGCTTCATGAAGCCCGTGCGCCAGACCAGTTGGGCGGGTGGTACGGCGAGCGCGAGCTCCGGCAGGCGGTCGAGGAGGACCTCCAGGGCGATCCGGGCGTGGGCGCGGCCGAGTACGGTAGCGGGACAGTAGTGGGCGCCGCCGCCGAAGGAGAGGTGGTCGGCGATGTTGTCGCGGTGGACGTCGAAGCGGTGCGGGTCGGGGAACTTCTCCGGATCGAGGTTGGCGCCCTCCACCAGCACCAGGACGAGTTCGCCCTCGCGTATGCAGACGTCGCCCAGCCGGACGTCCTCCAGGGCGAGGCGGGGCAGGGCGTCCCCGATGGAGAGGTTGATCCGCAGCAACTCCTCCACGCCGGGGCCGATCAGGTCCGGGCGGTCCCTGAGGAGGTCGCGGGCGATGGGGTGGGTGAGCAGGTGGACCAGGGCCATCGCGAGGAAGCCGGAGGTGGAGATGACGCCTGCGCCGAACATGGTGACGCCCACGGTGGCCAGCATCTCGTCGGTGAGGTGGGCGTAGTCGGGGTCGTCGCGCAGAGCCGCGAGTTCGCCCATCAGACCGTTGGTCGCCGGGTCGTCGAGCAGGGCCGTCATCCGGGCGATGTCCCGGTCCCAGTTGATCTCCGCGCCGGTGATCGGGCACGGCGAGTTCATGAAGGCGATGTCGAGGCTGCGCAGAAAAGCCGGCGCCTCGCTCTGCGGGATGCCGAGGACGCGGCAGTGCATGCCCGCCGAGTACGGCTCGCAGAACCCCCCGCGCAGGTCGGCCGTCGGGCCGTCGGCCAGCAGCCGGTCCACCAGCCGGTGCGCCTCCCCGCGCAGCCACTCCATCAGGCCCGGTGACTTCGGGTTGAGTGCCTTCAGCACGGCCCGGCGCAGCCCGGCGCCGGTGATGTTGCCCATGTTGTTCACGACCTCGGGCGGGATCGTGAGCGCGTACTGCCGGGGTACCCCGGGGGCGGAGGTGTCCTTGAGGGAGAACCGGTCGTCCTTCAGGACCTGGGCGCACAGGTCGTACGACGACACCAGCCAGGCCTCGTCGCCGGCGATGGTCCGCACGCGCCGTACGGGGGTGGTGGCGCGCAGGTGCTCCACCTCGGCGGGCACCTGGGTGCCGTCCCAGGAGAACGGGAAGTCGAGCAGGGGCGGCTGGTCGGCGCGGGCGCCGGGGGCGGTGGTCATGCGGCGGTTCCTTCGAGGGCGGCGGCGGGGGTGACGATGGCGTGGCCCTGGTTGCGGGAGGCGCGCAGACCGGCGCCACGGGAGTACAACAGCTCGGCCATCGGCAGCAGTTGGTGGTAGCAGTTGAGCGAGGAGGGCACCTTGAGGATCGCGGGCGTGTCCAGGAACAGCGGCGCCTCGGCGCACACGTACTCCAGACACACGGCCCGCTGCCGCTCGGTCGGCGTCTCGCCACGCGCACTGAGGAAACGCGATTCACCAGGGCATCGCAGACGGCCCGGAAGGCCCCGTCGGAGGCCAGGCGCGCCTGGAGCTGCCGATGGATGTCCCGGTAGGCGGGGTTGGTACGGAACTCGGACATCGGGTGCCAGTCCATCCGCAGACCCTCCGGATCGGCCGCCGACACCGCGTCACGGACCTTGGCGCGCACCCCGCGCAGGTTCTTCACCGCCTTGCGCCGGGCCTCGTCCGGTGGATAGCCGGACGCCTCGTACATCTCGGCCACGTACAGGTCGGTGTAGACGAAGTCGACCCTGTCGAAGTGGTCCAGTCCCCAGCGGGCGAGGTCGCGCAGGCGGCGGGCGGAGAAATAGCTGTTGCCCGGCGACACGCCGATCACGGCGTGTGCGCCCTCGCCCAGGATGACCTCGCAGTGAGAGGTGTACGGCTGGACTTCGAAGACGTCGGCCATCAGCACGGATGCTGTGGTCAAGGGGAAAGCCTCCGCCGCGCGCTAGTCCCGGCGGGGCCCAGTGCCCCTGGTGTGGCGACGCGGCGCCCTCACGCTAGCGGTACGGAATCAGCACGGGTAGTTACCGCCCGGGTTTGGCCGAAAACAGTCGTAGCAATGGTCGAAGTCACCTGCGGCAAGCCTCTCTTGCGGGCCCTACGCTGGGACTGTGGGCAACCGAGACGAGGATCCTGAGGATCCGGGACAGGTGGCGTCCCGGCTCACCGGACGGCCGGTCACCGGCGCACGGGCGGTCTCCGGGTCGCCGGCCCAGGTGACGCTGGACGGCGGCACGACGGTGATGGTCAAGCGCGGTGAGGCGCCCGGGGCCGTGCGCGCGGAGGTGGCGGGGCTGCGCTGGCTGGCCGAGGCGCACGCCGTCCGGGTGCCGGCCGTGCTCGGTCACGACCGACGCTGGATGGTGACGGAGCGGGTGCCGACCGGGCGGCCCGACCCCGAGGCGGCGCATCGTTTCGGCCAGGCCCTGGCCGCCCTGCACGCCGCGGGCGCTGCGGATTTCGGAGCTCCGCCGCCCGGCGGCCCCGAGGACGCGTTCATCGGCCTCGCCCCCATGCGCAACGCGCCGGGCGACGACTGGCCCGGCTGGTACGCCGAGCACCGTGTACTGCCGTATGTGCGCGGCGCGGTCGACCGCGGCACGCTCCGCCCGGGCGAGGCGGCCGTGTTCGAGCGGGTCTGCACGCGCCTGCCGGATCTGGCCGGGCCGGCCGAGCCGCCCGCGCGCCTGCACGGCGACCTGTGGAACGGGAACGTGCTGTGGGGCGCCGACGGCGAGGTCCGGCTCATCGACCCGGCCGCGCACGGCGGACACCGGGAGACGGACCTCGCGATGCTCCAGCTCTTCGGCTGCCCCCATCTGGACCGGGTGCTCGCGGGGTACGAGGAAGCGGCACCGCTCGCGCCCGGTCGGCGCGACCGAGTGGGCGTACATCAGCTGTTCCCGCTGCTCGTCCACGCCGTGCTGTTCGGACGCGGATATGCGGAACGGGCTTTGACGGTGGCACAGCACGCACTGTCGCTCGCGGAGTGAGCGCTGCCTTTCCCTGCGGAAGCGCAACGTCCTGGGCTCCACCGGCGTCATCGGCCATGCAGGCATGCCGTTCTGCGGTGCCCGTCGGCACCCCCTCCGACCCATGGTTACTCAGCGTGAGGAAACCAATCACCCGTTCGATTCGTATAAGGACGTGAAAGCCGAAACAGGGAGAGACCATGCAACCGTTCACGCTCAACTACGCGCGCCCCGCTGTGCAGTTGGACGTCACCACTCCGTATGCGTATGACTCCGGACTGCAGTTGAACGTCCTCCCGGACGGGCGGATCGCCGCCACCGACCACGCGACCCTGAGAGCACTGGGGACCACGACCTCGACGGCCGGTTCCAAGACGCACTTCGACGACTGAACGCGGGCCTTGGAAGATGACCGTGCTCATCCTGACCAGTGAAGAGGACGTGACGGCGGACATGGTGGTCCTCCGGCTGGGCGAGGCCGGTGTGCCCGTCGTCCGGCTCGACCCCGCCGATCTGACCAACGGGGTGGCGCTGTCGGGCGAGTACGTGCGGGGCGCCTGCCGTGGACATCTGTCCGTCGGCGGGCGACTGGTGAGCATGGGCGGCCTGCGCTCCGTCTGGGTGCGCAGGCCCGGCGACGCCGCCGCCCGCGCCGCCCAGCCGTCCGCCTGGCTGACGGAGGAGTCGTCGCAGGCGCTGTACGGCATGCTGCGCACGACCGACGCGCGCTGGATGAACCATCCGGACGCGGCCCGCCGCGCCCGCCACAAGCCCTGGCAGCTGCATCTCGCCCAGGGCAGCGGCCTCGCGGTGCCGGCCACGCTGATCACCACGTTCCCGCAGGCCGCCCGGGAGTTCGCGGAGCGCTTCCCGGATCTGGTGGTCAAACCGGTGTCCGGCGCGCATCCACAGGAGCCGCCGCGTGCGGTGCCGACCAGCCGCGTCGCACCGGACACCGACTTCTCGGCGGTGGCCTTCGGTCCGACGCTGCTGCAGCGCCGGATCCCCAAACGGGCCGACATCCGGCTCACCGTCGTCGGCGACACGCTGCTGGCCGCGCGCAAACCCGCCGACCCGGACGCCCACCCGGACGACGTGGACGTCCGTTTCGCCCAGTCGGTCTCTCCCTGGCTGCCTGCGGACGTGCCCCCGCGGGTCGCCGAGGGCGTACGGCGGTACATGAGGGGCGCGGAACTGGCTTACGGCGCATTCGACTTCGCCGAGGACGCCGACGGGATCTGGTGGTTCCTGGAGTGCAACCAGTCGGGTCAGTTCGGTTTCGTCGAGATGGACACAGGTCAGCCCATCGCCGCCACGATCGCCAAGTGGCTTGCCGCGGAGGGGGATCCGGGCGGCAGGTGTGCGGAGGTCAACCGGAGCGCAGGCTCTTGAGGGTGCGGGGATCGGCTCGGAGAAGGGAACGACACATGCGTATCGGACTGCTGGGGACGGGCCCGTGGGCCCAGGCGGCGTACGCCCCCGCCCTCGCCGGTCACCCCGGCGTGGAGTTCGCCGGGGTGTGGGGCCGCCGTCCGGAGGCCGCCACGTCGCTGGCCGAGCAGTACGACGTCCCCGCGTACGACGACGTGGACGCGCTGCTGGCCGGCGTGGACGCCGTCGCCGTGGCCCTGCCGCCGTCCGTGCAGGCCGAGTTGGCGGTGCGCGCGGCGCGGGCGGGCCGTCATCTGCTGCTGGACAAGCCGCTCGCGGTGTCGGTGGCCGAGGGGCGGGCCGTCGTGGCCGCGGTGGAGCGGGCCGGGGTGGCCTCGGTGGTGTTCTTCACCGCGCGCTTCCAGAAGGAGCCGGACGCCTGGATCGAGGAACAGGCGGCCGTGGCGGGCTGGTTCACGGCCCGCGCGCAGTGGCTGGGGGCCGTCTTCACCTCCGACAGCCCGTTCGCGGCCTCGCCGTGGCGGCGGGAGAAGGGCGCGCTGTGGGACGTCGGCCCGCACGCCCTGTCGGTGCTGCTGCCGGTCCTCGGCGACGTACGGCAGGTCGTGGCGGCGGCGCACGGTCCGGCGGACACCGTGCATCTGGTCCTCGACCATGCCACCGGCGCGTCGAGCACGCTCACGCTGAGCCTGACCGCGCCGCCGGCGGCGGCCGGGGCCGATGTGGAACTGCGGGGCGAGGCGGGCGTGACGCTGATGCCGGGGAGTTCCGAAGGAGCGGTCCCGGCGCTCTCCCGCGCCACCGACGCCCTGCTCACGGCCGCCCGCACGGGCCGCCCCCATGCGTGCGACGCCGCCTTCGGCCTCCGCGTCACCGAGATCCTGGCGACAGCGCAGGCCCACCTGACGGACGGCAGCGACCCGGGCCCGACCGACTGACCGGTGACCGGGGCCGGCGGACGCGCGCCGCCGGCCGCCGATGCCGGTGCTCGGGGTTTGAGCCGAACCGCTCCGGCTCACCCCGAGCCCGGAACCTGCAGCAGATCACCGCTGACGGCCCGCTTGTCACCCGGCGCCGACGACGCCGTCGGCCCAGAAGTTCATGCGCTCCCGTACGACGGGATAGCCGGCCCTGGTGAAGTGTGCGGCCATGGGGAAGTTGGTCCGGTCGGTGGCGGCGGCGATGAAGTCGGCGCCCTGGGCTGCCAGGAAGTGGGTGCATTCGGTGAGCAGGTCGTAGGCGTAGCCGTGGCCCCGTTGTTCCGGCACGACGCCGATGAAGCCGACGCAGGGTCCGGACGGATTGCGCGCGGGGATGTGGATGCCGGCGGGCTCGCCCTCGGGGGTGCGGGCGATCTGCCACCAGGCACGCGGGGACGGAAACCAGTGGAAGAGGTCCAGTTCCTGCCGTGCGGCCAGGTCCGGCCCGCCCTGTGCGACGGCCCGGCGGGCGTGGGCGTCCAGGGTGACCGAGTGGATGCGGCGCAGCAGGTCGTGGAACACGGCGTCGTCCGGTTCGGCGGCGAAGACGAGGCGGCCGGGCCGCTCGGGCAGGCCCCGGTCCGGGGTCCAGCGGTACAGGAAGCGCTCCACCAGTGGTGTATAGCCGGCCGCGCGTGCGGCGGCGGCCCGGATGTCGACGGCTGCCCGCAGTCCCGGGTCGTCACGCCAGCCGGAGGGCAGGTCGAGTTCGAGTTCGTCGGTCTGCCAGGGCGCCGTCCGCAGGAGTTCGGCTCCGGCCTCCTCCTCGCCCTCGGCCACGTCGAACCAGTTGATCAGGAGCGGCTCGGGATCCTCGGGGCGGCCCCACCAGGCGGCCCGGGCCACGGTGCGGCCGTCGCGCACGGCGATGCGCTGCCAGTCGGGGCGGTAGCGGGTGCTGCGGTGCTTGTCGCGGAACGCCAGCGGGTCGGGCATGGTGTCGAAAAGGTGCGCGGTGCTCTCGTCGAGCGCGCGGATGACCAGGGTGGTCATGGATTCCTCCGGGATGCTTGCCACGGTGCGGCGGCGGGAACGCGCTCCCGGTCAGGCGTGGCACACCCGGGTGACGGGGAGGTGGGAGCGCAGAATGACAGTGGCCATGACGCTCGCCTCCTTCCGTCCGTCTCGGGCGTGCCCGCACAGGCTATGCGGGCCGCGCACGGGGCGTCCATCCCTTATCGCCGACCGCACGGGGGGCGAGGGGTCAGCGGGAGGCCCGGGTGCGGAGGGCGGCGTAGCTTGGGGATGTGAAGTCGGTGCGCGGCGGGTCGTCGCATCGGGACCGGGAGGATCGCGGCTGGTTGCGGGGCGCGCCGCCGCCGTGGTGGGTACGGGTGCTGCCCGTGCTGCTGCTCGCGGCCGTCACGGCGGCCACGCTGATCACTCCGGCGGCGCGGGACGCCGGTTTCCTGCTCGGGGCGATTCCGCCGCTGGCGGTCCTGTCGTACGGCCCGCTGGCCACCGCGGTCCTCGGTCTCGGGGTGGTCGCGGTGCTGAACGTGCCGGCCACGCATCTGAACCGCCCCGGCAACACCGATCTGCTCAGCATCGTGTTCGTGGCCGCGCTGAGTGTGTTCGTGTCCTATGTGCGCAGTCGGCGGGACGCCCAGCTGGACACGGAGCGGGCGATCGGCGAGGCCGTGCAGCGGGCCGTGATGCCGCTGCTGCCGGAGCGGGTCGGGAACGTGGGCTGCGCGGGCTTCTACCGGGCCGCGCAGGACGGGACGCTGGTGGGCGGGGACTTCTTCGACGTACGGGACGGGCCGTACGGTGTGCGCGCGGTGATGGGGGATGTGCAGGGGCACGGGCTGGCGGCGGTCGCGACGGTGGTGTCGCTGCTGGGCGCGTTCCGGGAGGCGGTGCTGGACGAGCCGGGCCTGGAGTCGGTCGCCGCGCGGATGGACCGCAGGCTGGCGGTGGACTCGGCGGGCGTGCGGCACGCGGAGCTGTTCGCCACCGGGGTGCTGCTGGAGTTCTCCCCCGACGGGGGTGCGGTGCGGGTGGTGACCTGCGGTCATCCGGTGCCCGTGCTGCTGCACGGGGAGGAGGCACTGGAGGTGACGGTCGTGCCGGGGCCGCCGCTGGGGATCGGGCTGGTCGGCGCCGACCCGCCGAAGGAGTGCACCATGGCGCTCGGGCCGGGCGACCGGCTCTTCCTGGCCTCCGACGGAGTGTGGGAGGCGCGGGACGCCGACGGCGGCTTCTATCCGCTGCCCGCGCGGCTGACCGCCCTGAGCGGCACGGCGTCCGCCGAGCTGCCGGGGGCGCTGTGGACGGAACTCCTGCGACACGGTTACGAGGTCCGGGACGACGTCACCATGCTGGTGCTGGCGCCCGTACCACCGCCCGGCTGACCGCCGTGCCGGTCGACCCGCGTCCCATCAGCCCACGTCCCACAGGAAGCGGTGGGTGTGGATGCCGAAGTACGGGAAGGACTGGATCTCCCGGACGCCTTCCAGGAGCCGTACCACGTCGTTGACGAAGTCCAGCAGGGCCTTCGGGCCGGGCGCGACCACCTCGGCGAACAGATCGAATCCGCCCGAGGTCAGCACCGAGTAGACGACCTCCGGGCGTTCGGCGAGGGCGTCGGCGACGGCGCGGGGGTCGCCGTCGACGCCGATGCCGAGCAGGGCCATGGCCTGGCCGCCCATGGCCATCGGGTCGGTGACCCCGACCACCTGGACGGCCTTGGAGTCCAGCAGGCGCTGCAGCCGCTGCCGCGCCGCCGAGGCGGACAGGCCGACCTTCGGGCCGAGGTCGGCGTAGGCGATACGGCCGTCGGTCTGCAGCTCGCGCAGGATGGCCCGGTCGATCTCGTCCACGCGTGTCCTTTCGTGTCTGATGCCGTCGCCCCGGTGTGTCAGCCGACCAGCTCGGCGAGGGCGGCGGCGAAGACCTCGGTGTGGGTGTCGACGTCCTGCTCGGTGGTGTCCGGGCACATGAGCGCCATGTTGTGGAACGGGGTCAGCAGGATGCCCCGGTTGGCGAGGTAGAGGTGCAGGAAGTCCTCCAGCTCGGGGTCGGAGACGGCCGCGGACTCGGTGCCGGTGCGCGGCGCCGGGCTGGTGAAACGGTACTCGGTGCGGGCGCCGAGCCGGCTCACGGACCACGGCAGCCGGTGCGCCTCGATGCCCGCCCGGACGCCCGCCTCGAAGCGCTCGGAGAGCTTGCCCATCCGGGCGAACGCCTCGTCGGTGAGGACGTGTTCGAGGGTGGCCCGCATCGCGGCGACCGACAGCGCGTTGCCGGCGAGGGTGCCGCCGACGCCGCCCATGTCGACCAGGTCCAGGTCGGTGCGGGCCAGCAGCCGCTCGGCGAGTTCGGCGGACAGCCCGTAGGCACCGGCCGGGATGCCGCCGCCGATGGCCTTGCCGATGGTCAGCAGGTCGGGCTCCAGGTCCCAGGCAGCCGTGCAACCGCCGGGTCCTGCGGAGAAGGTGTGGGTCTCGTCGTTGATGAGCAGGCTGCCGTACCGCCTGGTCAGCTCGCGGACGCCGGCGAGATAGGCGGGCTCCGGCAGGACGATGCCGATGTTGGTGAGGGCGGGCTCCATCAGGACGGCGGCGACGTCACCGTGGGCCAGTTCGCGCTCCAGGCCGGCGAGGTCGTTGAACTCGGCCACCCGGCTGGTCAGGGTCACATCGCACGGCGCACCGACGTTGCCGGGGCGGGCGGTGCCCGTTCCGTCCGGGCCGACGACGATCAGCGACTCGTCGACGCTGCCGTGGTAGCAGTAGCTGTTCACGAGGATCTTCGGGCGCCCGGTGACGGCCCGGGCGAGCCGGATCGCCCAGCGGTTGGCGTCGGTCGCGGTGAGCGAGAAGCTCCAGCGCGCCAGGCCGAACCGGCGGGTCAGCTCGGCGCCGACCCACTCCGCGTCCTGCGTCGGCAGCATCGCCGTGGCCCCGCCCAGCTCGGCGAACCGGCGCTGCACGGCCTCCGTGACCGGTGCGGGCGAGTGGCCGGCCATCGCACCGGTGTCGCCGAGGCAGAAGTCGATGTACTCGTGCCCGTCCACATCGGTGACCCGGGCCCCGCGCGCACCGGCCAGATAGCGGGGAAAGGCACCGGCCGTCTTGTTCATCCAGGTCATCGGCACCCGGCCGAAGAGGTGGTCGGCCCCCGCATAGGCCGCGCGGGAGCGGGGGCCCAGGCGCTCGGCCTCGGCGCACTCGCGGGCCAGGAGGGTGTGCAGACGCGTGCGGTCCATGGAGTACCTCGCTGGAGACGGTGACGGATACCGTGACTCTACGACTGAAACAGCCACAGTCTCAACAGTTGACGACCGAATCGATCGCCAGCACGCTCGAATCGAGTGCAGATTCCGCGGTGAGACCCCCGCCCGGGTGACGCACCCCCTCTCCCGGCTGACGAACCCGCAGCCGGACTTCGAACGTCCCGGCTCAAACGCCAGGGTTCGCCACCCCTTCCGTCACGTAGAAATATCTACGAGCATGCATATGCCGAGGGCAGGCGGACGAGGACACCCGGAGCGATGCATGACGAACACGATGTGGATGCGAGGCGTGGAGTGGCTGGCCGCGGCGTCGGTGGACCCGCGCTCGTGCAAATGGGAGTGGGATCACGGCGAGGGCATCGCGCTTCTGGAAGCCGGACGCTTCTGGGACGTGCTGAGCGTCCCCGAGCGGCTGGGCCTGCTCACCCTCGACCTGCTGTGGCGGCCGGGGCTGCCCGCGCCGGGGCCGACACTGGTCGACACGGCGGCGGGCCGGGTCGGGTTCTTCCTGCCGCCGGACCCCTCCGGGGGCTGGGTGGGAGCCGGTCTGCGGTACGCGACCAAGGGGGCCTGGGTCGCCGTGCCGCCGCCGTACCGGCCCGCGCGTTTCCTGGAGTGGCTCGTGCCGCCGGACGGCTCCGGCGCGCTCCATTTCCCGGGTGCCCTGGAGGGGGCGCTGCGGCAGGCCAACGGCACCCTGGCCGTCCTCGCGCCGCTGTGCGGCCGGTGACGGTTCAGGCGCGCTCGGGCGCGGGCCGGGCACCCGAGCCGGCCCGAGGGAGGGCGGCCGCCAGCGCGTCCGGTTCCGCGGGCACGGTGCGGCCCTGCGCCCGCCACTCGGCGACGAGACCGGCGTAGATCGGCTCCCGGGCCCGGTCCGTCTGCGCCGGCCGGCCCGCCCTGCGCATCCGGTCGATCCGGTCCATCCAATCCAAACGGTGCGCCGGGTCCAAGCGGTTCATGCCGGGGCAACGCCCGTGGCCCGTCACCGGTACGGCCCACCCGGCAGGCTCACCGGGTCGGGTGAGGCCATCGCCCGAACGAGGCCTTCCGCCCGTCGGACAAGCATCCCGCCGACAGGCGACGGGCGGGGTGGCCGCCCGCTCGCCCGACGGGCGCGGCTGGGGGTGCCCTCCTATGCTGGGCGTCAGGGCTCCGGCGTCCCGCTCATCGCACGCTCGCCTCTCATGTGCTTGGAGTCAGTCCATGTCGCATACGTCCGCACGCCTGCTGAGGAAGGCCGCGGTCGCCGTCGCGGTGGGGACTCTGATGGCACCGGTATCCGCCGGGCCCGCCTGGGCGTCCCCGGCCGCCGTGCCGGCCGCCCTCGGCGCCGACACGCCCGGCCCGAGTTCCTCGGGAGCGCCCGTACGTGACCTCACCCCGGGCGTGGTACGCCAACTGGACGCCGCCGTGCGCAAGGTGATGCACGAGGCGAGCGTTCCCGGCGTGACCGTCGGCATCTGGACGCCGGGACGGCCGAGTTACGTCCGCTCCTTCGGGGTCGCCGACAAGAGCAACGGCCGGAAGATGACTCCGGACCTGTACATGCGCATCGGCAGCGAGACCAAGACGTTCACGGTGACCGCGCTGCTGCAGCTGGTGGACCAGAAGAAGGTGGGCCTGGACGACCCGATCGGCAAGTACATCGGCGGCGTACCCAATGAGAACAGGATCACGCTGCGTCAGCTCGCCGACATGCGCAGCGGACTGTTCAACTACTCCAAGGACCCGGGCTTCGACAAGGCGCTCACCTCGGACCCGCAACGGCCCTTCACCCCCGAGCAGTTGCTCGCCTACTCCTTCAAGCATCCGGTGATGTTCCAGCCGGGGGAGAAGTTCTCCTACAGCAACACCAACCTCATCCTGCTGGGGCTGGTGGTGGAGAAGGAGAGCGGGCAGCACCTCGGCGACTACATCAAGCAGCACGTCCTCGATCCGGCCGGCATGAAGCACACGCTCTTCCCCACCGGCAACGAGTTCCCCGCCCCGCATCCGCAGGGGTACACCGTGCAGACGCCGAACGGCAAGGAAGCGGACGCGACCGACTGGAATCCGTCCTGGGGCTGGGCGGCCGGCGCGATGATCTCCGATCTGCGGGATCTGCACACCTGGGCGCGCACGGTCGCCACGGGCCGGTTCCCGGACGGTGGGCGGATGGTGAGCGCCGCCGTCCAGAAGCAGCGGCTGATCACCCCGGGAACCGGCATGATCAAGGGTGCCGGATACGGTCTGGGCATCTTCGACGTCCAGGGCTGGATCGGCCACAACGGCTCCCTGCCGGGTTACCAGACGCTGACCGTCTACCTGCCCGAGACGAGGACGACGCTCGTCGTGCTGCTCAACACGGACACCGACTACCGCTCACGGGAACCCAGTACCGCGCTGGGCGAGGCGATCACGAAGATCATCTCGCCGGCCCACGTGTACAACCTCCCCGTCACGCGGACCGGACGAGGCACGCGGGGCCGCGACCGGTCCCCCGTTCCGGTCGTGCCCCGCGGACTGCCGAAGGTACGTGCACTGCCGGACGCGGGGTAGTGCACGCGTGCCCGGCAGGGTCCGCACGGGACTCACCACTGCACAGCCGCGTCCGGTTGGTCCGGGTTCGCCGCGCCGGGGCCGGCGGTCACGCCGAGGTCGGGCACGGGCAGTTCGCCGGTGACGAGGTGGGCGAGGACGACCTCGTACAGGTCGGTGCCGCCGGCCGTCAGCCGCCGCTCCAGGACGGCTTCGGCGGCCCGGACGTGTTCGCGCACGGTCTGGGCGTGTACGCCGAGGGCCTGGGCGGCGCGTTCGGCGTGCGCGTCGGCGCCGGTCCAGGCGCACAGGGTGCCACGCAGATCCCGGCCGTCCTAGTCGAGGCGGCCGAGCAGCCCCTCCGCCCAGGAGCGCAGCGCGCTGGTCCCGAGCAGCTCGGTGAGCCGGGTCCGGACCGGCGGTCCGGCCGCACCGCCGGACAGGTCGTACGGGCCGTGTGCGGCCTCGGTGTTGAGGGCGGCGTGGGCGACGGCGCGGACGGGCAGCCGGGACAGGTCGGCGCCGAGCAGCGCGGCGACCCGGTCCATCCGGGCGCGGACCGTGTTGCGGCTGACGCCGAGCACCTTGGCCGCGCTCACGGCGGTGAACTCAAGACCGAGCCGGGTGGTGGCGAGCAGTTCGGCACGCACATGGTGCGGCAGCGTGTCGAGCGGGCGCAGCACAGCGGCGGCCCAGGCCCGCAGCGCCGCGGGGTCCATCAGCTGTGCGGGGCGGGTGCGGGCGGCGTAGACGGCGTACCGGTCGGGCCGGAAGCGGGCCACGGCGAGGGCGGTGACGGCCTGTCCGTAGGCGGTGGCGGTCAGGGCGAGCCGCTGCCGGGGGCTGCCGCCGAGGAAGGTGCCGGACCGGTCGGCGATCAGGACGCGCAGCCGCTCCCCCACCTCGGCGGACGGGCCCACGACGATGACGTGCTCGTCCACGGCGGGGCAGCGCACGACGAGCGCCCGGCCGTCGGTGGCGTCCACGCACGCGTCGGCGAGCCGGTCGCGTTCCACGGCGGTGCCCTCGAGGACGTAGACGCGGGCGGAGTCCTGTTCCAGCAGTCCCGGCCAGAGCCCGGCGGCGACCCGGCGGGCGGAGACGGTGTCCTCCACCATGAGCAGTTGCAGGATGGCCAGCCGCAGATCGGCCGTGGCCCGCCGCAGCCGCCGCTCGGACTCGGCCGACTCCCGTTGCCCGAGCAGGAGTTCCAGTACGCCGACGGTGTGGCCGAGGATCTCGGTGCCGCGCCGGTCGAAGGGCTCCGGGCGGGCCACGGCGAGGACGGCGCCCGCCGCCGGGCCGGACCCCGGATGCCGTATCCCGACCAGGCGTACGTGCCGTACCCCGTCGTCGAGGGACGCGGCGGAGACCCGGCCCGCAAGGACATCGGCGACGACGGCGGAGTCGAGCTGCAGCCGCTCACCGGCGAGCAGGCCACCGTGGCCGTCCTGGAGGCACACCGCCGCGCTCACGGTCCGGGCGAGCCAGTCGACGAGCCGGCGAAGATCGCGTCCGGCGGGCCGCAGCTGGTCCAGCAACTCCTGCGCCCAGGCGCTGTCCCCGCCGTACGGCTGCTGGAACGCCGGGCCCTCGTCCGGTCGGCCGGCCACGTTCCCCTCTCCTCGCCTCCATGTTGACCTGGGCATACGCATCCGCACGTTACCCGAAGCGACGCGCTCCCGCCGCCGGACATGGCTCCGCCGGCGGGCCCGGGGGGGGTGGGCCGCCGGCGGAGACGTCGCGTCCGGGGCGGGGGGATGCCCACGAGCGCTCATGGGTCGCATGCCCCGTAATCCGGGAAGTACACGCCATGAATCGACGGGGCGGTCGGCCGGTAGCGGCTCACTGCGCTGGGACGGAGAGGGGAACGGGAAATCGTGAAGGGCGGCGGGCACGCACGACCGCGCGTCCCGTACGGCGACCCCCGGCGGTCCGGGGCCCGGTGCGGCACGGGCAGGGCGTCGGCGGGCGCCGAGGCGACGCGGCCGACGTCCCGCCGGGGAGCGCTGGATCCGGCTTGCCGGCGGTGCCGGTGGCACGTGGGGTGCGCATCCGGCGTCCGGTACGGCATAAGCTCGGTGAATGGCGAAGTACTTCGACGTGCACCCCGAGAACCCTCAGCCGCGCAGCATCGCCCAGATCGCCGACGCGGTGCGCTCGGAAGCACTCATCGCATACCCGACCGACTCCTGCTACGCCCTGGGCTGCCGGCTGGGCAGCCGGGACGGCATGGACCGGATTCGCTCCATCCGCCAGCTGGACGACCGGCACCACTTCACCCTGATGTGCCGGGACTTCGCGCAGCTCGGCCAGTTCGTGCGGGTGGACAACGACGTCTTCCGGGCCGTGAAGGCGTCCACGCCCGGCAGCTACACCTTCATCCTCCCGGCCACCCGCGAGGTGCCGCGCAAGCTGCTGCATCCGAAGAAGAAGACCGTGGGCGTGCGCATCCCCGACCATGTGGTCACCCAGGCGCTGCTGGCGGAGCTGGGCGAGCCGCTGCTGTCCAGCACGCTGCTGCTGCCCGACGAGGAGGAGCCGCTGACGCAGGGCTGGGAGATCAAGGACCGGCTCGACCACGCGGTGGACGCGGTGGTCGACTCCGGCGACTGCGGCACCGAGCCGACGACGGTCGTGGACTTCTCCAGCGGCGAGGCGGAGATCGTACGACGGGGGGCCGGGGACACCAGCCGTTTCGAGTGAGTGCGCGGCACTCCAGGTGCGGGGTTACGGATCTTGCGTGACAGCATGGGCCGTAGCCGTGGCGTCGTGGGGCCATCGCCGCCCGACGCCCATGTCCCCCAGGGAGGCCTGCCCACCATGACCGATGTCCAGGCGACCGATCTCGACATCACGACCGAGGACGGCGTCGCCGACGCCTACCTCGCCCATCCCGCCGACGGCCGCCCCCGCCCGGGCGTGCTGCTCTACCAGGACGCCTACGGCCTGCGGCCGCACCTGAGGTCGATGGCCGACCGGCTGGCCACCGCCGGCTACACCGTGCTGGTACCGAACGTCTTCTACCGCCTCGCCCGCACCCCGGTCGTCGAGCTGCCCGAGTTCATCGACCCGGCCGCCGATCCGGCCATCTGGGAGCGGCTCGGCCCGGTCGTGTCCTCGCTGAGCCCCGACCTGATCAAGCGGGACGCGGGCGCCTATCTGCAGTGGCTGGCCGACAGCCCGCTGGTCACCGACGGGCCGGTCGCGGTGACCGGGTACTGCATGGGCGCCCGTCTGACCCTGTGGACGGCGGCCGCGCACCCGGACCGGGTCGCGGCCGCGGCCGGGTTCCACGGCGGCGGCCTCGCCACCGACGAGCCGACGAGCCCGCACCTGGGCGCCCCGGACATCACCGCGGAGCTCTACTTCGGGCACGCCGACCACGACCGGTCACTGCCCCCGGAGCAGATCGAGCGCTTCGAGGAGGCCCTGACCGCGGCCGGGGTCCGGCACACCTGCGAGGTCTACCAGGGCGCCCGGCACGGCTACACCCAGGCGGACACCACGGCGTACGACCGTGAGGCCGACGAACGGCACTGGGCCGCCCTGCTCGACCTGCTCAAGCGCACGTTCTGACACCCGCCCACGGCGCCTGCCGCACGGCGGGCGCCGTAAGCCGGTCTGCTCGGGCATTGACATGCACGCGGCGCAGCACCAGTCTGAGAGCGCTCTCAAACAGGTACGGACCAATATCCGTACGACCCCGACCCCACACGGAGGTAAGGAGAGTGCCTCACACACGCACGCACCCGGCGCTGCCCCTGGCGGCCGCCGCGGCCCTGGTCGGCGGAGTGCTCGCCCTCGGTGCCCCGGACCGTGCCGGTGCCGCGGTACCGGACACCATCCCGCTGAAGATCACCAACAATTCGGGCCGCTCCGAGCCGGTCTACGTCTACGACCTCGGCACTCAGCTGTCCTCCGGGCAGCAGGGCTGGGCCGACGCGAACGGAAGCTTCCATGCCTGGCCGGCGGGCGGCAATCCGCCGACGCCCGCCCCGGACGCGGCGATCGCCGGCCCGGCCCCCGGACAGTCGACGACCATCCGGATACCGAAGTTCTCCGGCCGGATCTACTTCTCCTACGGCCAGAAGCTCGACTTCCGGCTCACCACCGGCGGCCTGGTGCAGCCGGCCGTGCAGAACCCCTCCGACCCCAACCGGACCATCCTGTTCAACTGGTCCGAGTACACCCTCAACGACTCGGGGCTATGGCTGAACAGCACCCAGGTGGACATGTTCTCGGCGCCGTACGCGGTCGGCGTGCGGCGCTCCGACGGCAGCGTGAGCACCACCGGGCACCTGAAGTCCGGTGGCTACAACGGCTTCTTCAACGCCCTGCGCAGCCAGTCGGGCGGCTGGTCCGGCCTGATCCAGACCCGCTCCGACGGCACGGTGCTGCGCGCCCTGTCACCGCTGTACGGCGTGGAGACCGGCGCCCTGCCGGCGAACGTGATGGACGACTACGTCAACCGGGTCTGGCAGAAGTACTCGACCTCGACGCTGACCGTCACGCCGTTCGCCGACCAGCCGGGCACCAAGTACTACGGCCGCGTCTCGGGCGACGTCATGAACTTCACCAACTCCGCGGGCGCGGTCGTCACCAGCTTCCGGAAGCCGGACGCCGACAGCGTCTTCGGCTGCCACAAGCTGCTCGACGCGCCGAACGACAATGTGCGGGGCCCCATCTCCCGTACGCTGTGCGCCGGTTTCAACCGCTCGACCCTGCTGGTGAACCCGAACCAGCCGGACACCTCGACGGCCGCCTTCTACCAGGACGCGCTGACGAACCAGTACGCGCGTGCGGTGCATGCGCAGATGGCCGACGGCAAGGCCTACGCGTTCGCCTTCGACGACGTCGGCAACCAGGAGTCGCTGGTGCACGACGGCAGCCCGCAGCAGGCGTATCTGACGTTGGATCCGCTGAGCTGACACCGAGGTGACATGCGAGGGTCCCGCACCCCGGCCGGCTGCCGGGGTGCGGGACCGCCAGGTGTGGGTCAGCCGGTCGTCAGGGCGGTGTCGTCCACGAGAAGCTGGTCTGCAGCGAGGAGTCCTCCACGCCGTTGAACTTCAGGGTGACCGTCTGGCCCGCCAGCGAGGACAGGTCGAAGGTCTTCTGGCTGTAGCCGGAGGCCGCGTTGAGGTTCGAGTAGGTCGCGAGGGTCTTCGAACCCGCGGTCACCGTCAGCTTGTCGTACTGGGTGCTGCTGGTGGTCTCCGAGGTGTCGATGTGCAGGTAGAAGGTCAGGGTCGCCTTGCAGCCCGCGGGGATGGTCACCGACTGGGACAGCGTGTCGGTGTGCGTGGTGCCGTACCCGTCCAGCCAGGCCTTGTACGAGCCGCCGTGGGCCGCCTCGCCGGTGTCGTTGGTGATGACGCCGCTGGTGGCGCTCCAGCCGGTGCTTCCGGACTCGAAGCCGGGGTTGCTCAGCAGCTGGGTCGAGGTGCAGCCGCCACCGCCACCCGCGCTGACCGTCCAGGTGAAGGTCGCGGTGCCCGTGGCACCGGTGGAGTCGGTCACCGTCACCGTGGTGTTGTAGGTGCCCGCCGTGGTGGGCGTACCGGTGATCAGGCCGGTGGAGCTGTTGATCGACAGGACCGCGGGCAGGCCGGAGGTGCTGTAGGACAGGGCTCCGCTGTTGGTGCTGCTCGCCTGGACCTGCAGGGGCGGTGCCGACGGTCGAGGACTGGCTGCCCGGCTTGGTGACCGTCACTCCGCTGCTCGGCGGGGTGATGTGGCTGCCGACGTTGATACCGGCGAAGGCGTTGCCGACTCCCGCGTACGGCATTCGCGGGTTTTCCCTATGCCGGTGAGCGCGGGTGCGCCGGCCGCGGCCGCTTCCGCAGGGACGTACGGCGTGCGTCTACCGGTCGTCCCGTGAGCCGGGAGGACCGGGATCCGGCGGCGCGGCCCCCAAGTGGCCCTGCAGAAACCGCGCCTGATGCCGCAGCAGGTCGCGTGTGACGTCGGTGCCGATGGGCTGGTGTCCCGTGCCGGGCAGGAGCAGTACCTCGTGCGGCCGGCCCGAGGCGAGCAGCACATCGGACAGCCGGAGGGTGTGGGCGGGCGCGACCTTGGGGTCCGCGAGGCCGTGGACGAGCAGCAGGGGACGGGTGAGTCGGGGCGCCTCGCGGAGCAGGGAGTTGGCCTCGTACCGCTCGGGGTACACCTCCGGATGGCCGAGGAACCGCTCACGCCAGTGGGCGTCGTAGAGCCGCTGGTCGGTGACGCCCGCCCCGGCCACGGCGGCACGGAAGACATCCGGGTGGCGCAGCACGGCGAGCACGGCGAGCGAGCCGCTGAACGACCAGCCACGGATGCCGACTCGCCGCAGGTCGAGCACGGGGTGCGCGCGGGCGGCGGCCCGCAGCGCGCTCACCTGGTCGTCGAGCGCGGGCCCGAACAGATCGCCGTACACCGTGCGTTCCCAGTCCGGCCCGCGCCCCGGGGTGCCCCGGCCGTCGGTCACCAGCACCGCGAAGCCCTGCTCGGCGAACCACTGCGACACCAGCGTCCTCCAGTCGTGGGCCGCGGTTACCCGCAGACCGCCGGCGCCGCCGTAGGGGTCGAGCAGCACCGGAAGCGGGCCGTCTGCCGCCGGCCGGTGCCAGGAGGGCAGGTAGAGGGCGGCCCGCAACTGCCGCGGGCCGAGCCGCAGCATGCTCCGGCGCACGCCGAGCACGGGCGGTTCCGGGTACGACGGGACGGGCACGGCCCGCCGCCCGGCGCGCAGCACCTCGGCGCGCGGGGTCGGCCCGGTGATGTCCGCGGTGGTCCGGACGAGGGTACCGCCGCGCAGCACTCCCCCGTGCAGCCCCCGGCCGGCGCTTCGCCGGCATGGCGCGGTCCCCGCCCGCCAGGACCACAGACCGACCTCGGTGGGCTCGTCGGACGCCGTGAACAGCACCTCGTCCCCGTCGACGCCGAGGACGGCCCGCACCTGGCGGCCCGGCGGTGTGACCGGTTCGCCGTCGGCCGTGAGATGCCGGGTGCCCTGTAGATCCGCGTGGGCGAGGACGACGCCGGAGGCGGTGCGGGCCGGCAGCCCCGGCACCAACTCCACCCAGTGGGTGTCCCGTTGCTCCTGCAGGACCGTCGTACGGCCGTCCGCCGGGTCGATGCCGAGCAGCCGGACGGTGCGCTGGTCACGGGACTGCACGACGGCGAAGGGACCATGCGCGTCCCAGCCGGCGCCGACGACGTACTCGAAGGCGTCACGGTCCCAACGGACGGCTGTGCGCGGGCCGTTGGGCTCGACCGGGGCCAGCCAGAGGGTGACGTCGGGGTTCGGCGTGCCGGCGAAGGCGTGGCGCTGAAGCGTGGGCGGACTGTCCGGTGCGGCCGGGTCGGTGCGGTACCAGCGCCGCACACGCCGGCGATCGGTGCGGGCGCACAGCAGGGCGGCGCCGTCCGGTGCCCACCAGTGACCGCGCGGACCGTCGGGAAGCGTGGCGGCCGTGTGCGCCGCGACCCCGAACTCCACTTCGGAGTCCTCCGCCTGGGCGATCGGCCGGTCCCCGCTGCCGTCCCCGCCGATCACACGGAGCGCACCGCGACAGACGTAGGCGATGCGGCGGCCGGCGGGATCGGGGCGCGGATCGACGGCGGGGCGTGCGGCCGGCAGCCGCCGGGGTTCGCCGCCGCGCACCGGCACGGTCCACAGCACACCGCCCAGTGCGAAGACGACGATCCCGCCGGCCTCGTCGGCGGCATACCCCTCGATCCCGCGCGGCCTGCGCCCGGCACCGAGCAGCCGCACCGGATCGGCCAGCAACCGCTCCACACCCGAGTCGAGTTCGAGCCGCCACAGACAGGCAGCGGGGTCGTCCCCCGTACGACCCCGCAGATACAGCACGGCTCCGCCGTCCGCGCTCACGGTGAACCGACCGGGGACGCCGCGGGTGAAGCGGGCGGTGCGGACGAGTTGGGCGGGGAGGAGGTCGGGGCGCACGTTCCGGTGTCTTCCCGCCCACCCGAACTCGTACACATATTCGATTCAGGGAGAGTGAGCGGCTTGGCGGCCTTGCGGCAGGTCTCACAGACGCACGGTCAGCGCGACGGTCACCTCGTCACCCGGTGCGAGTCCCTCCGGCCGGCGCACGGCGCTCTTGAGCGGCAGCAGATATCCGCCGTCCTTGGGGAAGAGGGACGTGGTGAAGTCCGTGCCGCCGATTCTGGCCTCGACCGGGATCACGCCCCAGCCGTAACTGGCCAGCGCGGCCACATCACGGATGTCGGCGCACTCCGCGTCCGGCACGGCCACGAAGTAGTACGGCGCCGGGCCCCGCCATTCCACGACCCGTCCGGCGAAGGCGAGTTCCACGATCTGCCCCCTTCTGCAGCGGCTGCCCAGCGTACCGGCGCACCTCCGGAGCCCCGGCTGTGCCGGGCTGGTGGTGAATGACCCGGGCAACATCCCGCCGGTCGAGGGCGAGATCGTCGTCCCGCCGAAGTCATCACACGGTTGTCACACCCGCCTGCCAGAATCGGAAAGGAACCGACGTGCGACCGCTGGAGGAGCCCGTGCCGCCCACCGCCCGCCCGCTGCGCAAGCTGGGCTTCCTCACCATCGGCCTGTTCGACCCGGCGGATCCGGCCCGGGGACACGAGTCCACCCTGGAGATCATCGAGCTGGGCGAGCGGCTCGGCTTCGACAGCGCCTGGCTGCGCCACCGCCATCTGCAGTACGGCATCTCCTCCCCGGTCGCCGTCCTCGCCGCCGCCTCCCAGCGCACCCGCCGTATCGAGCTGGGCACCGCGGTGACTCCGCTCGGCTGGGAGAACCCGCTGCGTCTCGCCGAGGATCTGGCGACGGTGGACGTCCTGTCCGGGGGCCGGCTGAACCCGGGCGTCAGCGTGGGCCCGCCGATGCACTTCGAGCAGGTCAAGGACGCCCTGTACCCGGACACGGCCGACGCCGAGGACTTTGGCTACGAGCGGGTCCGACGGCTGCTGGACCTGGTGCGGGGCAAGCCCGCGAGCGACTTCAGCGGGGTCGAGGGATTCGAGGTGTTCAGCGATGCGGTCCAGCCGCACTCCCCCGGGCTCGGCCGCCGGATGTGGTACGGCGGCGGGAGCCTCCGCTCGGCGCGCTGGGCGGGAGAGCACGGCATGAACTTCCTGACCAGCAGCGTGGTCAAGGCGGAACAGCCGGACGGGCCGTGGGACTTCGCCGAGATCCAGCTCTCCCTCGTCCGGGAGTTCCGCGCCCATCACCCCGACGGCGAGGCGGCCCGGGTCTCGCACGGCCTCGTCGTGATACCCACCGACTCCGCAAGCCCGGGGCAGCTCGCCAAGTATGAGGCGTACGCGGCGAAACGCCTGCCGCGTACGGCCTCCCCGCAGGGTCCGGGCCGGCTGCTGTTCGCCCCGGACCTGGTCGGCACCTCGGAGGACATCGCCGAACGGCTGCGCGCACACGCCGCGTTCCGGGAGGTGGACGAGGTGGCGTTCGCGCTGCCGTTCACCTTCGAGCACGAGGACTACGTACAGATCCTGACGGACATGGCGACGAAGCTGGGACCGGCGCTGGGGTGGAAGCCGGCGAGCTGAGCGCCGATCCTCGGCACCGACGCCATCCGGCGCCGGCCGCCCACAGCTGGTCGCGGGCGCCCCGGGGCCGCTCATCAGCGTCCTGGTCGACCCTCGCCCCGGGCCCGATTCACCAGCGGCCGGGCTCCGTGCCCACCACTGCCTCCGACCGCCTCCCGTCCGCCCCCACCGGTACCTCCCCCGCGAGCATCACCCGGTGCATGATCCGGGGAAAGTCCAGGTGGGCGTTGTCGCTGGGGGCGAGGTGGATGGTGGCCCGGTTGTCCCAGAAGGCGACGCTGCCCGGCTCCCAGCGGAAGCGGACGGTGTACTCGGGGCGCACGGCCTGCTCCAGCAGCATCTCCAGCAGTGCCGCGCTCTCCCGGCGGGAGACATCGGTGATCTGTTCGAGGTAGTAGCCGTTGACGAACAGCACCCGCTCCCCCGTCTCCGGATGCACCCGGACCAGCGGATGCACCGAGGCCACCTGATGGTCGAGCAGATGCCGCAGGTACGCGTCGTCGCCGGGCCGGGGCTGGTAGCCCACGCCGAGCCGGTGCTCGGCGCGCAGTCCGTCCACGAAGGCGCGGACCGGTGCGGACAGACCGGCGTAGGCGGCGGCCAGGTTGGCCCAGGTGGTGTCGCCGCCGTAGGGCGGGACGGTCTCGGCGCGCAGGATGGTCGCGGCGGGCGGGTCGACACGGCTCCCGTAGTCGCAGTGCCAGCCCCGCAGCAGGGTGTGCCGACGGCGGTGCAGCCACTCGTCGTGCTCCATGCCGTAGCGTCCGGCCACCTCCAGCCGGTCGGCCGTCGTCTCGACCTCCGGGAAGTCCGGCGGCGAGTGCGGACCACGGCGCGGCAGCACGACCGGCTCACCGAAGCGGCGGGCGAAGGCGACATGCCCGGCGTGGTCCAGGTCCTGCCCGCGGAAGAAGACCACCTTCCAGCGCAGCACGGTCTGCCGGATCAGGGCCACCACGGCGTCGTCCAGTGGCCCGGTGAGGTCGACACCGGTGATCTCGGCGCCGATGTGCCCGGCGGCCGGCTTCACCTCCACGCCCTCGACCCGCTCGGTGTGATCCGCGGTGGCCCTGTGCGTCGTCATACGCGCTCCGATGCTCGTCCGAACCGGCTCCGCACCGATCCTGACACCCGGGCCCTCACTGGGCGAACGCCAGGACGACCGGGTTCCGGAACACCGCCTGCCGCCGGCCGTGAAGAGGGCTGTTCCGACGGCACCCCCGTCGGTGCTGCTGGACGACTGCGGGGAGCTGACCGCGTGGCGGTTCGCGGGTGTCCTGCTGGACGGCCACGACCCGGTCGCCGCCGGTGCGTTCGGCGACAAGGCGGTCGGCTGGGAGTGCCCGCAGCTGCTCGGGACGAGCGGCGGTGAGCATGTCCTGGTGGTGCCCCTGTGGGACGGGACTCCCTGCTCGACCGGTTACCTGACGGGGCGTCTGGAGACCGACAGGCCCCGCGCAGCAGCCGCCCGGCGAACGACGAGGAGGCATTCTCGTCGGTGACCAGCCCGATCACGGCCGCACGGCGGCGGCGCAGGCCGCGGGCGTGTGCGAGACGCCGGCGAGCCGCGCGACATCCCGCGAGGTGGGCCGTCCGCCGCCGCCCGCGCTGTCCGCTGTCCTCTTCTTCCCACCCCTCCGGTTGATCACCGCTCACCGTGTCCGTGAGGCTGGAGGGACGACACTGTCGAGGGAAGGTCCCATCGTGAACGGCATTCCGGCGCACACGCTCAACGACGGTACGACGATCCCCGCCATCGGCCTCGGCACCTGGCCACTGGACGACACGGCCGCCGAGCAGGCCGTACGCTCCGCGCTCGACCTGGGCTACCGGCTGGTGGACACCGCGACGAACTATCGCAACGAGACGGGGGTCGGGCGGGCCGTGGCGGGCAGCGGCGTGCCCCGCGACGAGGTGGTCGTCACGACCAAGCTGCCCGGCCGGCACCACGGCTACGAGGAGACGCTCGCCTCCTTCGAGGAGTCCCGGCGGCGGCTCGGCCTGGAGTACGTGGACCTGTATCTGATCCACTGGCCGAATCCCCGGGTCGGCAGGTACGCCGACTCCTGGAAGGCGATGATCAAGCTGCGCGAGGAGGGGCTGGTCCGTTCGATCGGTGTCTCGAACTTCACCCCGGAGCACATCACGCGGCTGGAGAAGGAGACCGGGGTGCTGCCCTCGGTAAACCAGATCGAGCTGCACCCGCTGTTCCCGCAGGAGGAGCTGCGCGCCTTCCACGCGGACAAGGGCATCGTCACCGAGAGCTGGAGCCCGCTGGGCCGGGGCGGCGATCTGCTGGACGATCCCGCGGTGGCGGAGATCGCCGCGGCGCACGGGGTGACGCCGGGGCAGGTGCTGCTGCGCTGGCATCTCCAGGTCGGCGCGCTGCCCATCCCGAAGTCGGCCGATCCGGGCCGGCAGCGCACCAACCTCGACGTCTTCGGCTTCGAGCTGGACTCCGGCCAGCTCGCGGCGATCGCCCGGCACGCTCCGCACCGGCTCGGCGGCGACCCCGAAAGGCACGAGGAGTTCTGAACCGACCGGGCCCCTACTGCTCCTCGATCCGTTCCTGCGCGCTGCCCGGCCGGACACCGGCACCGGCCGGCGCGGCGAGGCTGCCGAGGATGTCGAGCAGTTCGGCGCTGCGGCTGCCGGGCTCGGCGTGGAAGACGACCAGGGTGAGGCCGTCGGTACCGTCCACGGACAGCTTGTGCGACTGCAGGTCGAGGTCGCCGACCTGCGGATGGGTCAGATGGCTCACCCGGCCGCGGCGGGGCCGTACCTCGTGCCGGGCCCACAGGGTGCGGAAGCGTTCGCTGCGCAGGGACAGCTCGCCGACCAGGTCGCGCAGCCGCGGGTCGTCCGCGTCCGCCCCCGCCTCGGAGCGCAGTACGGCCACGCCCTCCTCGGTGAGGTCCTCCCAGTCCCGGCGCAGCTCGCGCTCGGCCGGGTCGAGGAAGACGGCCCGAAGGAGGTTGGCGCCGGGCCGGTAGTTCGGGGTGAGCGCGGTGGCGAGGGCGTTGGCGGCGAGGCAGTCGGTGTAGCGGTTCTGGACGTAGGCGGGGTTGCGCGGCCAGCCGTCGATGAGCTGGAGCAGGCTCGCCGGGACCTGCTGGGTGCGACGCCCGGAGCGTGCGCCTGGGCCGGGCCGGTCCTGGGCGAGGCCGACGAGGTGGGCGGTGGCGTCGGCGTCGAGCCGCAGCACACCGGCGATGGCCTGGAGGACCTGCACGGACGGGTTGCGGTCGCGGCCCTGCTCCAGCCGCAGGTAGTAGTCGGCGCTGATGCCGGCCAGCATCGCGACCTCCTCGCGGCGCAGCCCCGGCACCCGGCGCAGACCGCCGCCGGGCAGCCCCACCTCCTCGGGCCGCACCAGCGCCCGGCGGGCGCGCAGGAACTCGCCGAGCGCGTTCGTTCGGTCCATGGCCCCACCGTACGGCGGCCCGGCCGGCGGTGACTGGCCCTGTCACTCCCAGGATCGACGGGGTACTGCAACGGCGGGCCCGACGGGCGCAGGGTGGAGAGCGAGGCCGCCGGCAGGTCCGGTGGCCAGGGCATCCTGAGCATCATCTGGAGAGGTACGACATGACTGCACAGCTCGGCGGCACCCTCACCCCGGCCGACGGACTGACCCTGACCCGCGTCGGCTACGGCGCCATGCAGCTGGCCGGCCCGCACGTCTTCGGTCCGCCGAAGGACCGTGACCGGGCGGTGGCGGTGCTCCGCGCGGTGGTGGAGGCGGGGATCACGCACATCGACACCGCCGACTTCTACGGGCCCGTGGTCGTCAACGAGCTCATCCGGGAGGCGCTGCATCCCTACCCCGAGGAGCTGCACATCGTCACCAAGGTCGGCGCCCGCCGGGGTGCCGACGGCAG
This sequence comes from Streptomyces sp. NPDC002076, assembly GCF_053593835.1. Lineage (NCBI taxonomy): Bacteria > Bacillati > Actinomycetota > Actinomycetes > Kitasatosporales > Streptomycetaceae > Streptomyces > Streptomyces sp. NPDC002076. The sequence goes on from NZ_JBSFDI010000005.1 coordinate 426,380, forward strand.
CTGGATCCTGTCCCGGCACCCGGAGGACCTGAAGGCGCAGGTCTACGACAACCTGCGGAACCTCGGCGTGGAGTCGCTGGACGTCGTCAATCTGCGGGTCGGTGACGTGGACACCCCGAATAAGGACTCCCTGGCGGAGCAGTTCGGCGCGCTCGCCGAGCTGCGGGAGCGGGGGCTGATCCGGCATCTGGGGCTGAGCACGGTGACCGCGGCGCAGTTGGACGAGGCGCTGGCGATCGCGCCCGTGGTCACCGTGCAGAACCTGTACAACCTGGCCAACCGGCAGGACGACGCGCTGGTGGAGCGCACGGCGGCCGAGAACATCGCCTTCGTGCCCTACTTCCCGCTCGGCGGCTTCACCCCGCTGCAGTCCGACGCGCTGGCCAAGGTCGCCGCCCGGCTCGGGGCCTCGCCGCAGCAGGTGGCGCTGGCCTGGCTGCTGCGCCGGTCGCCGAACATCGCGCTGATCCCCGGCACCTCCTCGCCGGAGCACCTGCGGGAGAACATCGCCGCCGCGTCCCTGGTGCTGCCGGACGACGCGGTCGCCGAGCTGGACGGCATCGGGGGCTGAACGGCCCGGTCCGGGGTACCCGGGGGCCCGTGAGGCGGTCGTACGGAAGGAGCCTCAGGTGGCAGCGGAGGACCGGCTGCGGACGTACCGCGGCAAGCGCGACTTCGAGCGGACCCGCGAGCCGTCGGGGCAGGAGCCGCGGGCCGGGAGTGACGAGCCGCATTTCGTGGTGCAGATCCATGACGCCAGCCGGATGCACTTCGACTTCCGGCTCCAGGTCGACGACGTCCTGAAGTCCTGGTCGATCCCGAAGGGTCCGTCCACGGATCCCGGGGACAAGCGGATGGCCGTGCCCACCGAGGACCATCCGCTGGAGTACGAGGAGTTCGAGGGCGTGATCCCGAAGGGCGAGTACGGTGGCGGGACCGTGATCGTCTGGGACAACGGCACGTACGAGCCGCTCAGCCACGACCGCAAGGGACGCCCGGTGGACTTCGCTCAGTCGCTGGAGCGCGGGCACGCCACCTTCCGGCTGCACGGCAGCAAACTGCGCGGCGAGTACGCCCTGACCCGCTTCCGGGGAGACCAGGGTGAACAGGAGGCCTGGCTGCTGGTGCGCAAGGGGCCGGCGCGGTCGGCCGGGCACGGCACCCCGGATCCCCGGCGGGCCCGCTCGGTGCGCACCGGACGCACCCTCGCACAGGTCGCGGCCGACGGCGAGGAGTGAGAGGCGGTGCCGGGGCTGCTGGAGGGGCTGCCGGCCGATCGCCGGGAGCTGTTGCGCCCGGCCGGGCCGGGCACTGAACTCGCCGCGGCCCCGATGCTGGCCACGCTCAGCGACCGGCGGGACTTCGGCGAGGGCTGGCTGTTCGAGCGGAAGCTGGACGGCGTCCGGCTGCTGGCGGTGCGGGAGGGCGATTCGTTGCGGCTGCTCTCGCGCACGGGCCAGTGGCTGAACGACACCTACCCGGAGATCGTGGAGGCGCTCGCGGCGCAGGAGTGCACCGACTTCACGGTGGACGGCGAGGTCGTCGCGTTCAGCGGCGGCCGTACCGACTTCGCGCGGCTGCAGCGACGGTTGGGACTGACCCGGCGCCGGGACATCGAGGCGTCCGGGGTCGCGGTGACGTACTACCTCTTCGACCTGCTGCGCCTGGAGGGCGCCGACACCCGTCAACTCCCCTTGCGGGTCCGCAAGTCGCTGCTGCGGCGGGCGCTGTCCTTTCGCGCCCCGCTGCGGCTGACCCCGCATCGCAACGCGGGCGGCGCCGAGTTGCTGGCCGAGGCCTGCGGCCGGGGCTGGGAGGGGCTGATCGCCAAGCGGGCCGACGGGCCGTACCGGACGCGCCGGTCCCCGGACTGGCTGAAGCTCAAGTGCTCCCAGGGGCAGGAGTTCGTGATCGGCGGCTTCACCGAACCGGCGGGCAGCCGCGTCGGGTTGGGAGCGCTGCTGCTCGGCTTCTACGACGGTGACCGGCTGCGGTACGCCGGGAAGGTCGGCACCGGTTTCGGCCGGCGCACCCTGCTGGATCTGCGCGAGCGGCTGGACGGGCTGCGCCGGGGCTCCTCGCCCTTCACCGGTGCCGTGCGCGAGGGCCGTGCCCGCTGGGTGCGGCCGGAGCTGGTCGCGCAGATCGTCTTCACCGAGTGGACCCGGGACGGGATGCTGCGGCATCCCCGCTACCTGGGACTGCGCGAGGACAAGCGGCCACGGGACGTGGTCCGGGAGCGCGCGGGGACCTGACACCCGCGATCACGTACGCATACGGATCTTCGAGTTCCGCCCCCAACTCCCCTGTGGGTTGCTTATGTTCACGGCGACACCCCGCTCGCCTCCCGAAAGGGTCCCGCATGCGTACCGCTCTCCGTGCCGCCGTCACCGGCGCGCTGACCGTCGCCACCGTTCTGACCTGCGGCACCGCGCAGGCGACCCCGCCGGGGCCGGGGGTGACGGCCCGGATCATCAGCCAGACCACCATCGGCGGGACCGACTACACCCTGCGGGAGATCACCATCCCGCCCGGCCAGAGCACCGGCTGGCACTACCACGACGGCCCGCTGTACGGCGTGGTCAGGCAGGGCACCCTCAGCCACTTCGACTCCGGGTGCGCCTCGGACGGCGTGTACCGCACGGGGGCGACGATCCAGGAGCCGGCCGGTGCGGACCATGTCCACATCGGACGGAACCTCGGGGACACCCCGCTCGTGCTCGATGTGCTGTACGTTCTGCCGCACGGCGCCCCGTTCTCGGAGGACGCGCCGAACCCGGGCTGCCCGTTCCAGTGATCGGTGCCGGGCGGACGGTCAGGTGCAGGGTAGCGCCCGCTCGGCCCAGATCGTCTTGCCCCGGCCCGTCTGCCCGCTGCCCCAGCGCTGCGTGAGCTGGGCGAGCAGCCCGGCCGCGGGCCGGCCCACGACGTCTTCGGCCGGGTGGCCCGTGAGCCGCCGCGCGCCCTCGCTCCACCCGGTCACCGTACGCAGGGCGTCGATGACCGCCACGGCGGCGCCATGTTTCATATGCCCGAGGTTGTTCCGGTCGGTCCGGCTCAGCAAGCGCGCGGGTGTCCCCGTCCGCCCCGCGGGGCGGGGGCCGTTCAGCCCTGGTGGGCGCGCAGGGCGGCGAGAGCCCGGTCGGCGTGGGTGTTCATGCGCAGTTCGCTGCGGACGACCTCCAGCACCGTGCGGTCCTGGGCGATCACGAAGGTGACGCGCTTGGTGGGGGCGAGGGAGAAGCCGCGCTTGACGCCGAACCGCTCGCGGACCGTGCCGTCGGCGTCGGAGAGCAGCGGCATGCCGAGGCCGTGCCGTCCGGCGAACTCCTGCTGCTTGTCGACGCTGTCGCCGCTGATGCCGACGGGCCGGGCGCCGACGGCGGCGAACTCGGCGGCGAGGTCGCGGAAGTGGCAGGCCTCGGCGGTGCAGCCGGGGGTGAGGGCGGCCGGGTAGAAGAAGAGGACCACCGGCCCCTCGGTCAGCAGCTCGGTGAGTCTGCGAGTGGTGCCGGTCTCGTCGGGCAGGGCGAAGTCCTCGGCCTTGTCCCCGACCTCGATGCGTTCCGTCATGAGCGTCCTTCCTCGTTCCGGGCGACTCCCCGGGCCCACAGCATCAACGGCACCTGCAGCGGCAGCCGTGCGAGGGCGGCCGTCCGCAGCGGTGCGGGCCGGTGCCGCCAGTCCACGGCCATCTGCAGGTTCGCCGGGAACACCCCGACGAAGAAGGCCGCGGCCGCCTTCGCGGCGACCGCGCGTGTCCGGGGGGCGGCGATCCCGGCCGCCAGGGCCAGCTCCACGGCGCCGCTGCCGTACGTCCATGCCCTGGGTGAGCCCGGCAGCGCACGCGGTACGAGCCCGTCGAAGGGCCGCGGTGCCGCGAAACGGGCGACCCCCGCCGCTGCCAGCAGGCCGGCGAGCAGCAGGGGCGAGCGTTCGGACCGGGGCACGGTTCCTCCTCTGGTGGCCCGCCGCTGGATATTACTGGACGGTAGGCGCGGGGGTGGCCCGTTGCGGCAGGACGCCGGCCGTCACGCCGTGGTGACGGCGTCGTCCGCCTCCCGGCCGGAGTCCTCCTCGGTCGTGTACGCGAGGAAGTCGTCGACCATGCGGTGGAACAGGGTCGCCATCTGCCGCAGATCCTCCGGCCGCCAGTCGGCGAGGGCGAGCTGCATGCCCCGGGCCCCGGCCTCGCGGACCCGGTCGACTGCGTCCCGGCCCGCGTCGGTCAGCTGGATGCGCTGGGCGCGCCGGTCGACGGGGTCCGGGACACGCGTGACGTATCCGGCCTTCTGCAGTTGCTGTACGGTGCGCGTGACATGGGAGGCCTCCACGCCGAGGCGCTGCGCCAGCTCCCCCGGGCGCAGCGGTTCGGAGTCGGCGATCTGCCGCAGCAGGGCCACCGCGGCCCGGTCCAGCGGCACCCCGGCCAGCGCCATCAGCCGCTCGTGCTGCCGGGCTCGGGTGCCGAGGTAGGTGATGCGCGTCAGGGCGCGCTCTATCTCGGTGACCTCCGGGGACGCGACGGGCAGGTCGGACAGCGATTCCGTGGGAATGTCCGCAAGTCCACCAGCTCGTTGCGTAAGTCAAGTAAATTCCCTCCCGGCTGTGGGTCTCCCCTCGACGGCCGGCCACCCGCGGACATGGCCGCGTGTCGTACGGCCCTCCCCCGGACGGGAGCGTGCTGGAATCGGCGAGTCCACCCGCCGAGGAACACCGGAGGAATGCCATGGCCTTCGCCGTCGTCGCCCAGTACGAGTGCGCTCCCGCCGACGCCGACACCGTCCGCGACGCGCTGCGCAGGATGCGCGAACTGGTCCCGTCGGAACCCGCGAACCTCGCCTACGAGGCGCACGAGGTCGTCGACCGGCCAGGAGCGTTCGTGTTGTACGAGCGCTACACGGACCGCGCCGGCTTCGAGGCGCACAAGGAGACGGACCACTTCGCGAAGCTGATCCGGGGAACGGTGTTCCCGCTGCTGAAGGAGCGGAGCATCACGTTCACCGAGACCCTCTGACCGCCACGGATGCCGCGGGTGCCCCCGGAGACGTCACCCGGACGCACACGAGACGGCGGGACGCCTCCCCGCGGGGGACCGGGCGGAGCCGCCGGTGCCGTGGGCGTCCGTCCCGCGGGACGTCCCGGCCGTCCCTGGGGACGCCGGAACGGCATTCCGGCGGCTTGACACGGAAACCCTGGCTGTCGTGATCACTGCTCGTGGTCACGAGAACGACAGCCGGAGGTTTCCATGATCCGACGGAGTCTCAAGAGCGGATTGCTGGCCACGGTGGCGGTGCTCGCGTTCCTGCCCACGGCGGCCGGTGCCGGCACGGCGGACGCGGCCGCACCGCGCCCGGTTCCCAGCGCCACCGCCGACCACACCCACCATGCCCAGCACCGCACCCACCGCACCGGCCGACGCGTCCACCATCGCAGGTACGTCACCCACCGCCGGCACCACCGCGTCCACCTCCGCACACACCACAGCCGCCGGGTGCACCGGATCCACCGCCCCACCGTCCGGCGGGCGGCGTACCGCTTCATGCCGCAGAGCGCGGCCTACCGCCTCGCCATGCACGCGGCGCCGTACCGACTCGCCGCAAACCGGATGCAGTACCGGTTCGCCGCACAGTGGATGGCGCACCGTCACCTTCAGCCCCTCACCGGCCGCGTCGCCACCCGCCACGCCCCGCTCAACGTCCGCTCCGGTCCCGGCACCGGGTACCGGGTGATCGGCCACCGGCAGACGGGCCGGGTCCTGGTCCTCAGCTGCAGGACGCGCGGCTCCTGGGTGTACGGGAACCGCACCTGGTACCGGCTGCCGCACCACGCGGGCTACGTCTCCGCACACTACGTCCGCGCGGCCCGCCCCCTCCCCTGGTGCTGACGGTCCTTCAGCACAGCACCACCCAGCCGCCGAAGGCCCGTTCGACGACCCCCGAACGGGCCTTCGGTACGCCCACGCCTCACCTTGCTCATACCTCACCGCGTGTTCCAGTCGCCGTCCTCATGGGAAGCCATTCCGGCATCAGGGGCGAAACCGCCCATAGCGGAACGGGAGTCGAGGACGCACGATGCGGCACCCCCAAGCATCGACCACGCCGGACGAGGCACTGGTGGTGGGACTGCGCGAGCTGAAGGACCGTACGGGGCTGAGCCTGGCGGCGCTGGCCGCGCGGACCCCGTACAGCAAGTCCGCGTGGCACCGCTATCTGTCCGGCGGCACACCGCCGCCGAGGCCCGCCGTGGAGGCGCTCTGCCGACTCGCCGGCGCCGATCCCGAGGCCGTACGGGCGTTGTGGGACGCGGCCGGAACGCCCGCACCGGAGGCCGTGCCCGAGGAGCCCGGTCCCGGGCAGCGGCTCGCTCGCCGGCTCGCACCCCGGCTTCCCCGGCGGCTCCCGTCGCGACTTCCGCTGTCCGTGTTGGCGCTGTTCGGCACGGCTGCCGCGGTGGCCGCCGCCGCTGTCGCCCTGTCCATGTGGCCGGGGACCGCACCCGCCGCGCGGACCCTGCCCGGGGTGCCCCGCTGTCACGGCCGGTCCTGTCAGGGCGAGTTGCCCGACGCCTCGATGTGTGCCCGGGACGCACGGACCACGACCACGGTCACCGGTCGCTCCTACACCGTCCGGCTGCGCTGGTCGCCGGCCTGCAAGACCGCCTGGTCCGAGGTGTGGCTGCGCTCGCCCAGGGCCCGTGAGGTGTCGGTGCGCGCGGGCCATGACGTGATGTCGGCCGGTTATCCGGCGGACGACTCCGCCGGGGACAGCAGCCCGATGCTCTCGGTGTCGTCGCCGCGAGGCGTGGAGGCGTGCGCCGAGGTGGCCGGGGAGCTGGCTTGCACGGGCCTGGACGTGGAGCCCGACGCGCTGGGGTGACGCCGTGCGCGGGGGCGGGTCAGCCGGCGGTGACGAGTGGCCGCCGGGTGCCGCTGCGCTCGGGCGCCGTGCGGAGCGCAGGGCGGCGATGCCGCGTCGCCCGCGGCGAGCAACTGGGCGCCCGGCCGCGGGCCGAAGACGGCGCCGAAGCGGCCCGTGCCCGAGGCCCAGCCGACGGCGGTGGCGCGAATGTCGGGGGTGGAGCGGATGGACGAGTAGAAGACCGGCGGGGCGCCGATGGTCTCGCCGGGTCCGGGGCAGCCGACCGCCTGGGCGAGGACACGGGCCTCCAGGGACGGCGGCTGGGTCTCCCGGTGGACGGCGACGAGTCGGTCGGTGAGTTCGGCGATGACGACGAGGGGGTAGTCGCCGGCGTCGAAGAAGCGGAGACCTTTTCGCCGCGCGCCGCGGCCAGGGCGACGGCTCCGCGCGCGCCACACGAAGTCCCCGGCGTGAGCGGTGGCGACCAGGGGCGAGCGGGGTGGTGATGGGGGTCCCCCTCGAGGGAAGCCGAGAGGGGGGAGGGCGCGTAGGGATGCGTCAACGAATAGTTCTCCGGGAGCGCCAACTGGAAGCGGTGGCGGGCCAGTTGGGTGTTCATCCGCTCCAGCAGCTCGACCGCGGTCTGCTGCCCGGAGATGACCCGGATCCGGTCGTGGAGCCGGTGGTTGAGGTCGGAGCGACGGCGGCCTTGGCCGCGCACAGTCCCTCCAGGACCATGCGGCACTCCATGATGGCGACCGCTTCCTGCACGCGCTCGCGCAGCTGCGCCATCGTGCCCTGCCCTCCCTGAGTGAGTACCGGTCGAAACCGAATCCAGTGGTCCCTCAGCTCGTGCGGTACAGCTCGCTGAGCAGTTCGAGGACCGCCTGGAGTGCCGGGTGTGGGTCGTCGCGCCACCAGGCGAGCCGTACGGCGACGGGTTCGGCGTCCCGGACCGGCCGGTAGACGACGCCCGGTCGCGGGTACTGGTTCGCGGTCGACTCCGCGGTGACACCGATGCCGCGTCCGGCGGCGATGACGGTGAGCCAGTCGTCGACGTCGTGCGTCTCCTCGACTGCGGGACGGGAGTCCGGAGGCCACAGCTCGGGGGTGGTGGTACCGGTGCGCCGGTCCACCCAGAGGGTCCGGCCGGTGAGTTCGGCGAGCCGTACGGACCGGCGGCGGGCGAGCGGATCGTCCGCCGCCATCGCGCACAGGCGCCGCTCCAGGCCCACGATGGCGGTGTCGAACCGCCGGTCCTCCAGCGGCCGGCGCACCACCGCGAGGTCGCAGACGCCTTCCGCGAGACCGGCGGACGCCGTGTTGACCCGGACGAGATGCAGATCGGTCCCGGGGTGGGCGGCCGCCCAGCGCCGCTGGAAGGCCACGGTGTGACGGCCGACGGCCGACCATGCGTAGCCGATCCGCAGCCGGGTGTGCCCCGAGGTGGCCTCCTGGACCAGGACGGCGACGTCCGCCAGCACCCGCCGGGCCTGCGCCACCACCCGCAGCCCGGTCGCCGTCGGGCTCACCTCCCGCGAGGTGCGCCGCAACAGCCGTACACCCAGGGTTCGTTCGAGCCCCGCCAGGGTGCGGGAGACGGCCGCCTGGGACACCCCGAGGGCGATCGCCGCGTCGGTGAAGGTGCCCTCGTCCACGATGGCGACGAGACAGCGCAGCTGCCGGAGTTCGACCTCATCCATGCGTTCAGCGTATTCATGCGTACAGCGTATAGATGAGGTCGCGCATGCATTTTGCGCAAGCACGGGACGGGCGGACGCTCCTCCCATGCGACGAGTTCTCGGACACCAGACCGCGACGGTGTCCCCCATGGTCCACGACCCCGCGCCGGGGCGGCCGGCCGGCGTGGCGACGATGTTCGGCAGCGGCCTGTCCAACCAGACCGGCGCGGCGATCGGCGCACTGGCCTTCCCGGTCCTCGGTCCGCTCGGCGTGGTGGCCGTACGCCAGTACGTCGCCGCACTCGTCCTGGTGGCCGTCGGCCGGCCGCGCCTGCGGGACTTCACCCGGCGCCAGTGGTGGCCGGTGCTGCTGCTCGCCGGCGTCTTCGGCACCATGAACCTGAGCCTGTACAGCGCGATCGACCGGATCGGCCTGGGGCTGGCGGTGACGTTGGAGTTCCTGGGCCCGCTCGCCATCGCGCTCGCCGCCTCGCGCCGCCGGCTGGACGCGGGATGCGCGGCGCTGGCGGGGGCCGGAGTCGTGGTGCTGATGCGCCCTCAGCCGTCCACCGACTACGTGGGCATGGGTCTGGGCCTGGTGGCGGCCTGTTGCTGGGCCTCGTACATCCTGCTCAACCGGATCGTCGGGCGGCGCATCCCGGGCGCCCAGGGGTCGGCCGCGGCCGCGTGCCTGTCGGCGCTCACCTTCCTGCCGATCGGGATCGTCGTCGCCGTACGCCATCCGCCGACGGCCGGGGCCCTGCTGTGCGCGGTGGCGGCGGGTGTGCTGTCGTCGGCCGTGCCGTATCTCGCCGATCTGCTCACCCTGCGCAAGGTGCCGGCCCAGACCTTCGGCCTGTTCATGAGCGTCAATCCTGTGCTGGCGGCGGCGGTCGGCTGGGTGGTGCTGGGGCAGGGCCTCGGAGCGCCGGAGTGGGCTGGGATCGGGGCGGTGGTGGCCGCGAACACGGTGAGCATCGCGAGCACGCACCGCTGAGGACCAGCGGCACGGCCGCTCCGTCGCTCGCCCCGGCAGCCGTGCGCGCCCAGCGGCACAGCGGACGGAACGAGTGGCAGGGGGCCGCGTCCCGGCGGTCGAGGACGGCGGCCGGCGGTCCGCTCGGCCTGTGGCGGCGGGCTCGCCGCCCTGCAGGATGCCTCGGACCTTGCCCGGGTCGGTCGTGCGGCGCAGGCTGGATCCATGGGTGCTCAGGACGGCCCCACGCTCATCACTTCCGTGCAGCGGGCCTTCCGTCTGCTGGAGGCGGTGAGCGCGCACGAGAACGGCGCACCGGCGAAGCAGCTGGCACGCGAGACGGGGCTGCCGCTGGCCACCGCCTATCACCTGCTGCGCACCCTCGTGCACGACGGATACGTGCGAAAGCTCGCCGACGGCGGCTTCGTCCTGGGCGACAGGCTGGACTCCCTGCACACAGCGGGCCGCACGCAGACGCTGCTCAGCCGCGTGCGCCCGACGCTGGCCGCCCTGCGGGACGAGCTGTCCGGCGCCGCCTATCTCACGTTCTACGAGGACGGCGAGATCAGGGTGGCCGAGATCGTGGACAGCCCCCGCATGCCCCGGGTGGATCTCTGGGTGGGTTTCGAGGACGCCGGACATGCCACCGCGCTGGGCAAGTCCGTGCTGCGTGAGCTGGACGAGGACGCCCGCAGGGACTATCTGTCCAGGCACCAGCTCGCCGAACTCACGCCACGGACGATCACCAGTCTTCCGGAGCTGCTCCGCAGGATCGAGGCGCCCCCCTTGGCGCCGGCCGTCACGGACCTGGAGGAGTACGCGCTCGGCACCGTGTGCGTCGCCGTGCCGGTCTACCGCGGGAACACGCCCGGTTCGCTCGGCGTCTCCCTGCCGGCGGAGCGGCGGGCCCGGCTCCAGGAGATCCGGGCACGACTGCTTCCGGTCGCGAGCCGGGTGACCAGGAGCCTCTCGCTCACTATCTGAAAATCCGCTCCTTGTGGCTGCCTCGCCCAGCCCGTTTGCTTAATGAAACGGACATTTCGGGTGTCATCCCGTAGAGACGAGGACTGCTGACGAGCCATGAGCCAGACCGGACACCACGGCGCCGACGACGCACAGACGCGGCTGTTCAGGAAGCCCGCCGGACCGCCCGTACTGCCGGTGCTCCCGGTGCTGGTCGTCGCCCTCGTCACTCTCGTCGTCGCCGCCATGGGCGGGGGGCTGATCTGGCTGCCGCTGCTGGCGGCCGGACCCGCTCTGGCGGCCGCCACCAATGAGCCGCGCGGCGTGCTGTGTGTCGGTCTCTTCGCCGCGGCGACGGGCGCGACGCTGGGCATCGGGCACGAGGTACCGGTCCGCGAGCTGGTGGCGGTGCTCGCCGCCCTGCTGGCCGTCACCGCGGCGAGCGGCCTGGCCAGCGGGCTGCGTGGCCGTCGTGAACAGGTACTCGCGGCCGTACGCTCGGTCGCCGAGGCCGCCCAGCACGCCCTGCTCCAGCCGGTCCCGGACTCCGTCGGCCCGTTCCAGGTGGCCGTCCGCTACAGCGCCGCGGCGGCGGAGGCGCGGATCGGCGGGGACCTCTACGCCCTGGTGCCGACGCCCTACGGAATCAGGCTGATCGTCGGTGACGTGCGCGGCAAGGGACTGCCCGCCGTGGGGACCGCGGCACTCGTGCTCGGGGTGTTCCGTGAGGCCGCGCATGACGAGCCCGACCTGCTCGCCGTCGTCGCGAGGATCGAGCGGAGCCTGGCGCGCAACCTCGGTCCCGACGACTTCGTCACCGCCGTGGTCGCCGGACACTCCCGGTCGGGACACCTGGAGATCGTCAACTGCGGACATGCGCCGCCGCTGCTGGTGTCCGGCTCCGGAGAGGTCGGGGCGGTGGAGCCCGCGCATCCCGCTCCGCCCCTCGGGCTGCGCGCCCTGTCGGGCGAGGTTCCCCGGCTGCAGCGGCTGCCCTTCGCGGTGGGAGATCAGCTGCTGCTGTACACCGACGGGGTCACGGAGGCCCGCGATCACGCGCGTGCGTTCTATCCGCTGGCCGAAGGGGTGGCCCGCCATGTGTGCGACGAGCCGGCGCGCACTCTCACTGCGCTCCATGACGAACTGCTGGCGCATGTGGGCGGCCGGCTGCACGACGACGCCGCTCTGCTCCTGCTCCGCAAGACGACCGCGGACGAGCCGGCGTATGTGCCGTGATGCGGCGAGGCCGCGCTCCGGGTCGATGAATCTAGGGCGCGACGAGTTCGGCCCACCGGGTGACACCGCCGAGGTGGGTGTCCATCCCATGGCGAGTCGCCAGGGCGTGGACGATCGCCTCGCCCCTGCCGTGCTCGTCGGGGTCGACCCCGACGAGGGACCGGCACGCCGGAAGGACAGGGCCCGCGTCGCTGACCTCGACGCGCAGGGTGCAGCCACCGTCGCCCTGCACCCACGACAGCCGAAGCACGGCCGGGGGCCGGGCGTGCAGGATGGCGTTGGTGACAAGCTCCGACACCACGAGCAGCGCGTCCTCGACGAGGTAGGGACACACCCTCCAGTCGGCGAGGACCGCCGCCGCACGACGGCGTACGGCCGAGACTGCGCCGGCGACAGGCGGAACCGGACACACGTGTTCGCATGCCGCCTGAAGCAGCGTCCTGAGCTGTGCCGCCATGTTCTCTCCCGATGGTGTGACCGACCGGTCCGGCGCCGACACAACCGCGCCTTTCCGGCTCGCAAGCACGTTATGGAGACAAATCGGGCCGGTCAATGAACGTGGGTCGGCATTACCGAACGGCCGCCCGCCCTCACCCACGGGCACGGGGTCCGTGCGGGTAATAGGCTCGCTTCATGGCCGGCCCAGTCCAGTCGATCGAACGGGCGGCGGCGATTCTGCGTCTGCTCGCCGGCGGACCTCGTCGACTCGGGCTCGGCGAGGTGGCGGCCTCGCTCGGGCTGGCGAAGGGCACCGCCCACGGCATTCTGCGCACGCTCCAGCACGTGGACTTCGTGGAGCAGGACGCGGCGACCGGGAAGTACCAGCTCGGCGCCGCCCTGTTGCATCTCGGTACCAGCTATCTCGACGTGAACGAGCTGCGCTCGCGCTCGCTCAACTGGGCCGACGCCCTGGCCGCCCGCAGCGGGGAGGCGGTACGCCTGGGCACGCCCCTGGAGGGCAGCGTCCTCGTCGTCCACCACGTCTTCCGGCCGGACGACACCTTCCAGACCCTGGACGTGGGCTCGCTGCTGCCGCTGCACGCCTCCTCGCTCGGCAAGGTGCTGCTGGCGTACGGGACCGCGAGCGTCGAGCCGGCCCAGGCAGGGGGGCTGGAGGCGTACACCCGGCACACCCTGGTCGATCCCGAGCGGCTCGCCCGGGCGCTCGCGGAGGTCAGGGAACTCGGATGGGCCGCCGAGATCCAGGAAATGAGCATGGGCGAGGCCGGCATCTCCGCACCGATCCGCGGGCACGGCGGCCTCGTCGTCGGCGCCATCGGGCTGTCCGGGCCGGTCGAGCGGATCTGCGACAGCCAGGGCCGCCCCCGCCCGAGTCTGATCACGCTGATCCGTGAAGCGGCCCGGGCGATCTCCAGAGACCTGGGAGCCGCCCGCTGGTAGAGCAGCACAGCCGCCCCTAGATCCGTCGGAAGGCAGACCCGATCATGGCTGAACGGTACGTAATGTCCATCGATCAGGGCACCAACTCGACCCGATGCATCCTGTTCGACCACCGTGGGCGGCTGGTCTCGGTAGCGCAGAAGGAACACCGGCAGCACTTCCCGAGGCCCGGCTGGGTCGAGCACGACGCCATGGAGATATGGCACAACCTGCGGCAGATCGTGCCCGAGGCGCTCTCCGACACCGGTGCCGGCAGGGAGCAGGTCATCGCCGTCGGCCTGGCCAACCAGCGTGAGACGACGGTGCTCTGGGACCGGCGGACCGGTGCTCCGGTGGGCCGGGCGATCGTCTGGCAGGACACCCGCACGGCGCCGCTCGTCGACGACCTCATGCAGCGCCCCGGGGAGGCGTTCTTCCTGGAGCGGTGCGCCCTGCCGCCCTCGACCTACTTCTCCGCGCTGCGGATCCGCTGGCTGTTCGACCACGTCAAGGGGGTCGAGCAGCGCGCCAAGGACGGCGAGGTGCTGTTCGGCACGATGGAGAGCTGGTTGATCTGGAACCTCACCGGCGGCGCCGACCGCGGCCTGCACATCACCGACGCCACCAACGCCAGCCGCACCATGCTGATGAACATCCGCACGCTCACCTGGGACGAGGAGCTGCTGGCCTTCTTCGGGGTGCCCCGTGCGATGCTCCCGGAGATCCGGTCGTCCGCGGAGGCCTACGGCGAGGCCAGTGCGGTGCTGCCCGGGGTCTCGATCACGGCCGCCCTCGGCGACCAGCAGGCCGCCCTCTTCGGCCAGACCTGCTTCTCCCCCGGCGAGGCCAAGTGCACCTACGGAACGGGCAGCTTCCTGCTGCTCAACACTGGCGGTGAGCTGGTGCGGTCCCGGCACGGGCTGCTCACGACCGTCGCGTACAAGATCGGGGACCAGCAGCCGGCCTACGCCCTGGAAGGGTCGATCGCCGTCACCGGCGCACTCGTCCAGTGGTTCCGGGACCGCCTGGGGCTGATCAGCAGCGCGCCGGAGATCGAGACCCTCGCGCGGACGGTCGAGGACAACGGCGGCTGCTACATCGTTCCCGCGTTCTCGGGCCTGTTCGCGCCCCGCTGGCGCAGCGACGCACGCGGGGTCATCGTCGGCCTCACCTCGTACATCACCAAGGGCCACCTGGCGCGTGCCGTCCTGGAAGCCACCGGATGGCAGACCCGGGAGGTCGTCGACGCCATGAACGCCGACTCCTCGGTCTCCCTTCGGCAGCTCAAGGTGGACGGGGGCATGACCGCGGACAACCTGCTGATGCAGTTCGTGGCCGACGTGCTGGACGTGCCCGTCGTACGGCCCATGGTCGCCGAGACGGTCTCCCTGGGCGCCGCCTACGCGGCCGGGCTCGCCGCCGGCTACTGGCCCGATCTGGAAGTGCTGCGCCGCAACTGGCACCGGGCCGCCCAGTGGCTGCCCGACATGGACCCCGAGCTGCGGGAGTCGGAGTACGACAACTGGCAGCGGGCCGTCGAACGGTCGCTCGGCTGGGTCAGACCACCACGATCCTCCTGACGCCGGTTCGCCTGGAGACAGCCGGTACTGCACCTCAGTTGCTTGCTTGACTCAAGTAAGTCGGGCCGATCGGGCTCGGTGCCACGATCTGGCTGAAGCTGCGGGGAGTGCGGCGCGTGGTCGTGGTGGATGTGCTGCCGGACCGGCTGGAGAAGGCCCTCGCCGTCGGCGCGGACGCGGTGCTCGACTCGCGCGCGGAGGACGTGGCCGCCCGGCTGACCGAGTTGCACGAGCAGAGCGCCAACGCGCTCGGCCAGCCCCGGCCGGACACCGACGTCTACATCGACGCCGCCGGCGCGGCGGCGGTCTTCAACACCGTGGTCGGCGCGGCCAAATGGGGTGCGCGGCTGGTCATTTTGGCCGTACAGAAGAAGTGTTCGGAGATCGGCCTCGGCGGGATGCTGCGCAGCGAGCTGCCCCTCATCGCGTCGCAGGGGTATCCCACGGAGATCTTCGAGGTGACGCCTCAACTGGTCGAGCACCACGAGCGCTTCGCGCAGTTGATCAGCCACCGGGTGCCGTTCGCCGAGGCGGACCGGGCCTTCCGGCTGGCACTGACACCGGGGGCGGCGGAGAAGGTCGTGGTGACCTTCGACGAGTGAAGCCCAGGGGTCAGCGAGCAGGCCCGACCGGAGCCAGCCAGAGGCCCAGGATGGCGTCCGTGAGGCCCGTCGCCGCCTTAGACCAGGTGGCTCTCGGGGTCGGGGTGCCCTCGGCGAGGGAGCGTTCCCGCTCGGCGCAGGTGTGCAGGATCAGCAGGCGGACCATCTGGCCGCGTTCGGCGCGGACCTCGGGCGGCAGTTCCGGAAGCGTGTGGTTCAGCCCCTCGATCGCCTGCCGCAGCGCCGGCGAGGCCATGGACTCCTCGACCATGATCTCGTGCAGCGCCGGGTCGGTCATGACCTGCGCGCAGAACCGGGCGTACCAGGTGGGGCTGCCGAGCCCGGCCAGATGCTCGGTCACCGGGCGTACCAGGCAGTCCACCCAGTCGCGTACGTCGGTGGAGTCGGCGGCCGCGGCGAGGGCCCGCTCCCTGAGCGCCTCGATGCGCTCGGCGTGCCGGCGGGCCACCGCGCGGACCAGGTCGGACTTGGTGCCGAAGTGGTAGCCGACGGCCGCGTTGTTGCCCTGGCCGGCGGCCTCGCTGACCTGGCGGTTGGAGACGGCGTACACGCCGTGTTCCGCGAACAGCCGTTCCGCCGCGGTCAGGATCGCCTTCCGCGTCGCGCTCACCTGCTCGGCCCGCGCCGTCCTGCGCGCCATGCTCACCACCGCTCCGGGACCGTGCACCGCCCCGTGGCGACCGGTCCCGCGCGCCGCCCCGGGTGCCTCGACCGGGGCGGCGAGGTCCAGCCGGAAAGCCTACGGTGCGCGCCCGCACCGCCGGGGACGGCCCCGCGTACGGCACCGTTTCGGCTCGCCAAAGTAAGTCAAGCACTTGACTTTAAATCGGCCAGGCTCCCCCGGGCCGCTGTCCGTGCGTCCGTCAACCACCCCGCCCGGACGCACGGCGCATCCCGGGCCGGTCGCCGCTCGCCGTTCCGCCGCTCGCCGTTCCGCCGCTCGCCGCGTCGCCGCGTCGCCGCTGCCGCCAGCGGCGTCGGCCGTGCCACTGCCGGGCTTGCTGGACGGTGGCCGTCCCGGCGGCTCGAAGCCCGCTGGGCGACAACGCACAGGACATCGCCGGGGCCCGGGGCGTCCCCCCTGTGCGCAGCAGGTGCAGGCGGCCCGGGCCCGTTCAGGGGAACCGGCGGCCGAAGGCGCGTGAGGCCGGCGGAAGCGGTCGAGACCTTCAGCCGTGACCGCCGTGCCCCTGCCGCTCATCGCGCCGATGCTCGCCACTCCCGGCACCCTGCCGCCCGCCGCCCAGGACCAGCGGTGGGCGTACGAGACCAAGCAGGACGGCCAGCGGGTCATGGTCTATTTGCCCGGCGACGGCAGCCTGCTGCTGCGCGCCCGCTCGGGCGAGAACATCACCGCGGCCTATCCCGAACTGCGGCCGCTCGGTGGCGCGCTGGGCACCACCCCCGCCGTACTGGACGGCGAGGTGCTGGCCCTCGACGAACAGGGCCGGGCCGACTTCCAGTTGCTGCAGAGCCGGATGGGCCTGGCGCACGCCCCCGCGCGGGCGGCACGCCGGGCCGCCCAGGTGCCGGTGCATCTGGTGCTGTTCGACGTGCCCTACTGCGAGGACTCCCTGCTTCGGCAGCCGTACGTACGGCGGCGGGCCCGGCTGACGGAGCTGGGCCTGGCCGGGCCGTACTGGTCGACTCCGGGCGCGGTGACCGGACACGGCGCCGAGGCGCTCGCGGCGACCCGGGAACACGGCCTGGAGGGTCTGGTGTGCAAGCGGCTGGACTCCGTGTACGAGCCCGGGGTCCGCTCCCGTGCCTGGATCAAGATCCGCAACATGCGCGCTGAAGATGTGATCGTCGGCGGCTGGCTGCCCGGCAAAGGGCGGCTGAGCGGACTGCCCGGCGCGGTGTTGGTCGGTCAGCGCGACCAGGACGGCCGACTGCGGTACGTCGGCGGGGTGGGCACCGGCTGGAGCGAGGCCGAGCGGACGGAGCTCGCCGCGCTGCTGCGGGACACCGCGACCGAGCGGTGTCCCTTCGATCCGGTACCGCGCGTCCCGGACGCCCGCTGGGTGCTGCCCCGGCTGGTCGGCGAGGTCAGCTACAGCACCCGTACCCGGGCCGGGTTCCTGCGCCAGCCGTCCTGGCTGCGGCTCCGCCCGGACCTCACGCCGGAGGAGTCCGCGGCAGACCTGCCGGAGGGCTTCGGCTGAGGAGGCACGCCGGTACGCCGCCAAGCCCTACGGTGCGCCGCGTACGGTGCGCCCCCTTCCGCCTGCTGCGCCGCAACCTCGCCATGGACGCCCGCGCGCCGCGCCCGCATCATGGCCGGATGGATCTTCACGTGGAACTGCCCCCGGCGATCGACGCATCCGGACTGCTGGCCCTCGCCGAGGGCCATCACGGCCGTACGGCCCGGGCGCTGGGCGTCCGGGAAGCCGCCGGTCAGCTCGTCAAGGTGTACGCGCTGGAGGCGCCGGGGCGTACGGTCGGGCCGCAGGCCGTGGACACGGCGCTGGACCTGGCCGAGGGCCATCTGAGCCTGGGAGGGGTACGCGGATCGCTGGGCCTCGCGGTGCTGATCGTGCACGCGGGCGGCGACGGCGACTACATCCTGGTGCACAGCTGGATCGAGGGACACATGTCCGACCTGGCCGTGTTCACCGGCCCGGCCGGGCGGCCGGCGGAGCTGCGGCCGGGCCGGGCCGGACTCGCGCCCTGCGTCTGGGAACTTGTACGCACGGATCATCCGGCCCACCCCCTCTCCAAGACCAAAGCCGACGAGACCACGCTACCGGCCACCACTGACAACGAAGCGAACTCCGGCACTGCGCGCCTCCGCGACAAGGATGCGGTGGTCGCCGAGGCCCGGCGGCTCGGCCTCGCGCAGGTGCAGTGGCAGACGCCCGCCTGGAACGAGGAGGCGGTCCGGTTCTACGACCGGCTCGGCGCCCGCGCGACGGAGAAGCTGCGCTACACCCTCCCGGTCCGCGAAGCCGGCGCCTGAGCCGGGAACCGGCCGCCGCCCGGAAGCTGCGTCTGCGGCTCCTCAGGCCCTCGGGTCTCGGGACGGCGCCCTTGGCAGAGACTGCGGTGTTCGACCCGGTCCCTGACCGGGCGTCGGGTCCAAGGGTCTATCGTGTCCCCATGTCCGTCCCGGAATTGGTCCGTATCGTCTCCCGCGACTCCCCGATGGCCCTGGCCCAAGTGGAGCGGGTCCGCGCCGAGTTGGCCGTGCTGCACCCCGGTGTGCGCACCGAGGTGGTGCCGGTGAAGACCACCGGCGACAAGTGGCTCGGCGATCTGTCCCAGGTCGAGGGCAAGGGGGCGTTCACCAAGGAGGTCGACGCGGCCCTGCTGGCCGGGGAGGCCGATCTCGCGGTGCACTGCGTCAAGGACGTGCCCGCCGACCGGCCACTGCCCGCCGGGACGGTGTTCGCCGCCTTCCTGAAGCGGGACGACATCCGGGACGCGCTGGTCCACCCGGGCGGACTCACCCTGGACGAGCTGCCGGCCGGCACCCGGATCGGCACCTCCTCGGTGCGCCGGGTGGCCCAACTGGCCGCCACGCACCCGCATCTGGAGTGCGTGCCGTTCCGCGGCAACGCCAACCGCCGGCTGGAGAAGCTGGCCGCCGGGGACGCGGACGCTCTGCTGCTGGCGGTGTCCGGTCTGGAGCGGATCGGCCGCACGGACGTGATCAGCGAGGTGCTGCCGGCGGAGACGATGATGCCGCCGATCGGCGCGGGCATCCTCGCCCTGCAGTGCCGGGAGGACGACACCGCGCTGATCGACGCCGTCAGCGGGCTCGGCGACCCGGACACCCATCGGGAGGCGACGGCCGAGCGGATGTTCCTGCATGTGCTGCAGGGCCACTGCAACAGCCCGATCGCCGGCTACGCGCGCGTGGACCGCGGCGGGGAACTGTCCCTGCGGGCCTGTGTGTTCACCCCGGACGGCAAGACCCGGCTGAACGCCCATGAGTGGGCGGGACGGCTCGATCCGGCCACGCTCGGCACCTCGGTCGCGGTGGCGCTGCTGCGGCAGGGCGCGCGGGAGATCATCGACGGCATCCCGCACTGACCGTACGGCGGCGCCGTCGGCGCCGCCCGTATCAGGCGGTGGTGCCGGGCTCCGTCTGGTCCTTCAGGAATACGCTCACCTGGTGAGCCAGGCTGCCCTGCCCGGCTGCCGCGGGGGCGGCGGCCGGGGTCGCGTCCAGGACGCCGATGCCGCCGGTCCACAGCCGGCGGTCGGCCCACTCGTCCTCCACCCGCAGCTGCACCTGCACGTCCACGTGGGTCAGGGCGGCCTCGGGGGCGGCGGCGTAGATCACGGCGGTGGCCCGGCGCAGCGGGTAGACGTCGAAGCCCTCGATGAACTGCGAGTTGCGCCAGTCGATGAACGCACCCTCGCCGTCGGGGCCGACCCGGACGTCGATCTGGCCGTCCTCCAGGTGGATGCCGTAGTGCCGGGCGCCACGGTTTTCGACCGTCACCCGGACACTGAAGTACGTCAGCCCGGCGGCGGCGTCGTCGCGTCCGCGCGGCGGCTCGGCCGCCTCCAGACGGTGGACGCGGACCCGCAGACCGGCATGCTCGTCGTACTCGTGCCAGTCCCCGACCACGTTCGGCTCGTACACAGTGCCCCTCTCGACCTTCGAGAGCTGCTGTCTATCTGTGCGCCGAGCGCACTGTCAAATGAGCAGAATGCGCTGTGGCCAGCGGGTTCGCCCGCTTTGATCGGTGATCAAGCGCTGCCCAGGAAAGATGCGTTCGCGGCGCATCCGGCGGGGGTACGGGTGCGTGCCGCACATCACGTCCGCGGCAAGATCACCGGGCCAGCCGGCCGAGCAACGAGGAGGCCGCGGTGATGCCGAGGGCGGCGGCCACCGCGAGGACGGCGAAGTCGGTGCCGAGATGCGCGGGCGTGCCGAGCAGCAGGCCTCGCAGGGCGTCGACCTGATAGCTCAGCGGGTTGACCTTGCTGACGGCCTGGAGCCAGCCCGGCATCACCGAGACGGGGTACAGGGCGTTGGAGCCGAAGAACAGCGGCATGGTGATCGCCTGCCCGAAGCCCATCAGGCGGTCGCGGCTGAGCACGATGCCGGCGATGGTCATCGACAGGCAGGAGAAGAACGCGGAGGCGAGTACGACGGCGAGGCCGACACCGAGCAGCTTCAGCGGGTTCCAGGTGAGGGCCACGCCGAGCAGAGCCGCGATGACGATCACGACGATCGCCTGGATCAGCGACTTCACCCCGGCGGCGAACGCCTTGCCGGTGATCAGGGCCGAGCGCGGGGTCGGGGTGACGAGGAGCTTGTTCAGGATGCCCGCGTCGCGTTCCCAGATGATCTGGATGCCGTAGAAGATCGCGATGAACATCGCCGACTGGGCGATGATGCCGGGCGCCATGAAGTCGATGTACGGCACGCCGCCGGTGGGTATGGCCCGGATCCTGGTGAAGGTCTGACCGAAGATCAGCAGCCACAGGGCAGGCTGGACCGCGCGGGTGTACAGCTCGGTGCGGTCGTGGCGCAGCTTCTGCAGCTCCACGGCGCACATGGCGACGACCCGCGCGGGCAGCAGCCGCCAGCCGGCGCGCGGCACGGGTGGGCTGAGCAGCAGGGCGGTGTCGCTGCGGGGGGTGCGGTCAGCCGACTCGGCGCGCGGTGCGGCGGGTGCTGCGGACATCGCGGAAACCTCCTCCGGAGTGGTCGTCGAGGCCGCTGCCGGCGACGTCGCGGAAGACGTCCTCCAGCGTGGGCAGGGTGTCGGTGCCCAGGCGTTCGGCGAGGCCTCGGCGCAGCTCGGCCGGGGTGCCGAGGGCGCGGATGCGGCCCCGGTGCATCAGGCCGACCCGGTCGCAGTACTGGTCGGCCTCGTCCATGTAGTGGGTGGTGACGAGGACGGTCATCCCGGTCGCCGCGCGGACGGCGTTGATGTGCTCCCAGACGCCGGTGCGGGCGATCGGGTCGAGGCCGATGGTCGGCTCGTCGAGGATCAGCAGCCGGGGAGCACTGACCAGCGCCTGGGCCAGTTCCAGGCGGCGGACCATGCCACCGGAGTAGGTCCCGGCGAGCCGGTCGGCGGCATCCGCGAGGCCGACGGCGGCCAGTGCCTGACTGACCCGTTCGGCACGCTCGCGGCGGGGCACGTCGAAGACACGGGCGAACAGGGCGACGTTCTCCCGGCCGGTCAGCCCACTGTCGGCGGACAGCTGCTGCGGGACGTAGCCGAGCAGCCGGCGCACCGCCATCCGCTCCTTGGCGGCGTCGTGCCCGAAGACGCCGACCATGCCGGCGGGGACGGGCAGCAGGGTGGTGATGCAGCGGATGGCGGTGGTCTTCCCGGCGCCATTGGGCCCGAGCAACCCGAACACCTCCCCCTCCCGGACACCCAGATCGAGCCCGTCGACGGCATTGGTGTCACCGAAGGCGTAGACGAGCCGGTCACAGCTGACGGCGTCGACGACCGGGGCGGGACCGGGCGCGCTGCGCGCGGCTTCGGCAGCCGTACCGACGGTGTCGGTGTCCGAGGCGGGGCGTGGCGCGCGTCGCGCGGCTTCGGCCATCGAACCAAGGGCGTCCGTGTCCGGGGCGGGGGCAACCCCGCGACCTACGGCCTCGGCACCTGAACCGACGACGCCGGCGTCCGCGCCGGGGGCGACCCCAGGGCCCACGGGTTCGGCGGCTGCACCCACGGCATCGGCGGGTTCACGGGCAGCGCTGACGCTTCCAGTGGTGCCGCCGGCTGTGGTGGGTGCGCCGGGTTTCGCGTCGGCCTCGACGGCTGCGACGGGTGCGTCGGCGCCCGCGGCGGCAGCGGAGTCGCCGGGGCTGCCGGCGGTGTCCACGCAGCCGCCGGGGCTGCCGGCAGTGTCCACGCAGCCGCCGGCAGTGTCGGTGGCGGCCCCTGCGCCGCCGAGACGGTCAGCGGTGTCCACGCAGTCGCCAGGCCTGCCGGCGGTATTCACGGCCCCGCCCCTGGCGGGGCCGGTGGCCGCTGTGTCGCCGAGACCGTCGGCGCTGTCCACGCCGTCTCCTGGCCGGTCAGCGGTGCCGACGGCCTCGCCAGGGATGTCCGCGGAATCGCCGGAGCCGGCGGCCGTGCCGACTGCGCTTCCCGGGTGCTCGGTGCTGTCCCTCGTCATGGCCTCCGGGCCTCCGTCATGGTCGCCGGTCTCCGTCATGGCTCCTCGGCCTCCTCGTGCAGGCCGGCCGCCAGCCTGCGCAGCGCCGGCAGGGCCGCGCGCAGGGCCTCCCGGTCGGTGTCGTCGAGCCGGGACACATGCCGGCCGACCAGTTCGGCCCGGCGCCGCTTCCAGTCGTCCAGCCGTTTGCCGGCGGCAGCGGTCAACTGCAGCCGGGCCGCGCGCCGGTCGGCGGGGTCGGTCTCGCGGAGCAGGTATCCGTCCCGGACGAGCTGGTTGACCAGGGTCGACACGGAGTTGCCCGCCAGGTGCAGGGCCCTCGCCGCGTCCGAGATGCCGATGCCGGGCCGGGACTCGACCAGCCGGAGCAGTTCCACCTCGGCGCCGCGCAGCCGGGGCACGCTCAGCCCACCGCGCAACCGCCGCCGGATCAGCCGCTGGATGCGCACCAACGCGTCAGCCAACTCCTCCGGGAAGGTCTCCGAGTCCCTTGCCGCTCGCTGCGCCGTCTCGGTTTCCACACCAGAAGATTACCTCTGTCACAGAGGTAATGGGCGCCAAGTAGAGGTCAAGGATCGACCTGAGCGCATCCCATTTGTACTTAATTGTTTTGCGATGTCCGGGAGCGGGAAAGGGGTGGACAGTGCTTCGGACCGGAGGCACGTCCGTGGGAGTCGGCTCTTTGCCGCCGCCCCGCTTCCCCTTCCCCGGTCCGAGCGCGCCTCCCACGGTGTCTGTACTTCCAGCACCTGCTGAGAGAGGTGCGCACCATGCCCGTCACCGGCAGTACGACCTCCCATCCCCACGACGACGCCCCCGACACGGTGGAGTCCTTCGAACGGCTCGCGAAGCTGTCCGACGGCCCCGAGCGGCGGGCGCTGCGTGATGAACTGGTCCGCTTGTGGCTGCCCATGGCCGAGCGGATCGCCGTGCGGTTCCGTGGCCGCGGGGAGACCCTGGAGGACCTGTACCAGGTGGCCGCGCTGGGTCTGGTGAAGGCCGTCGACCACTACGACCCCGAGCGTGGCCGCGCCTTCGAGGCGTATGCCGTGCCCACCATCACCGGTGAGATCAAGCGCCACTTCCGCGACCACATGTGGACCCTGCACGTGCCGCGCCGGGTGCAGGACCTGCGCAACCGGGTCCGCTCCGCCGGCAAGGAACTGGCCCAGAGCACCTCGGGACGCCCGCCCACCGTGGCGGAGATCGCCGCCTACACGCGGCTCAGCGAGGACGAGGTGCGCACCGGCATGGAGGCGCTGGAGTGCTTCTCCGCGCTGTCCCTGGACGCCGAGGTGGCCGGAACCGACGGCTACGCCCTCGGGGACTCCCTCGGCGGCCCCGACCCCGGCTACGACCTCGTGGTCGACCGGGCCGCCGTCAAGCCCTGTCTCGCGGCACTGCCGGAACGCGAGCGCGTCATCCTTTATCTGCGGTTCTTCCGCGGGATGACGCAGAGCCGGATCGCCCAGCAGCTCGGCATCTCGCAGATGCATGTCTCCCGGCTGCTCAGCAGCTGCTTCGAGCGGCTGCGCGAGGAACTGCTCGCCGAAGCCCGCTGATTCCGCCGGTCCCTGGCGCGGTGGGCGAAGCCCCGCCGGCGCTCACTCCTCCGAGGACCCGGGCACCTGCGTCGGGCCGTACCGGTCCAGGGCGTCCTCCAGTTCGGCGCGGACATCGGGCGGGATGTCGCCCCGGCGCCCCCAGATGAGGATCAGCTCCGCGATGTTGCGCAGCTTGATGTTGGTGTGCTGGGAGACATCCCGCAGCACCTCCCAGCCTTCGTCCGGGGTCACCCTGCCCAGGGCCACCACCATCCCGATCGCCTGGTCGACGACCGCGTGGGAGACCACGGCCTCCTTCATCTGGTCGACCTCGGCCTGCAGCGCGGAGAGCCTGTCGGGCTCGTTCGCTCCCATGTCCCCATCGTGCTCGCCGGCCTGCACCGATGCCACCGGGGGTACTCGACAGGCAGCCGACCCCCTTCCGGTTGGACACTGGTGCGAGAGCGGTGGCCGCCCGGCCCCGAGAGCAGGACGCGACGGACATGAACCACAACACCCCCGTCAGTGGTGGACCGCGCAGGCGAGACGTCGTCTCCACCCACTCCGTCTTCGGCGCCCCGTGCTGGGTGAGCCTGACCAGCCGTGACCTGGAGGCCACCCAGGACTTCTACGCGGCTGTCCTCGGTTGGCGCTGGCGCGGCGCGAAACTCGGCGAGCACTTCCGGATCGCGCTGGCGGACGGAGTGCCGGTGGCGGGGATCGCAGCGGTCGCCGCCATGTGGCAGATGGCCGTGGCCTGGACGCCGTACTTCGCCGTGCCGGACGCCGACGTGGCGGTGTCCCGGGTCCGCGAGCGCGGCGGTACGGCGGCCGTCGGGCCGCTGTCCTTCCCGCCGGGCCGTGCCGCGCTGCTCGCCGACCGGGACGGGGCCACCTTCGGCATCTGGCAGGGGGAGCTGGTCGCCAACTGGGAGGCGTGGCGGCGGGCGGCACCGACGTTCATCCGGCTGCACACCCGCGACGCCTTCGACGCCGCGATGTTCTACGGCGAGATCCTCGACTGGGCGTCCGGGCTGCCGGGCTGCTGCGAGGTGGAGTACGCGGGCGGCGAGGTGGTGCTGCGCAGCCAGGGCGACATCGTGGCGCGCATCGACTCGGGTGCGGTGGAGTCGGCACCGGATCCTTCCGTCCGGCCGCACTGGCAGATCCACTTCGCCGTCGCGGACGTCACGGACTGCGCCCGGGCGGCGGAGAAGCACGGCGGCAGCGTGCTCAGCGAGGACGAGAACGAGGCGATCCTGCGGGACGCGGACGGCGCCCAGTTCACGGTGACGTCACGCCGAATGCGCTGAGCCGGACAGCCGCTCAACTCACCACGCGCGACGGACGCGACAGCAGGATCAGACTGCGGGCCTCCACGCGAAGCCGCGTGCCGGCCTTGCGTTCGCGCTCGTCGGGGATGCCGTCCGGGTCGGCGGTGTCGATCAGGGTTGTCCAACGCTCGCCGAAGGCGTCGTCGGGCAGCCGGAAGTCGACCGGTTCCCAGTAGCCGTTGACGAGCAGCAGAAAGGAGTCGTCGACCATCCGGCGACCGTGGGCGTCACGTTCGGCGATGGCGTCGCCGTTGAGGAACACCCCCACTGAGTGCGCATCGTCGCGCTGCCAGTCCCGGCCGGTCATCTCGCGGGCGTCGGGCCTGAGCCACATCAGGTCGGGCAGCGGTTGCCTGGCATGGGTCGGGGTCTCACCGCGGAAGAAGCGGCGGCGCCGCAGCACTGGATGCGCGGCGCGCAGGGCGATCAGATGCCGGGTGAACTCCGCGAGGCTGCGCTGCTCCCCCGTCAGCTCCCAGTCGACCCAGGAGATCTCGTTGTCCTGGCAGTAGGCGTTGTTGTTGCCCTGCTGGGTGCGTCCGAACTCGTCGCCGTGGCAGAGCATCGGGATGCCCTGCGACAGCAGCAGCGTGGCCAGCAGATTGCGCTGCTGCCGGGCGCGCAGTTCGAGGACGGCCGGGTCCCTGGTGGCGCCCTCGACGCCGCAGTTCCAGGACCGGTTGTGGCTCTCGCCGTCCCGGTTGTCCTCGCCGTTGGCCTCGTTGTGCTTGTCGTTGTACGACACCAGGTCGCGCAGGGTGAAACCGTCGTGCGCGGTGACGAAGTTGACGCTGGCGCGGGGCCGGCGTCTGCTGTGCTGGTACAGGTCGGAGGAGCCGGTCAGCCGGGAGGCGAACTCGCCGAGCGAACCCGGCTCGCCCCGCCAGAAGTCCCGTACGGCGTCCCGGTACTTGCCGTTCCACTCCGACCACAGCGGCGGGAAGTTGCCGACCTGGTAGCCGCCCTCCCCCACGTCCCAGGGCTCGGCGATGAGCTTGACGCGGCTGATCACCGGGTCCTGCTGGATGAGGTCGAAGAACGCCGAGAGCCGGTCCACCTCGTGGAACTGCCGGGCCAGCGTGGCCGCGAGGTCGAAGCGGAAGCCGTCGACGCGCATCTCGGTGACCCAGTACCGCAGCGAATCCATGATCAGCTGGAGCACGTAAGGGTGCCGCATCAGCAGGCTGTTGCCGGTGCCGGTGGTGTCGTAGTAGTGCGCCCAGTCGCCGTCGACCAGGCGGTAGTAGGACGCGTTGTCGATGCCCCGGAAGGACAGCGTGGGGCCCATCTCGTTGCCCTCGGCGGTGTGGTTGTACACCACGTCGAGGATGACTTCGAGGCCGGCCGCGTGCAGCGCCTTCACCATGGCCTTGAACTCGTTGACCTGCTGACCGAGGGTGCCGAAGGCGGCGTAGGCGTTGTGCGGCGCGAAGAAGCCGATGGTGTTGTAGCCCCAGTAGTTGGACAGACCCCGGTCCTGCAGCACGCCGTCCTGCACGAACTGGTGCACCGGCATCAGTTCCACCGCGGTCACGCCGAGCGAGGTCAGGTGCTCGATGACGGCGGGATGGGCGAGGCCTGCGTAGGTGCCGCGCAGCCGCTCGGGGACGTCGGGGTGGGTGCGGGTCATGCCGCGCACATGGGTCTCGTAGATCACCGAGTCCGAGTACGGCGTCCGGGGCGGGCGGTCGTCGCCCCAGTCGAAGTACGGGTCGGTGACCACGCCCAGCATGGAGTGCCCGGCGCTGTCGGCGGGGGCGGGGCCGTCCGGGGCGCGCTCGTACAGCGAGGCGTGATTGTCGATCTGGCCGTCCACGGCGCGGGCGTACGGGTCGAGCAGCAGCTTCGCGGGATTGCACCGGTGGCCGAGCGAGGGCTGCCAGGGGCCGTGCACCCGGTAACCGTAGCGCTGGCCCGGCGCGATGCCGGGCAGATAGGCGTGCCAGACGAATCCGTCGACCTCGTGCAGCCGGACCGGGGTCCCGGTGCCGGCGTCGTCGACGAGGATCAGCTCGACCCGCTCGGCCACCTCGCTGAACAGCGCGAAGTTGGTGCCCTGTCCGTCGAACGCGGCACCCAACGGGTAGGGCTGCCCGCTCCATACGGGCAGCCCTTTCCTGGTTCTGCGGGCGGTCACCGGCTGCCCTCCAGGGCGCCGTCCGAAGCAGCCGCCACGGTGGCCGGCGCCGCGAGCGTGTCGTCCACGGGTCCGGCTGGCGCGGCCAGCACCACCACCGGCGTCTCGCGCGGCACCTGCAGCCCCTGCCGCAGGGTCGGCGCGGGGGCGGTCGGCACCAGCGGGACGCGCTGACCGGCACGGGCCCGCTGCGAGAACCAGATGATCTTACTGCCGGTGTCCGAGGCGCAGCAGCCCCAGCCGTCGCTCATGGCGGCGATGTCCGCCAGGCAGGACCGCAGGTCCAGGTCGGGGCGCAGGTCCGGGTCGTCGTCGCCGAAGGCGGTGATGAGGTGCTGGCCGTTCCACCACATCTCGATGGAGGTGTGCTTGTCCTTCGCATGCTCGTCGATCGCCCGCAGCAGCAGTTCGGCGCCGCGGCAGACGGGGACCGCGAGGTTCTCGAGGTCCCAGTAGCGGAGGTGGGCGGCCAGGATGCGGCTGACCTGTCCCACCCGTTCCGGGCTGACTTCCACGTCGAGGTGGTAGTAGCAGGGCACTGCGGTCTTCATCGTCGCTTGCTCCTCACCGGCGAAGCTCTCGCTCCCCTCGCCCGTCCGGGAGAGGTCCCGGATGCCCGTCCGGGAGGGATCCCGGACACATAGCGTGAGCGCTGATCGCTTCTGAGTCACCTCCACGGTGACCGCACTACGCCATTCGTGCAACACGAGGACCGACACCCATCGTCGTTGAAGATCCAACAAGACGCTGCGTCGTCATCCGTGCACCATAAGTGAAAGCCTCGATCGCCGTAACGGTGCCGTGCCCTTCCGTGCGCGGACACCACCCGACCGTCGGGAACGCGCCCAGTCGAGAGCGTGGAAGGTGAGAGGGCAATGCTGCTACCCGCCAAGGCCGAAGTGGCCCGGGCGTTGCGGCGTTACCGGGCGTGGGAGCGCGTCATGCTCGCCTCGCCCCACGACCGCACGGTCCGGGCCACCTTCGAGGACTCGGGCTACACGCTGTGCGTACTGATGGGCAAACGCTGCGCCCGCGAGGCCGCGGACGCCGCCGAACGCTATCTGCGCACGAATCTGGTCACCTACCTGCGCGAGCAGGACGGACGGCCGCGGCCGCGCCGATCGGCCAGAAGAGCGCCGCCATCGGAGCGGCGTTCCACGGCGCCAAGCCCCTGAGCTGGCACCGTACAAGGCGTTCCCATCGGGGCCGGCGTGAGTCGGCCCCTCTCGGATCGCGAAGCCGGGCCGGGTGCCCGGCTTCGCGCACGGCGGAGGTGAGATACATGCGCAGGACCCCGGCCATCGGCCGTGTACCGGTACGCGACGTCCGGCCGGCCGTGGAGTGCGGCAGGCGCCCGGCGAAAGCGGTGGCCGGGGAGACCTTCCAGGTCACGGCCACCGTGTTCCGTGAAGGGCACGATGCCGTGGGTGCCAATGTGGTCCTGCGCGATCCGAAGGGCCGCCGTGGCCCGTGGACGCCGATGCGGGAACTGTCCCCCGGCAGTGACCTGTGGGGTGCGGACGTCACCCCGGACGCGACGGGCCTCTGGACGTTCCGGGTGGAGGCCTGGAGTCATCCGCTGGCGACCTGGCGGCACACCGCCTCCGTCAAGGTGCCGGCCGGGATCGACATGGGGCTGGTGCTGGAGGAGGGCGCCGAGCTGTACGAACGTGCGGCCGCCGGAGTGCCGAAGGGGCCGGAGCGAAACGTTGTCCTCGCCGCCGCGCAGGCCCTCGGCGACGACTCCCTGTCCGTGCACGAGCGCCTGAAGCCCGCCCTGTCGCCCGAGGTGGACGCGCTGCTGACCCGCTATCCGCTGCGGGAGCTGGTCACCGCCTCCGACCCGATGCCGCTGCTGGTGGAGCGGGAGCGGGCCCTGTACGGCTCCTGGTACGAGTTCTTCCCGCGCTCGGAGGGTACGGCCGAACAGCCGCACGGCACGTTCCGTACGGCCGTGCGCCGGCTGGAGTCGATCGCGGAGATGGGCTTCGACGTCGTCTATCTGCCGCCGATCCATCCCATCGGCACGACCTTCCGCAAGGGGCCCAACAACACGCTCACCGCCGGTCCGCAGGACGTGGGCGTGCCCTGGGCGATCGGTTCGCCCGAGGGCGGGCACGACGCGGTCCACCCGGGCCTCGGCACCCTCGAGGACTTCGACTTCTTCGTCGAAAAGGCCCGCGGACTCGGTCTTGAGGTCGCTCTCGACTTCGCGCTCCAGTGCTCGCCCGACCATCCCTGGGTGCACAAGCATCCGGAGTGGTTCCATCACCGGCCGGACGGCACGATCGCCTACGCGGAGAACCCGCCGAAGAAGTACCAGGACATCTACCCGATCGCCTTCGACGCGGACATGGACGGGCTCGTCGCCGAGACCGTCCGGGTCCTGCGGCACTGGATGGGCCACGGCGTGCGCATCTTCCGCGTCGACAACCCGCACACCAAGCCGGTCGTCTTCTGGGAGCGGGTCATCGCGGAGGTCAACGCGTCGGACCCGGACGTGATCTTCCTGGCCGAGGCCTTCACCCGCCCGGCGATGATGCACACCCTCGCCCAGATCGGCTTCCAGCAGTCGTACACCTACTTCACCTGGCGCAACAGCAAGCAGGAACTCACCGAATATGCCAGCGAGTTGGCGGGTGAGGCCGCGGCCTACATGCGGCCGAACTTCTTCGCCAACACTCCGGACATCCTGCACGCCTACCTTCAGCACGGCGGCCGGCCGGCCTTCGAGGTGCGGGCCGTGCTCGCCGCGACCCTCTCCCCCGCCTGGGGCATCTACAGCGGCTACGAGCTGTGCGAGAACACCCCGCTCAGGCAGGGCAGCGAGGAGTACCTGGACTCGGAGAAGTACCAGCTCAGGCAGCGGGACTGGGAGGCTGCGGCGCGTGAGGGCCGGACCATCGCGCCGCTCATCACCAGGCTCAACACCATCCGGCGGCAGCACCCCGCGCTACAGCGCCTGCGGAACCTCCGCTTCCACCAGACTGACAACGATGCCGTGCTCGCCTACAGCAAGAGCACGGGTACCGACACGGTCATCGTGGTCGTCAATCTCGACCCGCACCACACCCAGGAGGCGTCGGTCTCGTTGGACATGCCGCAACTCGGCCTGGACTGGAACTCCGCCTTGTCCGTGCACGACGAACTGACGGGTGAGACGTACCACTGGGGCAGGACCAACTACGTGCGCCTGACGCCCGGCTGCGCGCCGGCGCATGTTCTCCACGTAGGGCGGTCGACGCCCCGGAACGGAGGGCCCGCGGCCTCATGACCGTCAACGAGCCCGTACCCGACACCTTCGAGGACACGCCCGTCAAGGACCGGGACCCGGAGTGGTTCAAACGCGCCGTCTTCTACGAGGTCCTGGTCCGCTCCTTCCAGGACAGCAACGGCGACGGCATCGGTGACCTGAAGGGTCTGACCGCCAAGCTGGACTATCTGCAGTGGCTCGGCGTGGACTGCCTGTGGCTGCCGCCGTTCTTCAAGTCACCGCTTCGGGACGGCGGTTACGACGTCTCCGACTACACCGCCGTACTGCCCGAGTTCGGTGACCTCGCCGACTTCGTGGAGTTCGTGGACGCCGCCCACCAGCGCGGCATGCGCGTGATCATCGACTTCGTCATGAACCACACCAGCGACCAGCACCCGTGGTTCCAGGAGTCCCGCAAGAACCCCGACGGCCCGTACGGGGACTACTACATGTGGGCCGACGACGACAAGCAGTACGAGGACGCCCGGATCATCTTCGTCGACACCGAGGCCTCCAACTGGACCTTCGACCCGGTGCGCGGCCAGTACTACTTTCACCGCTTCTTCTCGCACCAGCCCGACCTCAACTACGAGAACCCGGCCGTGCAGGAGGAGATCCTGGCGGCCCTCAGGTTCTGGCTGGACCTCGGGATCGACGGCTACCGGCTCGACGCGGTGCCCTACCTCTACGCCGAGGAGGGCACCAACTGCGAGAACCTGCCGGCGACCCACGAGTTCCTGAAGCGGGTCCGCCGCGAGATCGACGCGATGTACCCCGACACCGTGCTGCTCGCGGAGGCCAACCAGTGGCCGGAGGACGTCGTCGACTACTTCGGGGACTACTCCTCCGGCGGCGACGAGTGCCACATGGCGTTCCACTTCCCGGTGATGCCGCGCATCTTCATGGCCGTACGGCGGGAATCCCGCTACCCCGTCTCCGAGATCCTCGCCAAGACACCGGCCATCCCCTCGAAGTGCCAGTGGGGCATCTTCCTGCGCAACCACGACGAGCTGACCCTCGAAATGGTCACCGACGAAGAGCGCGACTACATGTGGGCCGAGTACGCCAAGGACCCGCGGATGCGCGCCAACATCGGGATCAGGCGGCGGCTCGCTCCCCTCCTCGACAACGACCGCAACCAGATCGAGCTGTTCACCGCCCTGCTGCTGTCCCTGCCCGGCTCGCCGATCCTCTACTACGGCGACGAGATCGGCATGGGTGACAACATCTGGCTCGGCGACCGCGACGCCGTGCGCACCCCGATGCAGTGGACCCCGGACCGCAACGCCGGCTTCTCGACCAGCGATCCGGGACGCCTGTACCTGCCGACGATCATGGACCCGGTCTACGGCTACCAGGTCACCAACGTCGAGGCGTCGATGTCGTCGCCGTCGTCGCTGCTGCACTGGACCCGGCGCATGATCGAGATCCGCAAGCAGAATCCCGCCTTCGGACTCGGCTCGTTCACCGAACTGCAGTCCTCCAACCCGGCGGTCCTGGCGTTCCTGCGCGAGTACGGCGACGACCTGGTGCTGTGCGTCAACAACTTCTCCCGCTTCGCCCAGCCCACCGAGCTCGACCTGCGGACCTACGACGGCCGGCACCCGGTCGAGCTGATCGGCGGGGTGCGCTTCCCCGCCATCGGTGAACTTCCCTACCTGCTGACCCTGCAAGGCCATGGCTTCTACTGGTTCCGGCTCACCCGAGTCGCATCCCGCATCGGCCGCCGCCGCTGAACGAGCGGCGCCGAGGAAAGGACGCGTCACCATGCCGAAGACCATCACTGACCGACCGAGAACCGCGGTCGGCCTCGACGGGCCGCAGGTCTCGCTGGGCGAGCTGCTGCGCCAGTGGCTGCCGAGGCAACGGTGGTTCGCGGGCAAGGACCGGCCCGTCACCGATCTGACAGTGCTCTCCTTGACCGAGCTGTTCCCGGGATGTCTGCATCTGCTGGTGCACGCCTCGCACGCGCCCGTGCCCACACCGGGCGGCACTCCCCCGCCCGGTGACTGCTACCAACTGCTGCTCGGCCTGCGCGAACACCTCAACCCGCGACTGGAGCGGGCCTACATCGGGCGGGCCGAACGGGGCCCGTTCGCCGGGCTCGCGGTGTACGACGCGCTGCACGACCCGCGCTCGGCCAACCTGCTGCTGGAGCGGCTGCGGCAGCCCGGAGCGGTCGGGCCGCTGCGGTTCGAGGTCGACCCGGCCGCCCATCTGCCCGGCGGTCTGCCGCCGCGCCTGCTGGACGCCGAGCAGTCCAACTCGTCGATCGTGTACGGCGACGCCTACATCCTGAAGGTCTTCCGCCGGATCCAGCCGGGCGTCAACCCGGACCTGGAGGTGACGGCCGCGCTGGCCGCGCAGGGGTGCACCCGGGTGCCGGCGCCGGTGGCCTGGTTCCGTACGTCCGCGCCGCAGCCGGCCACGCTCGGCGTGCTGCAACCGTTCTTGCCGGACGCGACCGACGGCTGGACGCTGGCGCTGCACGCGCTCGCCGCCGGCGACGACTTCACCGCCGAGGCCCGGGCACTGGGCCGGGCCATGGCCGAGGTACACCTCGCGCTGGCCGAGGCGTTCCCGCCGGCCGGGCCGAGCGAGAACGGCCGTACGGCCGAGGCGATGTGCGCACGGCTGGACGCGGCCGCGCACGCCGTGCCGGGGCTGCTGCCCTTCGTGCCGGGGCTGCGGGCCGCGTTCGGTGCGCTCGCCACCTGCGACTCCGGGCCGCCCGCACAGCGCATCCACGGCGATCTGCACCTCGGGCAGGTGCTGCAGGCCGGCCGCGACTGGTTCGTCATCGACTTCGAGGGCGAGCCGTCCCGGCCGCTCGCCGAGCGGCAGATCCCGCAGTCCCCGGTGCGGGACGTGGCGGGGATGCTGCGCTCCTTCGACTACGCGGCCCGGCAGCGCCGCCCCTGGCGACCCGAATGGGCGCGCCGCTGCCGGGAGGCGTTCTGCGCGGGCTACGCGGCCCGCGCCGGCTGGGATCCACGCAAGAAGCACGCGCTGCTGCGCGCGCACGAGACGGACAGGGCGGTCTACGAGGTGCTGTACGAGGCGAGACACCGGCCGGACTGGCTGCCGGTACCGATGGCGGCGATCAAGCGGCTCGCCGTGTGGGGAGGATGACGTCATGGCTCTGCGCGACACCTCGCTCCCGGAGACCGCCGGCCCCGTGCCGGCCGTGGCCCTGCCTCTCGACGCGGCCGATCGCGGCCGGCTGCTGGGCGGCGCCCACCACGATCCGCACGCCCTGCTCGGCGCCCATCCGGTGCCGGGCGGCACGCTGTTCCGGGCCCTGCGCCCGAACGCGCGCGCGGTGAGCGTCGTGGTCGACGGGATGCGCAACCCGCTGCGCTCGGAGGGCGACGGTCTCTTCGCGGCCGTCCTGGCCTACCCGGAGATCCCGTCGTACACGCTGCTGGTGACCTACGACGACGCCGAGCAGGAGGTGCACGATCCGTACCGCTTCCTGCCCGCCCTGGGCGAGCTGGACCTGCATCTGATCCGGGAGGGCCGGCACGAGCAGCTGTGGCAGGCGCTCGGTGCGGAGCCGATGACGCACCAGGGCGTGACCGGCACCCGCTTCACCGTGTGGGCGCCCAACGCCCAGGGGGTGCGGGTGGCCGGGGACTTCACCTACTGGGACGGCACGCAGTACCCGATGCGGTCGCTGGGCGCGTCCGGTGTGTGGGAGCTGTTCCTGCCCGGGATCGGCGAGGGCGCCCGCTACAAGTTCGAGATCACCTCGCGTTACGGCCATCGGTTCCTCAAGGCCGACCCGATGGCCCGGTGCACGGAGGTGCCGCCGGACACGGCATCGGTCGTCGCGGTCTCGCGGTACGAGTGGGGCGACGCGGAGTGGATGGCCCACCGGGGCGACACGCCCGTGCACCAGGCGCCGTTCTCGGTGTACGAGGTTCATCTGCCGTCCTGGCGACCTGGACTGACGTATCGTCAATTGGCCGAGGAACTCCCGGACTACGTCAAGGAGATGGGCTTCACACATGTCGAGCTGATGCCGGTCGCCGGGTATCCGTTCAGCGGCTCCTGGGGCTACCAGGTCACCTCCTACTACGCGCCGACGCCCCGCCTCGGTTCCCCGGACGACTTCAGGTACCTGGTGGACGCGCTGCACCGGGCCGGCCTCGGCGTGATCATGGACTGGGTGCCGGCACACTTTCCCAAGGACGACTGGGCGCTGGCCAGGTTCGACGGGGATCCGCTGTACGAGCCCGGGAACGCGACGCGCGCCGAGCACCCGGACTGGGGGACGTACGAGTTCGACTACGGCCGCACCGAGGTGCGCAACTTCCTGGTCGCCAACGCGGTGTACTGGTGCCAGGAGTTCCACATCGACGGGCTGCGGGTGGACGCCGTCGCCTCGATGCTCTACCTCGACTACTCGCGGGACTCCGGCCAGTGGGAGCCGAACGTGTTCGGCGGGCGGGAGGACCTGGACGCGGTCGCCTTCCTGCAGGAGATGAACGCCACCGTCTACCGGCGCTGCCCGGGCGTGGTGACCATCGCGGAGGAGTCCACCGCCTGGGACGGGGTGACCCGGCCGACGGACAGCGGTGGGCTCGGCTTCGGGCTGAAGTGGAACATGGGCTGGATGCACGACTCGCTGCAGTACATCCAGAAGGAGCCGGTGCACCGCAAGTACCACCACAACGAGATGACCTTCTCGATGGTGTACGCCTACAGCGAGAACTATGTGCTGCCGATCTCCCACGACGAGGTGGTGCACGGCAAGCAGGCGCTGGTGTCGAAGATGCCCGGCGACTGGTGGCAGCGGCGGGCCACCCACCGCGCCTATCTGGGCTTCATGTGGGCCCATCCCGGCAAGCAGCTGTTGTTCATGGGGCAGGAGTTCGCCCAGGGGGCGGAGTGGTCCGAGGCGCACGGCCCCGAGTGGTGGCTGCTCGACGACGACTACCACTCGGCCGGGGACCACCGGGGCGTGCAGGATCTGGTGCGGGACCTGAACGCCGCGTACCGGGCGACGCCGGCGCTGTGGCAGCGGGACTCCGACCCGGGCGGGTTCCGGTGGGTGCTGTGCGACGCGGCGGACGACAACGTCTTCGCCTTCCTGCGCTTCGCCGCCGACGGTTCCCCCCTGCTCGCGGTGTCGAACTTCTCCCCGGTGGTACGGCACGACTACCGGCTGTGGGTACCCGACGAGATCACCGCCTGGCAGGAGGAGCTGAACACCGACGACGTCCGCTACGGCGGCAGCGGGGTCGGCGACCGGGGGCTGCTGAAGCCCGAGGACGGGTTCCTGAAGCTCACGCTGCCGCCGCTCGCCACGGTCTGGCTGGCGCCCGAGCACTGAAAACCACAGGTGTCGGCGGCCCGCCCAGGGGCAGTCGGGGGGCGTAGAACCTGGCCTGCCCGTCGTGGCATGGACACGGAAGGGTGGCACCACGTGCGCACCGTGGGAGTGGAGGAGGAACTCCTTCTGGTCGACCCGGAAACCGGCGAACCGAAGGCGCTGGCGGCGGCCGTCCTCGCCCGGGTCGCCCATGACGATCCGGGGCAGCACGTCTTCGAGAAGGAGCTGTTCCGGCAGATGCTGGAGTTCGCCACGCATCCACAGGCGAACATGGCGGACCTCGGCGAGGAGATCGTGCGCTGTCGCAAGGAGGCGGCGCGGCACGCCGGGGAGCTCGGCTGCACGGTCGCGGCGCTGGCCACCTCTCCCCTGCCGGTCAGCCCCGCCCTCAGCGTGAACGAGCGGTACGAGTGGCTGGCCGAGCACTACGGGATACCGACCTGGGAGCAGCTGGTGTGCGGCTGCCATGTGCATGTGTGCGTGGAGTCCGACGACGAGGGCATCGCCGTCCTCGACCGGATCCGCCCATGGCTCCCGGTACTGCGCGCGATCAGTGCGAACTCGCCGTTCTGGCAGGGCCGGGACACGAGCTACGCCAGCTATCGCAGCCGGGTGTGGAACCGCTGGCCGTCGGCCGGGCCGACCGAGCCGTTCGGGTCCCCCGAGCGGTATCACCGGCGGGTGGCGGAGATGGTGGCAACCGGTGCCCTGCTGGACAAGAGGATGGTCTACTTCGACGCGCGGCTGTCCGCCCGCTATCCGACCGTGGAGGTCCGGGTGGCGGACGTGTGTCTCGGTGCGGACACCGCCGTGCTGATCGCAACGCTGACCCGGGCGCTCGTGGAGACGGCCGCGCGGGACTGGCGGGCCGGCCGCCCGGCGCCCGGCCACAGCGTGAGCCTGCTGCGGCTCGCCGACTGGCAGGCCGCCCGGTTCGGCCTGGAGGAGAATCTGCTCGACCCGGCGGCCATGCGGCCCGAACCCGCCCCGCAGGTGCTGCGGTCGCTGCTGACGTACACCCAGGACGCGCTCTCCGCCGCCGGCGACGCGGACCGCGCGGAGCAGGGCATCACGGAACTCCTGCGCCGCGGCAACGGGGCGCGCGAGCAGCGCCGACTCCTGGAGCACGGCGGCGGCCTGCGGGGGGTCGTCACCGAGTGCGTCCGGCGTACCCAGGGCTGACCGCCCGCGGTCAGACGATCAGCACCAGGGCGTAGGCCAGGAAGAACAGCGCGACGAGTACGACGAGCACGAGGATCAGCGTCAGCGGCGCCTTGGCCCAGCCCCGGGGTGGATTGTGCGTCTCACGGGGCCCGGCCCCGGGCAGGCTGCTCTCGGCGGGCGGCGTCTCGCCGGGCGGAACCGAGCCGCCGGGCTCCAGCCCGGTGGTCCGCTCGGGTTCGGGATCGGGGTTCACATGACTCATGTCTGCCGAGTCCCCGGGACACGTCCACATCATCAGTCGATCACGACTTCCCCGTTCCCGGCACCGAACGCGGTCCGCTGGGCTACATTCGAGCACCGCCGACACTGAGCCGATCGGCGGTGACCCTCTGTACATCCAGGAGCAGCGCATGCGCGACGTCGCCCTCGCTCCCGCCGTTGCCGCGCCACTCACCGGCGGCCTCGCCGACAGCGTCTTCGACACCGCGGAGCGCAGTCCCGCCCTGCCGGTGCTCGCCCATCGCGTGGATCCCGCCGCCACCGTGTGGCAGGAGGTGACGGCCGTCGAGCTGCGCGACCAGGTGGTCGACCTGGCCAAGGGCCTGATCGCCGTCGGGATCTCCCCCGGCCACCGGGTGGCCCTGATGTCCCGCACCCGCTACGAGTGGACCGTGTTCAGCCATGCGCTGTGGGCCGTGGGCGCCGAGGTCGTGCCGATCCATCCGGCCTCCTCACGGGACCAGGTCGAGTGGATCCTGCGGGACGCCGGCTGTGTGGCCGTGGTCCTGGAGGACGAGCAGGGCGTCATGACCGTCGGCACGGTGTGCACCGGGCTGCCGCGGCTGCGCCACGTCTGGCAGCTGGACGCGGGCGCGCTGTCCGAACTCGTCGAGCGGGGCACGGTCGTACCGGACACCACGGTGGAGTCGCTGCGCCGGATCGTGCTGCCGGACGCCACCGCCGCGGTCGTCTACACCTCCGGCACCTCGGGCCGTCCCCAGGGCTGCGCGCTGAGCCACCGCAACCTCGCCTACCCCTGCGACACGCTGCTGGCCGGCTGGTTGCACACCGCGGCCCCGCCCGGCGTACAGCCCTCCGTGCTGGCCTTTCTGCCGTTCTCCCATGTGTACGGCCTCATGATCATGCTGATGTGCGTGCGCGGCGGCGCCCTGATGGCGCACGAGCCGGAGCTGACCGGGGCGTCGCTGGCGTCGGCGCTGACCACGTTCCGGCCGACGTATCTGTACGGCGTGCCGTCGGTGTTCGAGAAGCTCTACAAGAAGTTCCTGCAGGCGGCCGAAGAGGCGGGCCGGGGTGCCCTCTTCGAGCGGGCCGCGCAGACCGCGCGGGACTTCGCCCAGGCACTGGAGCGCCAGCGGCTGGGCACCGGGCCGGGGCCCGGCTTCGAGCTGAGGCTGCAGCACGCCCTGTACGAGCGGACGGTGTACCGCAGGCTGCGCGCGGCGCTCGGCGGGCGGGTGGTGCGCGGCACCTCCGGCGGTTCCTCGCTCAGCCGTGAACTGAGCCTGTTCTACGAGGGCATCGGGGTGTTCGTCCACGACGGGTACGGCCTCACCGAGTCCTCCGGCGGGATCACCATGCAGCCGCTCGGCCGGGAGAAGTCCGGTACGGTCGGCCGGCCGCTGCCGGGCACCGAGGTCCAGGTGGCCGACGACGGGGAGATCCTGGTGCGCGGCCCGTCGGTGTTCCAGGGCTACGTCGGGGACGAGCCGGCGACGCGGGCCGCGCTGCGCGGCGGCTGGCTGGCCACCGGGGACATCGGACGGCTGGACTCCGAGGGCTATCTGACGATCACCGGGCGCAAGAAGGACGTCATCGTCACCAGCGGCGGCAAGAGCGTCGCCCCGGCCCCGCTGGAGCAGCGGCTGCGCATGCATCCACTGGTCCACCAGGCGGTCGTGCTCGGCGACGACCGGCCCTGTGTCGGCGCCCTGATCACCCTGGACCCGGACTTCCTCGCGCACTGGCGGGGCTCCCTGGCGCTCCAGGGCGACAGCCCGGGCCGGGAGAGCCGTGAGGAGAACGCGCTGCGGGAGGAGATAGCGCGGGCCGTCGCCTCCGCCAACAGCGCCGTCTCCCGCGCGGAGTCCATCCGGGTCTACCGGGTGCTCCCGGAGCCGTTCGCCCCGGACAACGGACTGCTCACCCCGTCGATGAAGCTGCGCCGGGACGTGATCGTGCGGCACTACGCCGCCGAGATCGACGCGATGTACCAGGCGCGGTCCCGGACGGCGCGGGTCGCGCAGGAGCCGGCGGACTGGGACGAGCCGGACGACGTCTTCCGCTGACGCCGTCCACCGGGTCGGGGCATCCGCAGGGGCATGAACCGGGACGGACGGATATCCCGCCCGGCTGCGGGAACTCGCAGCACAGAATGAGATCGGCACCGACAGCCGTCCTGGCCGGGGGGTTCCGCCGCGCCCCCGACCGCCCAGGACCGGGGATTGTGAGATGGCGACGCAGCCACGTGGGGACGACACACCGCCCGCGGAGGACGGGTACGAGCGCACCTTCTCCTTCGCCGGTGAGCTGCGCAACGTCACGGAGGCCCGGCTCGCCGCGGAGGACTTCCTCTGCGCGCTCGCCACGCAGGCGCCGCCCGCCGCGCCCGAGTACTGGGACGACATACTGCTGGTGGTGACGGAGCTGGCCGCGAACGTGATCCAGTACGCGCCCGGGCCGTTCGGTCTGCGGATGCGCCGCACCTTCGACGGCGTGCATGTGACGATGCGCGACACGAGCACCACCAAGCCGGAACCGCGGCCCTTCCATCCGCGCACGAGCGGCGGCGGCATCGGCTGGCATCTGGTGCACACGCTGTGCACGCAGGTCAGCGTCGTCGTCGACGACGAGGGCAAGGACATCCATGTGTTCCTGCCGTGGTGACCGCGACGTGTGTACGACGTGTATCTGTGCGGCAACCGGTTACTCCAGCCGCAGCGGGGGCATGCTGGTGCCCACGCGTTCGTCTGCCGGCCGCGCCCGGCTGGCGGAACGGCTCGGGGCACGGTGGGATCAAAGGTGGTGCGCACCGGTCCAGGGCCGGCGAACGGCGTGGAGTCGGACCGCCTGGAGCCGCAGAAAGGGATGAACACCGTGACACGACCCAGGATCCTGGTGGTTGGCGCAGGCTTCGCCGGAGTCGCGTGCGTCCGCCGCCTGGAGCGGAAACTCGCTCCCGCCGAGGCCGACGTCACCCTGGTGACGCCGTACTCCTACCAGCTGTATCTGCCCCTGCTGCCCCAGGTCGCCTCCGGCGTGCTCACGCCGCAGTCGATCGCCCTGAGCCTGCGCCGCAGCAAGAAGTACCGCACCCGGATCATCCCGGGTGGCGCGATCGGCGTGGACCTGAAGGCGAAGGTGTGCGTCGTCCGAACCATCACCGACAAGATCGTCAACGAGTCCTACGACTACATCGTGCTGGCCCCCGGCAGCGTGACCCGGACCTTCGACATCCCGGGGCTGACCGAGCACGCCTTCGGGATGAAGACCCTGGCCGAGGCCGCCTACATCCGCGACCACGTCATCTCGCAGCTCGACCTCGCGGACGCCAGCGACGACCCGGCGGAGCGAGCCGCCCGGCTGCAGTTCGTGGTGGTGGGCGGCGGATACGCCGGCACGGAGACCGCCGCCTGTCTGCAACGGCTGACGCACGCCGCCGTACAGCGTTATCCGCGTCTGGATCCCGGCCTGATCAGGTGGCATCTGATCGACATCGCGCCCAAGCTGATGCCGGAGCTGGGCGAGAAGCTCGGCCGCAGCGCGCAGGAGATCCTGGGGCGGCGCGGCATCGAGGTGTCGCTGGGCGTGTCGATCGACAAGGCCGGCGCGGAGGAGGTCACCTTCACCGACGGCCGGGTGGTGCCGACGCACACCCTGATCTGGACGGCCGGTGTGGTCGCCAGCCCGCTGATCGCCACGCTCGGCGCGGAGACGGTCCGCGGCCGGCTGGCGGTCACCGCCGAGATGTGCCTCCCGGGTCACGACGGCGTGTTCGCGCTCGGGGACGCGGCCGCCGTGCCCGACGAGGCCAAGGGCGAGCCGGGGGCGGTCTGTCCACCCACCGCACAGCACGCCATGCGCCAGGGCAAGAAGGTCGCCGACAACGTCATCGCGACCCTGCGGGGGCAGCCGCTGACGCCGTATGTGCACCACGATCTGGGTCTGGTCGTCGACCTCGGCGGCAAGGACGCGGTGTCCAAGCCGCTCGGCGTCGAGCTGCGCGGGCTCCCGGCCCAGGCGGTGGCCCGCGGTTACCACTGGTCGGCGCTGCGCACCAACGTCGCCAAGACCCGGGTGATGACCAACTGGCTGCTGAACGCCATCGCCGGCGACGATTTCGTGCGCACCGGCTTCCAGGCCCGCAAGCCGGCCCGGCTGAAGGACTTCGAGTTCACCGACTCGTATCTGTCACCGGAACAGGTGCGGGCCCGGGTGGAGGGCACGAGCGCCGGGAGCGCGTGATGTGAGGAGGGGACACAAGTAGCCCAGGCCGTCGTGCGATGCTGGTTTCGGAGATCGATTTCCGGCACGGGAGAGAGCGCGGCGGCGTGAGCACAGCGGGGCGACCTGGGCGGGTACGGATGTGGGACCGGCTCGCGGCGTCCGATCCGGGGCTGCTCCGGCTCACCGCGGGGCTGCGCACGGTCACCGCGATCGCGCTCACCCTCGCCGTGCTGGCCGCCCTGCGGGTGCCGGTGCCCCAACTGGTCGCCGGTGCCATGGCGGCGATGGTGTCGACCTTCGCCATCCGGGAGAAGCAGCGCTCGGCGCAGGCCGTGACGCTCGCGCTCGGCCTGCCGGTGGCACTGGCGTCGGTGTCGCTGGGCGCACTGCTGAACCAACGGGTCGTCGTCGGGGACCTCTTCTTCGTCGTCCTCATCTTCTGTGCCGTCTACAGCCGCCGGTTCGGCGACCGCGGCACGGCGCTCGGCCTGATCGGCTTTCAGATCTACTTCCTCTCGCTGTTCGTGCACGCCACCACCGCGGCACTGCCCGCGCTGTATGCGGACATCTGCGTGGCCTTCGCGTGCAGCGCCACCGCGCGCTTCGTGCTGCTGCCGCAGACCCCGGCGGGCACCCTGGACCGGCTGCGGCGGGCGTTCCGCGCCCGGCTCGCGCAGCTGATCGCCGTACAGACCGAGTTGCTGGACGCCGGACCGGACGACGTGGACAAGGTCCTGGACGCTCTGCGCACCGCAACCGCTCGGCTGCACGAGACGGCGCTGCTGATCCAGGGGCGGCTGGAGGACGGCACCTCCGACGCGGCGGTGGCCCGGCTGCTGCAGCGCCGGATCGCGGACGCCGAGATCGCCTCCGAGCGGCTCGGACTGCTGCTGCTCACCGCGCGCAGCGCCGAGCGGACCGACACCCTCACCCTGCATCTGCCGGGCGCCGTGCTGCCCTCCGGCGGGGAGCTGCCGGTGCGGGACGAGGCTTCGGCGGCGCTGCGCCGTGATCTGGAGGCGCTGCGGCTGCTGATGCTGCGGCCGGTCGGCGAGGCGCGGGGCACCGCGCTCGCCCAGGTCCGCAACCGGCTGCTCGGCTACCGCGAGGAGGAGAACCTCCCCAAGGCCTCGCCGGCCGTGCAGGACGTCTTCCGTGGGCTCGGCGAGGCCGCCCGGGCCTCGCTGGGGCTGCGGGTCGCGCTGGACGGGCCGCAGGACGAGTCCGACGACACCCCGGCGACGGCCCGCTCGCGCGAGGAGCTGGACGCGGAGGACGCCGCGATCGAGGCGGGCGAGGAGGCCGAGGCGGAGGAGCCGGGGCCGAGCGGTCTGCAGCGGCCCACGACACGGGCCGCGATCCAGGTGGGCGTCGGCTCCACGCTGGCCATCGCGGGCGGCGAGCTGCTGTCCGGTCAACGCTGGTACTGGGCGGTGCTGACCTGCTGGATCGTGTTCATCAACACCGCCTCGACCGGCGAGATCCTGGTGAAGGGCTACCGGCGGCTGGTGGGCACGGTCCTCGGTGTGGTGGCCGGTATCGTGCTCGCCGGTCTGGTCGGGCACCACACCTGGACGGCGTTCGGCCTGGTGCTGGTGTTCATCTTCGCGATGTTCTACACCGCGCCCCTGTCGTACACGCTGATGTCGTTCTTCGTGACGGCGATGCTGGGCCTGCTGTACACGCTGCTGAACACCTACAGCATGTCGGTGCTGGTGCTGCGGGTGGAGGAGACGGCGCTCGGCGCGGCCTGCGGGGTGGTCGCGGCGGCGGTGGTGCTGCCGATCCGCACCGACCGCCGTACCAACGAACTGCTCGTGA
The DNA here is from genome assembly GCF_053593835.1 of Streptomyces sp. NPDC002076. Lineage (NCBI taxonomy): Bacteria > Bacillati > Actinomycetota > Actinomycetes > Kitasatosporales > Streptomycetaceae > Streptomyces > Streptomyces sp. NPDC002076. Next base: position 469,842 of record NZ_JBSFDI010000005.1, read on the forward strand.
CGGTCCTGGACCGGCTCGCCGATGTCACCCGTGCCGCCGTGGACCAGCTGAGCGGCGGGGCGGGCGCCGATCTGGTGGAGCAGGCGCGCGATCTGGACCAGGCGCTGGCCGACCTGCGCGCGGCCACCCAGCCGCTGACCCATCCGATCACCCCGCTGCGCTCCCGCCGGGACACCGCCCGGTACGTGGTGGCGCTGCTGGAGACCTGTGCCTACCACGGGCGTTCGCTCGCGGCCACGGCCGAGCTGCTGCCGACGCATCCGTCGATCGCCGCGGATCCCCGGCTGCGCGGGGCGGGCGCGCGGATCGTCCACAACATCGAGGCGATCGCCGCGCATGTCGCCGACCCGCGTGCCGCGGCGGAGATCGAGACCGGCCCCAGCATCGCCTCGATGCTGGAGCCGGGAACCCTGCGCACCCCGCGCTACGGCCGGGTCACCGACCGGGTGCTGCGCCATCTGCAGCGGCTGGACGAGGCGGTCTCGGGCCTGGCCCGCCCGCTGGGCCTCACCAGCGGCGCGGACCGGCCGAAGAAGTGACGGCCGCCGGCCGTGCGCTCAGGCCGGGTCCGTGCCGCATGCGCGCCGGCCCATGGCCTCGTCGCGGACGCGGGCGCAGCTGCGGCTGATCAGCCGGGAGACGTGCATCTGGGAGATGCCCAGCCGGTCGGCGATGCGGCTCTGCGTCATGTCCTCGAAGAACCGCATGTAGAGGATGGCCCGTTCCCGCTCGGGCAGCCGGCGCAGTCCCTCCTTGGCGGCCTCGCGGTCGACCACGACGTCGTACGAGGTGTCCGTCGCGCCGAGGGTGTCGGCGAGGCTGTAGCCGTCGTCCCCGGTGGACAGTTCGGCGTCCAGGGACAGGGTGCTGAAGCTCTCCAGGGCCTCCAGGCCCGCGCCGACCTCCTCCTCGGTGAGTCCGGTGTGGGCGGCCATGTCGGCGAGGGTGGGTTCGGGGCTGCCGGGGTGCTGGGTGAGCTCGCGCCGGGCCACGCGCACCCGGTTGCGTAGTTCCTGCACCCGGCGCGGCACCCTCAGGGCCCACATCCGGTCCCGGAAGTGCCGCTTGACCTCGCCGGTGATGGTCGGCACGGCGTAGCTCTCGAAGGCCCCGCGGGACGGGTCGAACCGGTCGACGGCCTTGACCAGCCCGAGCGCGGCCACCTGTCGCAGGTCCTCGACGGACTCGCCCCGGTCCCGGAAGCGGCCGGCGATCCGGTGGGCCATGGGGAGCCAGGCGGCGACGAGTTCGTCGCGTACGCCGTCGCGCTCGGGGCCGTCGTCCAGTGCCGCCAGCCGGGCGAACAGCGCCGCGGTGTCGGGGGCGTCGTCATGGGGCCGCCGCGCGGGAGCGGCAGCGGCGGAGTCCGTGGTGGTGGTGCGGGGACGGCGTGTCGGCGTGTCGGTCAGCATGCGGAATCGCTCCTGAACGTGGTTTCAGGGCACGCGGCCGGAAAGGGTTCTGGGGCCGGGCCCGAACGGTGGTGTCAGGGTTCGCCGCGGGTCGCTCGCCCGGTCCGACGAGAGGGGGACCCAGGCAGTCGTACGGTTCCCACTGGGCGCGCGCCTCCGGTCCGAAGCACGAGACTCCGCCTGCCCCTTGCTCCGGGGAGCAAACACGCCGGACGCGAACCTTCCGCACGGCTTCAGTGCAGCGGTACGACGGCCGTGATGCGCTTGCCGCCACAGGGCAGCTGGGCGACCCGGACGTCCCGAGCCAGGCGGCAGACGATGGGCCAGCCCCGGCCGCCGAGCCGGGCGGGGCCCCGCTCGTCGACGGGCAGGGCGGCCACCGGCACCTCGTCACTGCGATCGCTCACCGACACCCGTACGCCGCCGGAGTCCACGTCGACGTCGAAGCCGGTGATGCCACCGCCGTGCAGGATGGCGTTGGTGGTGAGTTCGGAAGTGACCAGCAGGGCATCCGCCATGGCCGCCGCACCGCAGGCGATGGCGCGGGCCCGGCACCGCTCGGCCACCACGCTCTCCACGGTTCTGCGGGCTTCGGCCGGTCGGCACGGCAGGTGGCGGCGCGGTTCCCGCAGCGTCGCGCGGCAGCTGGTCCGGTGCTTGTCGCGCATCCCTTCCTCCCTGAGGTGATGCCCGGATGATGCCCGGTTTGTCGGGCATCCTGCTTTCCGCCTCACCCCTTCCGGAGCTGTCAAACACCGTCGGTGCCCGTGTCATCACCGCGGCCACGCGGGTACCAGACCGGTATGACCGATGTCGTGGACGCGGATGAATTGCTACGGCGCATCCAGCGCGGCCGGGAGCACGCGGCCGCGGAGGAGCGGGCCTGGCGGGAACGAGCACAGAACCTGACGGCGACGGATCCGGACAGCGCTCGGGAGGCGACGGCCCGGGCGTGGGCGTTCGAGGCGGTGGCGCGGGTGCTGGAGGAGATCGTCTGCCCGGGTGGACCGCGGGATCCCGCGGAAGGCGTGAAACAGGTCACGTGACCTGCTACCGATTGGTAGAACACCCGCCGGATGGTTTATCGTTCACACATACGTGATGCCGGGGGTGACCGGAACCGTCCTTCCTCCCCCCATGGCGTCACCGCAGACGGCCCTGGCTGGCCTCCCCCGTCCAGCCAGGGCTTCTTGCTGCCCGCAACCGGCGCGACGCCGGGCACGCGCCGAGGAAATCCAGGCCCTTCGAGGTGCCCGCGGGGGCGGCAGCGGCTGAAATGGGCTTAGGGAAAGCACCCCCGAACCCCCTCGGCGAGGAGCCCCGCGCCATGACCAAAGCGATAAAACTGCTGACCGCCCTGCCGTATGCGCAGCGCGAGCGCCTGATGGAACTGGCCAAGGAGGTCTCGTTCCCGGAGGACACCCGCATCTTCGAGGCGGGCGGCACCGCCGACCGGTTCTGGGTGATCCGTTCCGGGGCGGTCCACCTGGACCAGCAGGTCACCTCGCGGCAGCGGGTCACCGTCGCCACGCTCGGCGCGGGCGACATGCTCGGCTGGTCCTGGCTGTTCCCGCCGTACCAGTGGGACTTCGGCGCGGTGGCCTTCAGCAACGTACGGGCCTACGAGTTCGACGGGCCCTCGGTGCTCGCCCTGTGCGTGGAGGACCCGCTGCTCGGGCTCTCGCTCGTGCGGACGGTGGCCGAGATCCTCGCCCACCGCCTGGAGACGACCCGGGGGAAGCTGATGGACCAGTACACGACGAAGGGGCGCGGCGGTCTGGTGTGACTCAGATCCGGTAGCGACGCAGCGCCGGTACGGCGGCGGCCAGGGCCAGCATCACCACGACCACCAGCGCGCCACCGCCCGCCACAGCGGCGCGCGGGCCGAAGGCCGAGCCGGCCGTGCCGTGCAGTACGTCGGCCAGGCGCGGCCCGCCCGCGACGACCACCGTGAACACGCCCTGCATCCGGCCGCGCATCTCGTCCGTCGCGGCCGACAGGAGGATCGCGCCGCGGAAGACCATCGAGACCATGTCGGCGACACCGGCCGCGGCGAGGAAGGCCAGGGCCACCCAGAGATTGCGGCTCAGCCCGAACCCTGCGACGGCCAGGCCCCAGCCGACGACCGCCCCGACGACCATCCAGCCGTGCCGGCGGGCCCGGGAGAACACCCCGGAGAACAGGCCGCCGAGCACCGCGCCGACGGGGATGCCTGCGAACAGCACACCGAGCGCGAGCCCCTCGCCGTAGGAGTGGTACGTCTGGGCCGCGAGCTGCGGGAACAGGGCGCGGGGCATGCCGAGGACCATGGCGACGATGTCGGCGAGGAAGGACAGCAGCAGGACCTTGTGCCGGGAGATGTACCGGAACCCGGCGGCGATTTCACGGACCCCGGCCCGGCGGGCGGCGGCCGCGCCGAGCGGGGGCAGCGCGGGCAGCCGGAAGACGGCCCACACGGTCACGCACAGCGCCACGGCGTCGATGAGGTACAGCTCGGGCAGCCCGATGACCGGGATCAGCGCACCGGCGAGCAGCGGCCCCGCGACCATGCCGGTCTGCATCACGGTGGAGCCGAGCGCGCCCGCGGCGGGCAACTGCTCGGCGGGGACCAGCCGGGCGATGGAGGCGTTGCGGGCCGGGGAGTTGAGGCCGAACAGCGCCTGCTGGCACGCGAGGAGCACCATGAGGACGGCGACGGAGTCCGTCCCGGTGACGGCCTGTGCCCAGAACAGCAGCGAGGTGACCGCGATACCGGTGTTGGTGACCAGCAGCAGCTTGCGGCGGTCCACGGTGTCGGCGACCGCGCCGCCCCACAGCGCGAACGCCACCATCGGCACCAGACCGGCCAGGCTCGCGTAGCCGACCCACGCCGAGGAGTGCGTGACGTCGTAGACCTGCTTGGGCACCGCCACGGCGGTGAGCTGGCTGCCGACGGCGGTGACGATGGTCGACGTCCACAGGCGCCGGTAGGCCGGGATGCTCAGCGGACGGGTGTCCATCGCCCAGCGGCGCCAGCCGCGCCGGGGTGCCGCCGCGGTGTCCGGCGCGGGGTCGGATTCGGTGGTGCTGCTGCTCTCGCTGGTGTCCACGGGTGTCCTGTTGCCGATAGAGGTTGCTCGCTACATCTTTTCGATTCGAGAGCCTAACTATCTCGACTGTCCCTGTGCACACCGAACGGGTTCTGCCCGGCATCCGGCCTCAGGATCCGGCCATGAGCGTGGCCCCCAGCGCCAGCATGGTGACGGCTACCAGGCCGTCCAGGACCCGCCACGCCGCCGGCCGGGCCAGGAAGCGGCCGAGCAGCCGGGCGCCGAAGCCGAGGGCGGCGAACCAGCACAGGCTGGCGAGCGCGGCACCGAGCCCGAAGGTCCAGCGCAACGCGCCCCGGTCGGCGGCGAGGGAGCCGAGCAGGAACACGGTGTCCAGGTAGACGTGCGGGTTCAGCCAGGTCATCGCCAGACAGGTGAGCACCGCCCGGCGCCGGGAGCCCGCGGCCTCCCCCTCGGCGCTCAGGCCGGCCGGCCCCGGCCTGAGCACCCGGCGGGCGGCGAGGACGCCGTAGCAGAGCAGGAAGAGACCGCCCGTGATCCCGACGGCCCGGACCGCGCCCGGCCACGCCACCACGACCGCCCCGACCCCGCCGACGCCGAGCGCGATGAGCACCGCGTCGGAGAGGGCGCAGATGCCCACCACGGCGAGGACCGCGTCCCGGCGCACCCCCTGCCGCAGGACGAAGGCGTTCTGGGCGCCGATGGCGACGATCAAAGAGAGGCCGGTGCCGAATCCGGCGGCCGCGGCGGTCAGGGCGTGGTTCATGCCTCGAACCTAAGAAGCCGGAGCCCCTCAAGTACAGCTAAAGATTCTTACGTACCCTTAGCACTCGTGATGACCGAGCTTCCCCTGGAGCAGGTGCGGACCCTGCTCGCCGTGGTGGACGAGGGCACCTTCGACGCCGCCGCGGCCGCCCTGCATGTGACCCCGTCGGCGGTCAGCCAGCGGGTCAAGGCGCTCGAACAGCGCACCGGCCGGGTGCTTCTCCAGCGCACCAAGCCGGTGCGGGCGACGGAGTCGGGCGCGGTGCTGGTGCGGTACGCCCGGCAGCTCGCCCGACTGGAACGGGACGCCTGGGGCGAACTCGGGCTGAGCGGTGCCGGGGAGCCGACGCGGGTGTCGGTGGCGGTGAACGCGGACTCGCTGGCGACCTGGTTCCTGCCGGCGCTGACCCGGGTGGCGGGACTCTGCTTCGAACTGCACCGGGAGGACGAGGACCACACCGCGGCCCTGCTGCGCGAGGGTCTGGTGATGGCGGCGGTGACCACCGCCGCCGATCCGGTGCCGGGCTGCACGGTCCGGCCGCTCGGCCGGATGCGGTATCTGCCGGTCGCCGCACCGGAGTTCACCGCGGCCCACCTGGGCGTGCGGCCGCTGCCGGAGGCACTGCCCGAGGCCCCCGTCGTGGTCTTCGACCGCAAGGACGACTTCCAGGACGCCTTCGTACGCCGGCTGGGCCGCGGCTCCGCCGGCCCGCTCAGGCACCTCGTGCCCACCTCGGAGGGCTTCCTGGACGCGGTCGCCGCCGGACTCGGCTGGGGCATGGTGCCGGAAGTGCAGGCGGGTCCGCTCCTGGCGGAGGACCGGCTGGTGCTCCTCGCGCCCGAGGAGTGGATGGACGTCACGCTGTACTGGCAGCAGTGGAGGCTGGACTCCCCCGCGCTGGCCGCGCTCGCCGAGGCGGTGACGGCGACGGCGGCCGAGGCACTGCGCCGCTGACGGCCGGGCCCGTTCATCCGGTGACGTTCTATCCGTTTCGCCCCGACGGAAGGGCCCTGCGGAGTACGGTGGTCGGGCGGTGGCGCGGCGGACGACGGACCCGGCCGGTTCTCGCCCCCAACTCCGCGCCCCCGGTGCCCGGTCGGGCACGGGTGCCCACGGCCCGGTGGCCCGTCCGCCCCGTTCCCGGCCCGTTGAGCGCGCACGGCTCGCCGCGGACCGTACGCGCGCCCGTGGCCGGATCGCGGTCGTCGCACGATCCCCCTGTCGCACACGCCGTTTCACACCGCCCCGACCGGTCACCCGAAGCCGCAGTACGCATTCGACAGGCACGGACGACTTCGATCGGATCCAGGAGACTTCCATGGACAACTGGCGCGACCATGCCGCGTGCCGTCGCGAGGATCCCGACCTGTTCTTCCCCATCGGCACCACCGGTCCGGCGCAGGTGCAGACCCAGCACGCCAAGGCGGTCTGCGGCCGGTGCCCCGTCCGGGAGGAGTGCCTGGACTGGGCGCTGGGGACCGGCCAGGGCATCGGCATCTGGGGTGGGACGACCGAGTCGGAGCGCCGGGCCCTGCACCGCCAGGTCCGCTCCCGGCCGCGCTCCGGCTGACCCCGGCGTCCACGGCCCGGGCCTCAGCGGCCACCGCGGCGCAGCGTGCCCCACTCCCGATCCTGCCGGGCCACCTGCTCCTTCGCCGCGTCGATCACCTCGTCCGCGATCCAGCACAGCGATTCGGCATCGGTGACGAGCGGCTCGTTGTCGGGGCCCCGGCCGGTCTCCCGGCCCCGCAGGACCCAGGGACGTACACCGGGCCCCTTGTCGTGCGGCAGGTGCGCGTAGTCGTAGAGACGGCGGGCCACCCACAGCTCCACCGACCGGTCCGCCCACCAGCTTTCCACGTCGAGCGGACTGGCGGACAGCCCGGGCATGGGTACGCCGGTGAGGTCGTCGGTGCTCGAGAACTCGGCGAGGTCGGTGCCGGGCCCCAGGGACCAGCGGACGTACAGGCCCTGCCGCTCGTCCACCAGGCGGGCCGGCTCGGCAGGCGTGGACACGACCGGCAGGTCCTCCGGTGCGCTCATGGCCTGATCTCCCTCGACTGCGCCGCGCGACCGGAGTACCCCTGGTGCGGGCGGGGAATCGGAGACGGTCAGGTGGGGTCCGCGGGTGGGCCGGCCGCGGGCAGCCGCAGCGTGAAGACCGCGCCCTCGCCGGGCTCGCTCGCGGCCTCGGCCGTGCCTTGGTGGGCGGCGAGCAGGTGACGCACGATCGGCAGGCCCAGGCCGCTGCCACCGGTGCGGCGGCTGCGGGACTTCTCGGCGCGCCAGAACCGGTCGAAGACGTGCGGCAGGTCCTCGGGCGCGATGCCCGTGCCGGTGTCGGTCACGGTCAGCACGACGTCCGCGCCGTCCCGGCGGGCGGCCAGCGTGACCGTGCCGTCGGCGGGGGTGTGCCGCAACGCGTTGGAGACCAGGTTCCCGAGGGCCTGCCGCATCCGCACCGGGTCGGCGTCGAGCCAGGCGCCGGCGTCGGCCTCGGTGCGCAGGGCGACCCCGGCGGCTCCGGCTGCGACCCGGTGGGCGGCGGCCACCTGGTCCAGCAGCTCGCCGGCCCGCAGCGGCTCGCGGTGCAGTCGCAGGGTGCCGGCGTCGGCGGCGGCGAGATCCTGGAGGTCGTCGATGATCCGCTGGAGGACGAGCGCCTCCTCGTGCAGCGAGTCCAGAAGTGGCGGGTCGGGCTCGACGACTCCGTCGCGGACAACCTCCAGCCAGCCGCGGATGTTGGTGAGCGGGCTGCGCAGCTCGTGCGCGATGTCGCTGACCATCGCCTTGCGCTGGGCCTCCAGGCGGGCGCGGCGCTCGGTCAGGTCGTTGAAGGCCTCGGCGAGGATGCCGGTCTCGTCCCGGGTCGTCACCGGCACCCGCACGTGCAGGTCGGGCGGCTGCTGGGCGGCCTCGGTCAGCGCGCGCAGCGGCCGTACCAGCCGGACGGCGACGAGGGCGGTGACGGCGACGGTGACGGCCAGGACCAGTCCGGCGGCGCCGATCACCTTGGCCTTGTTGGCCGGGGACATGTCGAAGCGGGAGGGGTTCTGGTCGCCGATGCCGAGGAACAGGTCGGCCACCGGGGCGACATAGGGCTCCAGTTGGGTGCGCCGGGCGGTCAGGACGCAGTGCTGGGCGGCCCGCGCCGTCGCCGCCTTGCCCGCCCTGGCGTACTTGGCGACCAGGTAGCCGCCGCCGAAGGGGTCCTTGCCGCTGGGGTCGTAGGTGAGGAAGAGCTGCCCGCCGAGGTCCAGGCCGGCCTGTTTCAGACACGGCCGGGCGAGGTCGGTGAGGTCGGCCAGGGCCTTGCGTTCCGTCGGTGTGGGCGTGTTGAGCAGCCCGTCCTCGCACACCGCCGCGCCGTAGCCGGCCGGGTCGGTGCCGTCCGGGAGGGTGACGACGGGCCGCCCGCCGGCCGTGCGGACCATGCCGGGCTGGAGGCCGAAACGCTCGTAGCACTGCCTGCGCTTGGCGGCCAGCGCGTCCAGTTTCGCGCGTTCCTTCGCCGGGAGCAGGTAGGGGCCGACCACGCGCGGGTCGATGCCGCTGAGCTGGGCGCCGGTCTCGCTGTAGGTGTCGGTGCGCAGCGGGTCGACGGTGGCGGCGGGCCGGGGTGGCAGCGGGGTACCGCGGGGCGCGGAGTCGGCGACGAGGGTGCGGTCGGCGGTGGTGAGCGCGATCCGGCGTCCGGTCTCGGCGGCCAGTTGCCGGACGGTGCGGCGGACGTCCGTCCAGTCGGAGTGGGTGGCGGCGTACCCGCTGAGCCGGGCCAGGATGCGGTTGTCGGCCGCGAGGTCCTGGCCCTGCTCCTCCTTCAGGGCGCTGGTGGTGGTGGTCACCGCGAGCCAGGCGGTGGCGGCCACCGAGCAGACGGCGATCAGGGCGGAGACGGACAGCAGCCGGACGAGAAGCCGCTTGCGCAGCGGGATCCGCCGCCTCACCGGCGCCTGCGGGCCGGCGTCGCCCTGCCCTGGCTGTACGGGCGCGCCGGGCCGGTCCCGCAGCGGTCGGCGCCTCACGGATGCCTCCGCCCGTCTCGAACCTGCCGGCATCTCACGGGCACCCCCACCCCTCCCGGGCCCGCCGACATCTCACGGCACCGCCACCCATCCCCTACCTGCCGGCATCCCACCAGCCTCCACCCAACTCGGGCCCGCCGACATCTCACGGCACCGCCACCCCTCCCCTACCTGCCGGCATCCCATCAGCCTCCGCCCAACTCGGGCCCGCCGACATCTCACGGCACCGCCACCCATCCCCTACCTGCCGGCATCCCACGAACCTCCGCCCAACTCGGGCCCGCCGACATCTCACGGCACCGCCACCCATCCCCTACCTGCCGGCATCCCACCAGCCTCCGCCCAACTCGGGCCCGCCGACATCTCACGGCGCCGCCCGAGCCCGGACCTGCCGGCGCCTCACGCGCCTCCGCCCTTCTCGAAGCCTCCGTAGTCTCAGGGACACCGCCCACCCGGCGCGCACGTGCGCACGCCGTACGCACGCCTCTCACCCCACTCCGGCCGACCCACGCCGCACCGACGCCGCCCCCACGCCTCACGGCCGGGTGCCGCTCAGCTTGTAGCCGACGCCGAACACGGTCAGCAGACGTACCGGGCGGCGCGGGTCGGTCTCGATCTTGCGGCGCAGATTCATGATGTGCACGTCGACGGCCCGCTCGGTCGAGGCCCGGTCGAAGCCGCGGGTGCACTGCAGCAACTGCCGCCGGGTGAACACCCGTTCCGGCTCCGCGGCCATGGCCAGCAGGATCTGGAACTCGGCGGGCGTGCAGTCCACCGTCGCGCCGTCGCAGCACACCTCGTGCCGTACGGGATCGACGCTGATCGCGCCCGCCCGGACCACGGGGTCGTCGTCCCGGGTGCCGACGCCGCGCCCGCTGCGCCTGAGCACCGTACGGATCCGGGCCATCAGCTCGCGCGGGCTGTACGGCTTGGTCATGTAGTCGTCGGCGCCCAGTTCGAGGCCGAGCAGCAGATCGTCCTCGGCGGCGCGGGCGGTGAGCATGACCACCGGTATCTCCGGGTCCGCGCCGCCGCGCAGCGCCCGGCATACGCCGAAGCCGTCGAGGACCGGGAGCATCAGGTCCAGGACGACGAGGTCGGGCCGGAGACTGCGGGCCGCCTCCAGCGCGGCGGCGCCGTCGTGCACCACCGTGGCGGAGTGTCCCTCGGCCAGCAGGGAGCGGCGGATCAGTTCGGCCTGCTTCTCGTCGTCCTCGGCGACCAGTACATGTGCGCACACGAGTTCGGATCCTAGGCGGCCGAGGCGGCGAGCCAGTCGGCGTACCCCATGACGACGACCGGATGCCGTTCCGGGGCGAGGGTGCGCAGCAGTTCCCTCATGTGCGCCTTGGCGAGACTGACACAGCCGTGGGTGGGTCCGCCGTGGTCGACGTGCAGCCATACTCCGCCGCCGCGCTTCGGGCCGAGCGGCCGGGTCCAGTCGAGCGGGGAGGTGCCGGGCTCGCGGTTGTAGTCGATCGCGATGACGTAGTCGAAGCAGCCTTCGAGCGGTTCGCCCTCGAAGCCGGTGCCGGGCGAGTGGAAACCGCCGGACCGGTGGTACGGAAGCTTGCTGCCGGGGTCCGCGAGCAGGCCGCCGGCGTCGGAAAGGGTGTAGACGCCGAGCGGGGAGCGCAGGTCGCCCAGCACGTGGTGGGCGCTCCAGCCGCGCAGGGCGTTGTGGCCGGGCCAGGCGGGGCCGGACTGCCAGCCGGCGGCGGTGCGCTGGTGCAGGACGACCGTGCAGAGCGGGGAGTCCTTGCCGCGCCCGGTGACGACGACGGCCTGCTCACAGCGGTCGGGTATCGCCGCCGACCTGGCGGGGCCGAGACCTGGTATGCCCTGGCGCGCCTGCTCCGCCTGGACCGCGGGGGTGGGCGTGGCGCTTGGTGCCGGGCCGGTGGGGGGTGTCCGGCGCTCGGTCGCCTCGGCCCCGCCGCCACAGCCGGTGAGCAGCAGCGGGGAGGCGAGGACGGCAACGGCGGTTCTGCGATGGATCATGGTGTCGACTCTGGCCGACACATGTTTGGAACCGGTGAGGGTTCAGGCGCCGTTCGGCTTGCCCTTCGTGAACAGCCAGGTGTGGAACAGCCCGTCCAGACGCTTCCCCGAGATCCGCTCCGCCAGCTGTGTGAACTGGGCCGTCGTGCCGTGGCCGTCGCGGTGCGCGGCCGACCAGGCGCGCAGGATGCGGAAGAAGTCCCGGTCGCCGACGGCCTTGCGCAGCTGGTGCAGGGTCATGGCGCCGCGGGCGTAGACGGGCGTGTCGAAGATGTTCTTGCCGCTGCCCGGGTCGCCGGGCGGAAAGGCCCACAGGTGGTCGCTCGCCGGGCGGGCGTACAGGGTGTCGAAGGTCTTCTGGGCGCTGTCGCCGCCGTGCTGCTCGGTGTACAGCCACTCGGCGTAGGTGGCGAAGCCCTCGTTGAGCCAGATGTCCTTCCAGGCCGTCAGCGAGACGGAGTCGCCGAACCACTGGTGGGCGCTCTCGTGGACGAGGGTGCCGATGTCGGGCGCGGAGTCGTACAGCGGCCGGGTCTGGGTCTCCAGGGCGTAGCCGACGGCCGGGGCGTGGTCGACGATCGCACCGGCGGAGCGGTACGGGTACGGCCCGAACAGCTTGCTCTCCCAGGCGAGCACGGACGGCAGCTTCTTCAGCACCGGTGCGGCCGCGCTCGCCTCGCGCGGGTCGACGGCGTTGTACACGTGGATGCCGTCGTGGGTGGTGTACTGCTCGGCCTTGAAGGTTCCGACGGTGACGGTGGCCAGGTAGGCGGCCATCGGCCGGGTCTCGCGCCAGTGGAAGGTCGTCCGGTCGTGCTCGGTGCGCTGTCCGAGCAGCATGCCGTTGGACACGGCCGTGCGCCCCTCGGGGACGGTGACGGTGATGTCGTACGACGACTTGTCCTTGGGGTGGCCGTTCGCGGGGAACCAGGTCATCGCGCCCTGGGGCTCGCCGGCGACGAAGGCGCCGTCGTCGGTGGGTATCCAGCCGTCCGCGCTGCCGTCGGGGTCGGTGACCGGTTTCGGGGTGCCGTCGTAGGTGACGGTGACCCGGAACCCCCGGCCCGCGGGCAGGGTGTGGCGCGGTGTGACGACGAGTTCCTGGCCGTCGCGCCGGAACGCCGCGGGCGTGCCGCCGACGGTGACGCCGGTGACCTTCAGGCCCTTCAGGTCGAGGTCGAAGCGGCTGAGGTGCTGGGTGGCGCGGGCGTCGAGGACGGCCCTGCCGTCGAGATGCCGGGAGGAGGTGTCGTAGCGGAGCGTGAGGTCGTAGTGCCGGACGTGGAAGCCGCCGTTGCCGCTGAGCGGGAAGTAGGGGTCGCCCGCGCCGGGGGCGCCGGCCGTTCCGGGCGCCGTGGGTCCGGCGGCGCCGACGAGTGCCGCGAGGGCGACGGGGACGGTGGCGAGGGCGGCGGTACGGCGTCGGAGGTGCTGTCTGCCGGGTGGCGTCACATGCGGCTCCTGGAGGAAGTGCCGGGTGATACAGAGTAGGGGTGGCGAGCGCCCGGTTACTGTCTTGTTCAGGTCATCTCGCCCCGCGTCGTGACCGGGGGGCCGGGGGCAGCCGCAGTACGCTCGCTGGACCGTCCGCGACCCGAGAGGGGCCCGACCGTGAGCGTGCGTGTGCGCCGCATCTATGACCCGCCCGAGGCCGACGACGGTCTGCGCGTCCTGGTCGACCGGCTGTGGCCGCGCGGCCTCGCCAAGGACGCGGCCCGGGTGGACGAGTGGCCGAAGGCGCTCACGCCGTCCAACGAACTGCGCAAGTGGTTCCACGGGGGCGGCTCCTACGAGGAGTTCAGGGGCCGCTACGAGGCGGAGCTCGACGCTCCGGAGGCCGCCGAGCTCCTCGACGGCCTGCGCAAGGCGGCCCGCAGCAAGCGCGTGACCCTGCTGACCGCGTCCAAGACGCCGGAGCAGAGCCACGCGCAGGTCCTGCTGGAGCTGCTGAAGGGCTGAGCTCAGCCGGTGTGGTCGGCCGCGTGCCGGCCCGCGGCCCGGCCGGAGAACAGGCAGCCGCCGAGGAAGGTGCCCTCCAGCGCGTTGTAGCCGTGCACCCCGCCACCGCCGAAGCCCGCCACCTCGCCCGCCGCGTACAGCCCCTCGATCGGCGTGCCGTCGGTGGTCAGGGCGCGGGAGTCGAGGTCGGTCTGGATGCCGCCGAGGGTCTTGCGGGTCAGCACATGCAGCCGGACTCCGACGAGGGGGCCCGCGGCGGGGTCGAGGATGCGGTGCGGGGCTGCGACCCGGCCCAGCCGGTCCCCGATGTAGCGGCGGGCGTTGCGGATGCCCTGGATCTGGGAGTCCTTGCTGTAGGGGTTGGCCATCTGCAGGTCCCGGGCCTCGATCTGGCGGCGCACCTCCGCCGCGTCCAGCAGCGGCTTGTCGGTCAGCGCGTTCATCTTCCCGACCAGCTGCTCCAGGTTGCCCGCGGTCACGAAGTCCGCGCCCTTGTCGAGGAAGGCCTTGACCGGTGCGGGCGCGCCCTTGCCGACCAGCCGGTCGCGCAGGACGCCCCTGCGGTCCTTGGCGGTGATGTCGGGGTTCTGTTCGGAGCCGGAGAGCGCGAACTCCTTCTCGATGATCTTCCGGGTGAGGATGAACCACGAGTGGTCGTACCCGGCGATGTCCTCGGTGGTGCGCAGGTACTTGAGGGTGTTGAGGGTGTCGTAGCCCGGCAGGCAGGGGTCGGGCAGCCGGCGGCCGAGGGCGTCCAGCCAGATGGAGGACGGGCCGGGCAGGATGCGGATGCCGTGGCCGGGCCAGATCGGGTCCCAGTTCTGCAGGCCCTCGGTGTAGTGCCACATGCGGTCCCGGTTGACCAGCCGGACGCCGGCCTCGGCGCTGATGTCGAGCATCCGGCCGTCGACGTAGGCCGGGACGCCGGTGACCATCTCGGCCGGCGGGGTGCCGAGCCGGGCGGGCCAGTAGCGGCGGACGATGTCGTGGTCGGCGCCGATGCCGCCGGTGGTGACGACGACCGCCTGGGCGGTGAGTTCGAAGTCTCCGGCGCGGTCGCGGTTGGAGGCGACTCCGCGTGGCGAGCGGTCCTCGGCCAGGACGGTGCCGCGCACTCCGCGCGCGGAGCCGTCCGCGATGACCAGCTCGTCGACCCGGTGGCGGTGGTGGAAGGTGAGCAGTCCGTCCCGGGCGGCCTGACGGGCGTACTTCACGAACGGCTCGACCACGCCGGTGCCGGTGCCCCAGGCTATGTGGAAGCGGGGTACCGAGTTGCCGTGCCCTGCCGCCCTGAGGTCGCCGCGCTCGGCCCAGCCGACGGTGGGCAGCAGCTCGATGCCGTGTCCCTTGAGCCAGGACCGCTTCTCGCCGGCCGCGAACTCGACATAGGCGCGGGCCCAGCGCACCGCCCAGGAGTCCTCGTCGTCGAGCCGGTCGAACTGGGCGCTGCCCTGCCAGTCGTTCCAGGCGAGGTCGAAGGAGTCATTGATGCCGAGGCGGCGCTGCTCCGGCGAGCCGACGAGGAAGAGCCCGCCCAAGGACCAGAACGCCTGTCCGCCGAGGTTGTTCGCGTTCTCCTGGTCGACCAGGGCCACCCGGCGGCCCCGGCTGGTGAGTTCATGCGCCGCGACCAGGCCGGCGAGGCCCGCTCCGACGACGATGACGTCCGCGTCCATCGTGACTGTGTCCTTCCCTAGAGGTCCTCGTGCGGGGGTCGTGCGAGCTGGTGCGGGGTCATGCGGGGGTGGTCGCGCCGGGGTCGTGCGGGGTGCTGCTGCCGTCCGTGAGCAGGGCGGTGACCAGCTGTTTGAGCCAGGCCCGGGCGGCCTCGACGTCCTTGTCCAGCAGCAGCTGGACGGTGACGCCGTCGTACGCGGCGACCACCGCGTGCGCGGCGCCGTCCACGTCGCCGAGCACGGCGGGCAGTTCGGTGTTGCCGCGGGCCCGGAAGAGCCGGTCGGCGACCGCCTCGCGGAGCCGGGCGCGGTGGTCGAGGAGGGCGCGGGCGATCTCGGGGTCGCGGGCGGCGTGCACCAGGAAGTCGGTCTTGACCAGCAGCCAGTCCACGTCGAGCAGCAGTACCTCGGTGACCCGGTCGACGGCCGTCGGCACGTCGAGTCCGGGCCCGTCCTGGGAGAGCGCCTCGGTCACCTGGGAGGCGATGAGCTCGGCGCGCTCCTGGTAGAGCGCGAAGAACAGCTCGTCCAGCGTGGCGAAGTTCGAGTAGAAGGCGCCACGGCTGAAGCCCGCCGCCTCGCAGACCTCCTCGATGGAGACCCGCCCGAAGCCCTTGGCCGCGAACACCTCGAACGCGGCCTGCAGCAGCCTGGCCCGGGTGCGGACCCGGCGCCGGGTGACGCGCTTGGCCGTCTCCTCCATGGCAGCAGCCACCTCCCAAGTTCGATACACAAACGTATCGGATACACCGATGTATCGAAAGAGGCTTGCGCAGCCAGAAACGTCCTCAGGCAAGACAAGGGAACATGTTTTCGATTAAGGAGTACGCTGGGGCCCATGTCCACGCACCTCCAGGGCTCCCTGTTCGACCAGACCGACGAGCTGCGGCTCGGACCGCTCGACGGGCTGCGCCGGACCGAGCTGGGCGCCGGCGCCTGGATCGACGTCCTGCCGGGCTGGCTGAGCGGGGCCGACGCCCTGTTCGAGAAGCTGGCGGCGGACGTGCCATGGCGCGCGGAGCGCCGCAAGATGTACGACAACGTGGTGGCCGTGCCGCGCCTGCTGGCCTTCTACGCGGCGCACGACCCGCTCCCCCATCCGGTGCTGGACGAGGCCCGTGACGCGTTGTCCCAGCACTACGCCGAGGAGCTGGGCGAGCCGTTCACGACCGCCGGGCTGTGCTTCTACCGGGACGGCCGGGACAGCGTGGCCTGGCACGGGGACCGGATCGGGCGGGGTGCCCGCGAGGACACCATGGTCGCGATTCTCTCGGTGGGCGCGCCCCGTGACCTGCTGCTGCGTCCGGCGGGCGGCGGCGGTACGACGCTGCGGCGGCCGCTCGGCCACGGCGACCTGATCGTGATGGGCGGCTCCTGCCAGCGGACCTGGGAGCACTGCGTGCCAAAGACCGCCCGGGCCGCGGGGCCGCGCATCAGCATCCAGTTCCGGCCGCACGGCGTGCAGTGACGCGCCCCGCCGGTGCGGGGCACCGGCACATCTGGTTGGCTGTCCCGGACGGTCAGCCGCACAGGGTTCGGGGAGATCATGCGGGCAGAGGTACACCAAGTCGCCGACGGCATCCATCTGGTGCACGGCAACCACGTCAACTGGGTGATCCTGAAGGACGGGGACGCCGTCACCCTGGTGGACACCGGCTATCCGGGAGACCGCCAGGGAGTCCTCGAATCCCTCGCCGCGGTGGGCAGTTCACCGGAGGCGGTCGCCGCCGTGCTGATCACCCACGCGCACAACGACCATCTGGGCTCGGCCGAGTACCTGCGCGCCACCCATGGCACCCCCGTGTATCTGCACCCGGCCGAAGTCCCGCACGCGCGACGGGACTTCCTGCAGCAGGCCTCCATCGGCGACGTGGTGCGCAACGCCTGGCGGCCGGGCGTCCTGCCCTGGGCGGCCCATGTGATCCGCGTCGGCGGCACCGACCACAACCCCGTCGCCGCTCCCGAGCCGTTCCCCGGCGAGGGGCCGCTGGACCTGCCCGGCCGCCCCGTGCCCGTGCACACCCCGGGCCACACCGGCGGCCACTGCGTCTACCACCTCCCCGATGCGGGCATCGTCATCTCGGGCGACGCCCTGGTCAGCGGCCATGCGACCTCGCGGGTCAAGGGACCGCAGATCCTGCTCGACTTCTTCCACCACGAGCGGGCCGGGGTCGTGGCCTCCCTGGAGACGATCGGCGCACTGGACGGCGACACCCTGCTGCCGGGCCACGGGCCGGTCCACCGGGGTTCGGTGCGCGCGGCGGCCGAGCAGGCCCGGGACCGGGCCTCCTAGAAGGCTCATGAAGATCTTGGGGTTCTGGCCCCGCCGCGTGAGCGGCGGGGCCAGACTCGTTTCGTGGTGATGGGGGAATGGGCCGGGGAG